>CAIYLB010000207.1 GCA_903926935.1 uncultured Pseudomonadota bacterium
AGTGGTAGATTTACCAACGCCACCTTTGCCTGAAGCAATAGCAATGACATTTTTCACATTAGGCAATAAAGTTACGCCTTGTTGCGCTTTATGCGCCGCAATACGACTGCCGATATTGACGCTTACATTATCAACACCGCTTAATTTTTTAAGATGTTGAATCACTAAAGTCTGCACGCTAGACATTACACTTTTGGCCGGATAGCCCAGCACAATATCAACGCTAATATTATTGCCGCTAATTTGTATATTTTTGGCAGATTTACTGGTGATAAAATCTCGGCCAGTGTTCGGGTCTAGTAGTGTTTTTAGGCTGTTTTGAATATCAATTTCATTAATTGTCATGGTTTGTGTGCGCTATATTATAAGGTGGTAAATTAGGTGAAATAAATGTGTGATGATGGGCTATTTTTAGCATTCTTTCATTAGGCTAGTGGTTAAATGATGCTGAACCACCAGTTATTCAATAGTGAATGCTTAATTAAATTCGTGCTAGCTGTTAGCTTGAATTATAGCGAAAAATTCAACGGGTGCGCAAAGCGTACTATTTTCTACTCGGTTGGGGTGTTAAATGATTTAGCTTGCATTGCCTAAATGGCCTGATATTTGTAGATCAATGCACGATGTATTCTCACGCGATTGCCGTCAATTTGCTAAAATAGCGCCTTTAGCTTATCAAAGATTCATTTATCTCATGGCCGCCACACACAATCCTCGCAAAATTCTAGTTACGTCTGCCTTGCCTTATGCCAACGGTAGCATTCACCTTGGTCATCTGGTCGAATATATTCAAACCGATATTTGGGTACGTTTTCAAAAAATGCAGGGCCATACGGTGCATTATGTGTGCGCGGATGATACGCATGGCACGCCGATTATGCTGCGCGCTGAGAAAGAGGGCATAACACCTGAGGCGCTAATCGCCAACGTACATAAAGAACATAGCGCGGATTTTGCTGAGTTTTTGGTGGCTTTTGACAATTATTATTCGACCAATGCACCTGAGAACAAAGAGTTATCACAAGGTATTTATAATAAATTAAAAGCCGCTGGAAAAATCGCCACTAAAACCATAGAACAATATTACGACCCGGTAAAAAATATGTTTTTACCTGATCGCTTCATTAAAGGTGAGTGTCCGAAATGTCATGCGAAAGATCAATATGGCGATTCTTGCGAGGTGTGCGGCGCAACATATAATCCTACCGAGCTGATTAATGCTTATTCTGCTGTTTCTGGCGCAGCACCGATTCGAAAAGAAACTGAGCACTACTTTTTCAAACTTTCAGAATGTGAAGGCTTTTTAAAAGAGTGGACGCGTAGCGAAGCCTTTGATGGTAAGCCCACGCTGCAAGGCGAAGCGGCAAATAAAATGGGCGAGTGGTTTGAAAGCGGCTTGAATGATTGGGATATTTCTCGCGACGCACCTTATTTTGGCTTTGAGATTCCTGATGCGCCGGGCAAATATTTTTATGTGTGGTTAGACGCGCCTATTGGTTATATGGCGAGTTTCAAAAAGTTGTGTGCCGACAGCGGTTTAGATTTTGATGAATATTGGAATAAAGATTCCAGCACTGAGCTTTATCATTTTATCGGCAAAGATATTTTATATTTCCATGCCTTGTTTTGGCCTGCGACCCTTGAATTTAGTGGCTATCGCAAGCCAACCAAGATTTTCTCACACGGATTTTTAACTGTGAATGGTGAGAAAATGAGTAAATCACGCGGCACATTTATTACTGCGCGTAGTTACTTAGAGCACATTAAAAATCCTGAATATTTGCGCTATTATTACGCTGCCAAGCTGAATAGTTCGATGGAAGACATCGACTTGAGCTTAGATGATTTTGTGGCGCGGGTGAATAGTGATTTGGTGGGAAAATTTATCAATATTGCGAGCCGTACTGCTGGATTTATTAATAAGCGTTTTGAAGGGAAGCTATTGATATCAAGTACTCAACCGGCAGTTGTGCAGGAGATTAGAAACTCAGCTAAATTGATTGCCGAATGTTACGAGTCGCGCGATTATAGCAAGGCTCTTAGAGAAATCATGAGATTGGCTGACCAGGCTAATGCCGATATTGCTGAGGCCGCACCTTGGGTTAAAGCTAAGCAAGAGGGTGACTCTGCGCAAATAGTTTTACAACAGGATTGTTCTAGTGCGCTCGAAATGTTCAGATTATTAACTTTGTACTTGAAGCCAGTATTGCCGCTGCTTGCTGCCAATGTAGAGAAATTCTTGAATATTTCACCATTATCTTGGGAAAGTGTAGATGATTCTTTGGTAACAGGTCATCAGATACAACAATATGAACATTTGATTACACGCATTGATGCTAAAGCGATTGAAGCAATGACTGAAGCTAATAAAGAAAACTTGCTGGCAACGCCTCAAGTCGCTGTACCAACCGCTTCAAAAGTAGCCGCAAAAGCTACGCCAGATGTTAATGTCGCCGAAGCTGAAGATATCAGCATTGATGATTTCACCAAGGTGGATTTGCGTATTGCAAAAATCGTCAATGCCGAGCATGTAGAAGGTGCTGAAAAATTATTGAAGCTGACTTTAGATATAGGCGAAGCCAGCACACGCCAAGTATTTGCCGGCATTAAATCTGCCTATGATCCAGCCACATTAGTAGGCCGCCTAACTGTGATGGTGGCAAACTTAGCACCGCGTAAAATGAAGTTTGGCATGAGTGAAGGCATGGTATTAGCGGCCAGCGACGAAAGTGGCGGCCCATTTATACTGAGCCCAGATGCTGGTGCGCAATTAGGCATGCGTGTTAAATAATATGTGTTGTTAGAGAGGCTTGATGGTTGTGCGGCCATTTGATTTTTTAGTGAATTCCTACTGAGTAGTTAATAAAACTACTTATGAGTAGGCCGGTCAAACTTCACAATCATATTTACCAATCGAAAAGTTGAGTGACCACTATGCAACTCTCTACCAAGCTTAACGCTAAAAAGTTGTTACACAGTAAATGGACAGCGGTTTCACCGGTAAATAAAGAAAAACACTTTATAATTAGCCAGGTCATTACACCAGAGTTGCCAAACACTGCGATTGAATTTATCGAGCTAGAGGCGGTATATTCACAACGAAAACAAATATTGAGTTGGCAGTCATTAACCAATCCGCAAGTTTGGAGGCAAGGATGGTGTTAATGTTAGCGACAGATTTTGGTTGGCTAAAAGTGCTTTGTAGTCTGCACTTTAAGATGCTTTCAAGACAGCACTGAGTAAGTTCTCAGTACTGCCTTAAGATGCTTACTTAGTTTTTGTTGGTACAAGCACTGGTGTCGCTACTTTAATAGCTTTTTTGGCATCAACAGCCGTTGGTTTAAGGTCTTTTGCTGTTGGAGTAGCCACTTTTGTTGCGCCACTTACAGTAATTTCGCTTTTTAAATTCGCTATTGTTTTATTGCCAATGCCTGGTACGTTATTTAGATCTTCAACAGTTTTAAAGCCACCACTTTTCTTTCGATAATCGATAATGGCTTGTGCTTTTGCAGGGCCAATATTTTTAAGGCTTTCAAGTTCTGATTGTGATGCTGTATTTAGATTAACAGCAGAAAAAGCTGTCATGCTAAAGCTTAAGCAAGTTACTAGGGCTAACAACATTTTTTTCATTATTTAGGTTCTCCGAGAGGTTAAAATTATTCGCTAAAAAAGTAAAATATAATTACTTATCTGACCAACATTTTTTAAAATTAATTATCAAATTAAATAAAATAATCAATTTAACAATTAAATGCCAAAAAAAATTGTTCAGAAATTTCAAGTTATCATGCGAAGCTTACGGCAACCTTACAATATTGCTAAAATAAACCTACAGTTTTAAGTCAGCACAATCAGCGTAAATAGCTTCCAAAGTTTTAAGTGGGTCGGCAGATTGAGTGATAGGCCTGCCAATAACAAGATAGCTAGCACCATTTTTTAAAGCGTCTACTGGCGTCACAACGCGTGATTGGTCATCTAGGCTGGCATTAGATGGGCGGATGCCCGGTGTGACCAAGCAGAAGTCTTTACCTAATTGCTGGCGTAAGCTAGGCGCTTCTAAAGCGGAGCACACGACACCGGCTAGGCCTGCTTGTTGAGTAAGTTTTGCTAAATTAAGCACGTGTGTAGCAAGTTCTGTCTGTATGCCAATTTGCTTTAGGCCTGCTTGGTTCATACTGGTAAGTACGGTTACGGCAATTAAAATAGGTTTTTCATGGCTATGACTGACCGCTTGTTGCGCAGCTTGCATCATTTCTAAACCGCCGCTTGCGTGCACATTGAGCATCCACACGCCTAAGTTACTTGCTGCCGCACACGCTTTAGCGACAGTATTAGGAATATCATGAAATTTTAAATCTAGAAATACACCAAAACCTGCGTGGCTTAAGTCCTCAACAAATTGTGGGCCAACTGCAGTGAATAACTCTTTACCAACTTTTAATCTGCATAGGGCTGGATCAAGCTGATTGACTAGTTGTAGCGCACTTTCTACGTCTGCATAATCTAGGGCGACGATTATTTTGGAGTCATTGCTATAAGGTTTATTCGACATATTCATTTATTTTAATTCTTGAGTTTATTAAAATTACAGCAGCTTATAGATACGCTTCCTGATTAAACTGTAGTGGGTTCTGCCGGTAGCGCTTCCCATTCATTGCATGCTGGGCATTGCCAATGATGATATTTGGCTTTAAAGCCGCAATGTTCGCAATGGTAAGCGGTTCTGTTGCCGATGGCATGTCGAACAGCTTGTTGCATCAGTTGTGTATCTTGCGAACCGCTAGCATGGTTACTTGTTTCTACAATTGCTCGGGCCTGTAGTAATTGGTCTAAGGTATTCAAGCTAGGTTTTTTAATCAGTTCATTCCTGGCTAATTTGGCTGCACTTTCCGCGCCTTCTTCAGCTAGGGTTGCCTCGTATAGTACATTCAGTAGAGATGGCAATTTGTAAGTTTGTAAATAAGTTTGCAGTAAGCTTAAGCCATCGGTCATCTGATTAAGTGCACGATAACTATTTAGTAATCTAGGTGCAATTAAGCCTAAATATTCTGGTTTTTGAAACTCAATACGTTTCCAAGTAGAAATTGCCGTCTTATGCGCATCGGCTTCAGCTTCTAAATCACCTAATAAAACATTAGCGCGCACACAGTTTTTATTCGCATTTAATGCTTGTTCAAGCTCAAATCTAGCGGTGTGAGTGTCATTTTCTAGTTTAGATTTAACCGCCATTTCACAGTAGTAATGTGAAATTTCGACACGAAAAGGTACCCCAGAAAGTCTTTCTAACTCAGTTGCAGCCTTAATTGCACGCTCCCATTCGCGTTCGCGTACGTAGATTTCTAATAAAGCGCGTAGTGCTGGTTGACGATAACGGTCATCATTGAGGGATTCGAATAATTCTTCAGCTCGATCCAGTAAACCCGCTTTTAGATAATCTTGTGCAAGTTCAGCAGTTACAGCAAGCTTTTGTTGAGGTTCCAACTCTTTTTTATCTAATAGATTAAGGTGTAAATGTATCGCGCGATCTACTTCTCCACGCCTTCTAAATAGGCTACCTAGTGCAAAATGTAGTTCCAATGAATCTGTATTGGCTTGCACGGCTTCAGAAAAAGCTTCAATCGCTTTGTCGTGCTGATTGGTAATCAGGAAATTTAATCCCTTGAAATAAGCCGCTGGCAAGGCTGTGGATTCCGCGAGTAGCTGCTTAAGATCGACCCTTGCAGCTAGCCAGCCTAGGCTGAAAAATAGCGGTAGAACTAATAACCACCAAAATTCAAATTCCATGATGCTTCACTCTCTGATAGCTTAGGTTAAGTGCGAAATGATTAGTATGCTCATTAGTAAAGCATTTTATGATGGTGAGTTGCATAGGGCGTAATTTTAGCTTAATTCAATGCTTATGTAAGGTATTAGCCATTGTTGAATGCTAAAAAAAGTATAAAAAAACGGCAGCTAAAAGCTGCCGTTTTATAAGTACTTAGTACATTAAAGCAAAAAACTTTAGCCTAAATCCACACGCTCACGTAATTCTTTACCTGCTTTAAAGTGAGGTACATGTTTTTCAGGTACCTGTACTTTACTGCCAGTTTTAGGATTACGACCCAAGCGTGGTGGACGGTAATTCAAGCTAAAGCTTCCAAAGCCACGTATTTCAATGCGCTCGCCAGTGGCAAGGTTATCAGACATCGCATCTAAAATCGCTTTTACTGATAGTTCGGCATCTTTAACTACTAATTGCGGAAAACGCTCCGCAAGTAGTGTGATTAGCTCTGATTTAGTCATGCTTATGTGCCTTTATCTTAGCTAATTAGCTTATTTCTTGCTATCTAATTTTGCTTTTAAAAGCGCACCAAGGTTGGTTGTTCCAGCGGCAGCACCATCATTCGGCACTTGTGGAGCAGCATCTTTAGCTTTAGGTTTAGCTTTAGGTTTAGCATCAGATTTCTCATCAGTTGAACCAGTAGCACCTGATGGATCAGCAGAAAGTTGTTTCACGCCTAGTGAAATACGTTCTTTTTCTACATCAATTGCCAAGATAACTGCTTGAAGCTCGTCACCTTTTTTGAAGTTGCGGATAGCTTCTTCGCCAGTTTGTGACCATGATAAATCTGAAAGATGCACAAGACCATCAATGCCGCCTGGCAAACCAATAAACACACCGAAATCAGTGATTGATTTGATTTGGCCTGAAACGATATCACCTTTGTGATGTGTTGCAGAGAACTCATCCCAAGGATTAGCTTGGCATTGTTTCATACCCAATGACAAACGATGACGCGCTTCATCAATTTCAAGAATCATGACTTCAACTTCATCACCTAATTGTGCAATTTTGCCCGGGTGAATATTTTTGTTTGTCCAATCCATTTCAGAAACGTGTACTAAACCTTCGATACCTGGCTCGATTTCAACGAACGCGCCATAGTCAGTTAAGTTAGACACTTTACCGAATAAGCGCGTGCTTACTGGGTAACGGCGAGTTAAAGCAACCCATGGGTCATCGCCTAATTGTTTAATACCTAATGAAACACGATTTTTTTCTTGATCAAATTTCAAGATTTTCGCTTCAACTTCTTCACCTACTGTAAGCACTTCTGATGGGTGCTTAACACGACGCCAAGCCAAATCAGTAATGTGTAGTAAACCATCAATGCCGCCCAAATCAACGAACGCGCCATAATCAGTGATATTTTTAACGATACCTTTAACGATAGCACCTTCAGCTAAAGTACCCATTAACGCTTCACGGTCTGCACCCATGCTAACTTCCATTACAGCACGACGTGAAACAACGATGTTGTTACGTTTACGATCTAGTTTGATTACTTTTAGGTCACACTCTTTGTTTTCAAAAGGTGTAGTGTCTTTTACTGGACGCACATCTACTAATGAACCTGGCAAGAAAGCCATAATGCCGTTAACAGAAACACGTAAACCGCCTTTAACTTTACCGCTAACAAAACCTTTAATGATACGACCTTCGTTCATCGCATCTTCAAGATCTAACCATGTTTCCATGCGTTTAGCTTTTTCGCGTGAAAGTACTGTTGAACCGAAGCCATCTTCAAGCTTTTCGATTGCAACTTTAACAAAGTCGCCCACTTTAACTTCAAGTTCGCCTTGAGCATTGTGGAATTCAGTAGCAGCAATAACGCTCTCTGATTTAAGACCAGCGTTAACAATCACGTGATCTTGATCAACTGAGATAACTTCAGCCGTGATCACTTCGCCAGAACGCATTTCTTGACGAGCTAAGCTCTCTTCAAAAAGCGCAGCAAATGATTCCATGGATGAAGCAGTAGAGTTAGAAGTAGAAGCCATTAATTAAAATTACCTAAAAAATAATCCCACCTAGCAGTGGGGTAGTTGAAAAAACTACGAATCAATGTGAAACGTAGGCGTAAAAATGTTGTTAAATTTCAAAGAATAGAATTATAACTAAAACATTGAAAAATAAAAGACTATTTGCACTTTTTAAGCTTAAAAATTTCTAATAAGCTGATAGTTTTGCATAACATGGGCTACGGCTTGAGCAATGCCTAAATGGTCGGTCTCTAGCAAAATGGCGTCATTTGCCTTGATTAGCGGCGCGCTTGCTCGCGCTTGGTCTCTTGCATCTCGTTCTCGGAGGTCTTGTAAAATATCGTCATACGAAACTTTTAAGTCATCATTAGTTTGTTTTTTATTGATTAACTGCTGATAGCGGCGCTGTGCACGAACTTCGGTGGCGGCAGTTAGAAACACTTTTAATGCAGCATCAGGAAAAATGACCGTTCCCATATCACGACCATCGGCAACTAAACCTGGCGCTGTACGAAAGCTATGCTGTAAATTGACTAACACCGCGCGCACCGGCGCATGTACCGCTACGCGCGAGGCGCCTTTGCCCATTTCTTCGGTTCGAATTGCCTCTGAAATATCTGCACCATTTAGAAAAACCTGACTATTTTTAAATTCAATACTTAAGGTTTTTGCGCATTCTGCAACCGCAAAGGCATTGTCCCAGTCTATATTTTGCTGTTTTGCAGCCAGAGCCACAATGCGATAAAGCGCACCTGAATCTAAATAATGAAAACCTAATTGGGTTGCCACCAATTCAGCAACGGTACCTTTACCAGAAGCTGATGGTCCATCAATCGCAATAACCGGTACGGCACTAGGAATTAAATTATGCATGTTTGACGATTTTAGCAAAGCTTTTGAAGTAGTCAGGGAAAGTTTTATTCACGCATTTAGGGTCGTTAATGGTGATGGGCACATTACCTAAAGACACCAAAGAAAAACACATGGCCATACGGTGGTCGTCGTAAGTATCAATTACGGCATTAGGCGTTAATTGCACAGGTGGTGTGACTTTTATATAGTCAGCGCCTTCTTCAACAATCGCACCGACTTTACGTAATTCTGTTGCCATGGCAGCAATGCGGTCTGTTTCTTTCACGCGCCAGCTGGCAATATTTCTCAGTACGGTAGTCCCTTCCGCAAATAAAGCCAATATTGCCAAGGTCATAGCAGCATCCGGAATATGGTTACAATCTAGGTCTATTGCTTTGAGTTTTGCTGGTTTACTTGCTGCAATATAATTTTCACCATAACTAATATTACTACCCATTAAGCTTAACGCCTCGGCAAAGCACACGTCACCTTGTATACTTTGCTTACCTATGCCGTCAACGCGCACATTGCCAGCGATGGTGCCGGCTGCTAAAAAGTAAGAAGCACTAGAGGCATCACCTTCTACAAAAATTTCTTTAGGGCTTTTATATTTGCTATTGGCTGCGATAGTGAATCGTTGCCAGCCTTGTCGCACTACATCTACGCCAAATTTAGCCATCAAATTAAGCGTGATTTCTATGTAAGGTTTAGAAATAAGCTCACCGACCACTTCGATAGTCGCTTGCTGCTTAGTGAGTGGTAACGCCATTAGCAGTGCGGTTAAAAACTGACTGGAAACATCACCGCGTATTTGTAAGGGCTTGCTTAAATCTAATGAAGCAGGTGATATTTTAAGTGGCGGAAAGCCGGTATTTTCTAAATATTCAATATTTGCCCCAGCTTGTAACAATGCGTTTACTAAATCAGCTATAGGCCGCTCATGCATACGCGGCACACCACTGAGTAGGTAATGGCCTTCAGAAAAAGCCAGTGCAGCAGTCAACGGTCTAAACGCTGTTCCGGCATTGCCTAGAAATAAATCAGTCTGTTTATTAGGAAATTTACCGTTACACCCACTTACGCGCCATGCGTTTTCAGCAAAGTTTTCGCACTTTACACCAAGCTTCTCTAAGGCTTCGAGCATGCGCGCAGTATCGTCAGAGGCCAATAAGTCACGGATTTCAGTAGTGCCATTAGCTAAAGCAGCTAGCAATAAAGTGCGGTTTGAAATACTTTTAGAGCCGGGTAGTGTAATTTGACCTTCAGCATTACTGGCGGCGGGGAGGCTAAGTTGTTCCATTTTTAGGTAATTTCTTTTAATGATTGCTCTTAATGATTTCTTTAATAAATTCTTGAATTTAATTTTTTATTATTACTTATGATTTTTTAATGTTTGGCGTTACATGTGGCGCTCAGAATCTAGCGTTTTTTGCAACATTAGATTTCTACTTTTGTTGGATTAGCCAAAGCCCAAGCATTCCGCGTGACACTTGCATGTTCAAACAAAGCTTGTAAGCCAGCACCATCCTCGTTTTCAAGTAACTTTTTTACGGTAGCTAATTCAGCTTGATAGGCAGTTAATTCGCTTAATAAGGCATTTTTGTTGGCTAAACTAATGTCACGCCACATTTCTGGGTGGCTGCCAGCAATGCGGGTAAAGTCCCTAAAACCGCTGGCGGCAAAGCCAAATAACTGTGCTGCATTAGGCCGTTTAGCAATGTCGTCTACTAAGGCAAACGCTAATAAGTGCGGCAAATGACTCACTGCAGCAAAAATGCTATCGTGTGTTTCGGCTGGCATTTCACTGACATTGGCACCGCAGGCTTGCCAAAGTTGAGTGGCCGCTAAAATGGCTTGTTGGCTAGTTTCTGGCGTCGGTGTTAGCACCACGTTTTTGTTGAGATACAAATCTGCTTTAGCGGCAGTTACACCGCTTTTTTCAGCGCCAGCAATCGGATGGCCGCCGATAAACTGTTTAAATTGCGCACCTAAAATTTCCTCTGCACAGCGTAGCACATCAGCTTTAGTGCTCCCGGCATCGGTAATTATTGTATGGGCATTTAAATGCGGCTTTATTGCTTGTAGTATGGCAGCTGTTTGAGCTACCGGCGCAGCAATCAAGACCAAATCAGCTTCTTTAAGCGCAATGGCTATGTCGCTGCTGGCGACATCAATAACACCTAAATCAAGCGCGGCTTGCAAACTGGTGCTGGTGCGAGCTAAGCCTACTATTTGCAGCATGGCATTAGTCTGCTTAGCTTTTTTTAAAGCTAGCGCAACCGAGCCGCCAATTAAGCCCACACCAAAAATAACGATTTTTTTCAATTCAGTTTAACTTTAATTTATTCAGATTGAATTGTAACATTGTTAAATTATCCCGCTGACTGCTTATTTGAATGCGGTAGTTATTATTGCTTCGTTTAGCTAGCATATCCCTTGTGTGCATAACTTCTAATTCAATCCAGCATGAATTTAGTCGTATTTATTTAAACCATTCACCCTCTATTAATTTTTCTAGGGGCTTGAAATTTTTTTTGTAAGCCATTTTTTGGCTGTCTTTAATCCAATAACCTAGATATAAATAAGGGAAGTTTAAAGATTTAGCCCAGTCAATTTGCCACATTACGTTATAAGTACCAAAGCTGGCTTTAGTGTCGCTGGTTTCGTAGAAGGTGTATACGGCAGAAATCCCGTCTCGCACCAGGTCAATCACACTGACCATTTTAAGTTGGCCATTTTCTCTAAATTCCACCATGACACTTTCTACATTGGACTGACATAGAAAGTTGTTGTATTGCTCCATCTCATCTTGTTCTGATTTGTCTATTTTTTTAGGCTGACTTTTATTGCTTGACGCATCTTTTTTACTTTCAATTTCATCCGCATGCCGCGCTTTTTGGTAGGAGGCATAAAGCGCATAATGTTCTGCATGAAAAGCTACTGGTAGAATGCTGGTGACAAGATTTTGGTGGTGCTTGTAGGCGCGTTTTTGGCTACGATTGGCGATGAAGTCTTGCAGAATAATACGCACAGGTATGCATTCACGGCAGTTTTCACAATGAGGTCTGTACGCAAACATGCCGCTGCGCCTAAAACCTTGTTGAATCAGACCACTGTAAACCTCGGCATTAATTAAATGTTGTGGTGAAGCAATTAAGCTTTGTGCCAGCCTGTTCGACAAGTAGCCACAGTTGTAGCCAGTAGTGACATAAAATTGTAGTTTTTGTAAGGGCGGTTCGCTGGGCAGTGTCATGAAAAAATTAT
>CAIYLB010000208.1 GCA_903926935.1 uncultured Pseudomonadota bacterium
CAAATAATAATTAATATTAATAATTTCATTCAATATTAATTATTTTCCAGCACTTTCAAGGGGCATTATGTCTTGTAAAGAAATGTCACAGGTTAAGCACGTTAGTTTCTTAACTTTAAATAATTTCTCCATGATTGCATTTTCAAATGCAATTGAAATTTTACGCATGGCCAATTACTTAATGGGCGAAGAGGTTTATCAATGGTCAGTAATTACTGTCGATGGCGCACCCGCGACCGCCAGTAACGGCTTGGCCTTTGCTAAATCCGCCATGCTAGATTTTACCAATATGCCAGATATGCTTTTAGTGTGCGCTGGTGGAGATGTACAAGATGCAGTGAGTCCGGACGTACTGAAGCTTATTATGCAAGCCAGCAAACATAATATTTGGCTAGGTAGCATTTGTACGGGTAGCTTTGCTTTGGCAAAAGCCGGCGTGCTAGATGGCTACAAATGCACGATTAATTTCGAAAATATGGCTAGCCTACGTGAGAATTTCCCCTACATAGTTTTTGCGGAAGAGCTTTTTGTAATTGATCGGGACCGCTGCTCATGTACAGGTGGTACCGCGCCTATAGACTTAATGCTTGCGTTTGTGTATGCCAGATTTGGTAAAAATTTAGTCGCCGATATTTCTGAGCAGATTATGGTGGTGCGTGCCAAAGATAGTAAAGATCAGCAACTCATACCACCTGTAGCGCGAGTAGGTTATGGCCACAAAGCGCTGCTAGAGGTTTCCGCATTAATGGAAGCGAATATTGAAGAACCGTTGCCGCTCGATGAACTAGCCCGATTAGCAGGCTTATCTCAGCGACATTTACAACGTATGTTTAGCCATACCTTAAGTATGAGCCCAATGCATTATTATCTAAAACTAAGACTACGCCGCGCACGCACTTTATTATTACAAACTGAGATGTCGATTATGACCATCACGGTGGCTTGCGGATTTCAGTCTTCTTGCCATTTTAGTAAATCTTACCGTACACTTTTTGGCTGTTCGCCCAGCAATGAAAGACGTCAGTAGCATACGCCTGCCATTCGCTCTATAGTGAACACCGCCAATATGGTGGCAGCCAGTCTAGACGCCTAATGTAGAAAAACTAGCGTAGAAAAAATTAGTTTAGAAAAAGCGGATAAAAAACAGTCTTGTGATGGTCTTGAAAAAATCGTATTGATGCGGATATAAAAGACGGCAAGCAAGATAAAAAAACGATAACCACAAAGCTACAGGTTACGGAACATTGAAGTACATAAGAAAAACGCCCGCAATTATTAGCTTTACGTCTAGTAAATACGGGGCTTGCTGTATTTTTTACATCTATATTTCATACACCTATGTTTCAATCAAAGGGAGCTCGAACTAACACGCTAAAACCCAATAGATACAACCGTTATTAAAATGTACTAACGATTTTTATACGTATTTTTGTACCAACTTCATCTCGCTAGACATTTTTTACTAATGATAAATTAAGTTATTTATCCCATTGGCAGATTTTCCGAGCCTAAAAACGTATTCAGCCAATTAGCTATAGGGCAACTTCTTTTCTTTAAGCAGTGCCTCAAATAAATCAATAGGTACGGGTTTGCTGTATAGGTAGCCTTGGTAGTAAAAGCATCCATGGTTAAATAAATACTGCTGTTGCTCGACCGTCTCTACACCCTCAGCAATCA
>CAIYLB010000209.1 GCA_903926935.1 uncultured Pseudomonadota bacterium
CCTCTACGGAGGAAGCGTAAATCCGCAAAATGCGGTACAATTACTGGTTATGCAAGATATAGACGGTGGTCTTATCGGTAAGTGTTCGTTAAACGCGCAAGAATTTGAAGGGATATGCCGCGCAGCAACTTAAAAACAAGCGGTTGAAAATAAGGAATTATATTTTCTTTGTTCAATTAGCTGTGAAATCAAGTTGCCGACAAATGCGGTCTTAAGGTAAAAATGGAAAAATTAGTCTTAGTAATTCACGTGTTAGCTGCGTTAGGCGTTATTGGTCTCGTGTTATTGCAACACGGTAAAGGCGCTGATATGGGAGCATCTTTTGGTAGCGGAGCCTCTGGTAGCCTGTTTGGTGTATCTGGTTCTGCAAACTTTATGAGTAAAGCAACCGCAGTGTTTGTCATGATATTTTTTACCACCAGCTTAACGCTAGCTTATATGTCTAGCCACAGAGTCAGTGGCAGTGTTGTTAAAGCCAATGCGGCCAATGTTGTGACTGGTGCAAAATCGCTACCTGCTGATGTGGTTGTGCCCAAAGCGCCTGCAGGTTCAGAAGATATTCCTAGCCAGCCAGCTAAGTAATACAACTACTTCAAACAGTAAGAACGATAGCTGAAATAAATGCCGTCGTGGTGGAATTGGTAGACACGCAACCTTGAGGTGGTTGTGACTTAGGTCGTGAGAGTTCGAGTCTCTCCGTCGGCACCAGTTAATCGTTCTTTACAGTATCAAATCGTATCAAATCCCAATAAATACAATGATTTAACTACACTACACGCCTCATAGCGTGTTTTGTCGTTTCATAATGTTGCTATGCATTTGGTATAAAAAAGGTATAAAGGCTTACCTTAATAAACTTTTATACCTTTTTATGGCAAAGCTAAACGCTGACTTACTAGACGACCTTACAATCAAAGCTGCTAAGTATGGCGAGGTTGAAAAGAACCCTATGAGAGACGGTAACGGGTTGTTTCTTCTTCTTCATGAAAATGGTAGTAAATACTTTCAGCTAAGAACTACATTACACGGCAAACGTAAACTTATGCAATTAGGTGCTTATCCTCAATTGACATTAAGTGAGGCGCGAGAATTAGCACGCCAAAAGTTGAAGCAAGTAAAAGTTGAGCATAAAGACCCAGTGCTTGAGGCAAAGCTAGTAAAACAGCAAAAAGCTAAAGATGCTGATAACACCTTTCAGAAAGTTGCAGAGGATTGGCTGGCAATTAAAGAGCGTACACTCGCGCCAACTACACACATAAAAATCAAACAAACTTTTAACGCTAATGTTTATGGTGTTATCGGTAAACACCCCATTAGTGAAATTGATAATCAGCTGGTGTGTAAATGTTTATTGATTATGCAAAAACGTGGTGCATTAGAGTTTATGGAAAAAACACGAAGCTGGATTAAATCGGTGTTTGATTTTGCATTGAGTGACAAGCTCATATCAGAAAACCCAACCCTACTAAAAGACGAACGCCTCATTAAGCATGTAGGTGGTAATTTCCCTCACTTAAAATCTACGGCAGATGTTGGCAAGCTATTACGCAACCTAGTTGAATATGCTGGTAGCTTTGAGGTGGCATCATGTGTTTTTTTACAGCTAAGTCTTGAACAGTGACCAAGCGAGCTAAGGTATGCTAAATGGGCGGAGTTTAATTTAGATAAAGCAATATGGACCTTGTCATTAGTGCAATTTATAGGCAATCCACGTATGACAAAGAGCTTATGGCAATAGCGCAATGGTGGAGTGATCAATTAATATTGCTAGAGACAGTGCAAAGGTATTGCCGTTTAAGCAAGCCTAAAGCTGTTGTAAATAGGCAAAAAAAACCGAAACTATAAAGGGGACTTAATAGCTTCGGCTCAAAACTCGGAGAAGTTGAGTTGTTACTAATTAATGTACTTAGTGTACATTTCAAGTAAATGAAAGAATTAAGAAGTATTTATGAATAGTAGCGATCGAAACTAAAGTTAGTAAAGTGCTATATTTATAACTTACCAACCTTTTTTTTGTCAGATTCTATTGCGCTTAAAATATCCTTAGCATTGATAAAGCCTTGTTGTTTGGTATAGCGGTATGCTGAATTAGGGCGGTAGTTATTTTTAGCATTATCGAAGTCATCGCTCAGGTTTAAATCTTTCAGCATGTCTTTAGTTTTTGATTTAATAGTAGTTGTCATTCTTAAATATCCCATCATTAACTTTTAGCTAATATTAAAATACACATTATGATCAACATGATATGGGTATTGCAATTGTCTTGAGTGGCAATTAAATTGGTACTAATTGGTTATTCTGATTAACTAATTATTTTTAATTAAGTTAATTGTTAGAATGTATAAGTAAGCCCATTTAACTCGCCATAAGCCATTATTTAATGCTAGTGGTGTAGTTTGCAGATTTAGATTAAAACCAGTTTAACCACACCTAGCGCGTGATTAATTACCACGTGCGAACACCAAACCCCTTGGCTCGTGTGGTTTCTTATTAGCAATAACATTAATTAGACCCAAAGTAGTACCGTTTTGGTGCTACTTTTAAGAATATGGTAAGCCCATGATTCGTTTTGTCGCCAACAATAACGAAGCGAATCAAAATGGTACAAAAAGTATCAATCAACGAAGTGGTAGCACTATCTAGATTTGACAATCTACCAGCAACAAGTTATGTCAGGTTACCAGTAGTTAGGGGATTATTAGGCGGTGTAAGTGCAGCAACCGTGTGGAGAATGGTAAAAGTTGGCACGCTTAAAACGCACTGCTTCACTTCTTCTGACACAGCATTGGTCACGGTCGAAATGAGGGTCGGGGATATTTCCGTGCCGTACATCTCACTGAGATGGCTTTGGATTTCACGGACCGTCATGCCACGTGAATACAGCGAGATAATCTTATCATCAAAGCCTGTCCAGCGGGTTTGGTGCTTGGGAATAAGTTGTGGTTCAAAGCGGCCTTCACGGTCACGCGGGATTTCAATCGGCAGTTCACCGAATTCACCCTTGAGCGTCTTCTGGCTTTTGCCGTTGCGGGCATTGCCAGCACTGTTGGTGACAGGCTCATGTTTATTGTGACCAAGATGCTCCGCCATTTCAGCTTGCAGCGCACGTTAAACCAGTGCTTTAGTGAGTTGCTTGAGAAGGCCATTCTCACCAATTAAATCTTCTGGCTTTTTATAATTGGATAGCAGGCTATCAATTAAATCGTTGGGGAAGGCTTTTTGTGTCGTCATTTTTAATCCATTTCTGAAAATAGCAGTTTCCTGCAAAATAACGTTTACACAAAATTATTGACACCCTCATTTAAATAAACGACGGGGAATACGTTTCATAACAGCTACTAACAAGTTGATAAAGTGCCATCAATTTATCCCTCCACAAAATCGGGTCTAGCTTAGTTATAGATAGTATTTGTAATTATTGAATACCTTCTTTGCGTTTGGTGATATTGCGAAAGCGTTATTATTGTATTCCGTTAAAGAGATAAATTTGGAATCACGATATTTATTTTCTGCCTAACTAATGTCAATTCATTTCTTTTCAAATACTCAATTTTGTAAACATTCCCTTTATCGTCCAAGCAGTAATCGGGTGCGTCGCCTTTATTTTTTATTAATTGCACAATTTTTATATCTTCACTCATTTAGAATTCCTTGATCGTAATTTACATCTTCGTATTAAGCATAATAATTCTAAACTTTTGATTTTTTGGTTTGACAAATATGTCCATAACAGGTCAAAAGATTGGTTACTCAAGGCTTGCTTTTACTGAGAAGATTAAAGTAAGAGTTTGTAATTATTAAAGTTATTAATCAAAATCTGGAATTACGACATTTATTTTTTGCCTAAGTAATGTCAATTCATTTGTTTTATCAGATTCTATTTTGTAGATATTACCTTTATCGTCCAAGTAATAATCGCAAACCTCAGTGCCACTTGTTATTGATTGAACAATTATTACTTCTTCACTCATTTAGACGTCCTTAAGCATTCAATAAGATAACAAATTATTTCCCCAGATGCTAGTTACACTATTTTTTATTAGTTATTCAATCATCCAGTCGATACTCAATAATTTCACTAATTGGCAATAGGTGAAGTTTTTTTACTTGGGAAAACTACACTTAGTGATAACTATGAAAAATATAATGACCTTTTAGGTTCTTAAAAACAATAAGTGCAGCTACTTAGTTAAAGATAAAATGGTCTAGCGCCAACACCGATTCCGCTTATTTTTTGAATTGATCTATAAATAATAAGTCTCATTATTTTCTATTTAGAGATATAGTGAATAAATTAAAAAAACAATGAGGGGCCATATGACTAAGATTTATTTAACCTGTTTTTTAGCCTTAATGCTATTTTCGAGCATTAGCTTTGCAGGAGAGTTTGATAATAACTGCACTTTCAGTTTGTCAGAGAACCGTCTGTTTAAAACCCATTGCTTAATTAGTGTAGAGTTTGAAGGTAAAACTTATTGTTTCGGCTCCGAAGCCAGTAAAGATGAATTTCTAGAGCATCCTCAGGCGATTATTACTAAGGCTAAAGCCTTTTATGAGAAAATAACGGACGCTATGCCCGAAGTTGATGCAGATGGGCGTGTGAAAATTACTCAGGCTGATGCATTGGCGCAAATAAAGAGTAATTCATGTGATTTATCTAATAAAGATGCTGGTTACTTACACTTCGATGGCATGGATTTACGCCATTGCAAGATGGTCAATACCAGTTTCTTCGGCGCTTATCTTCGAGGATCTAATTTAAGTGGTGCTAATCTAGAAGGTGCATATCTCAACTTGGCAAGGCTTGAGAATGCAGATTTGAGTGGTGCTAACCTTAAAGACGCCACAATATTTCAAGCTATTTTTGATAAAACTAACTTTAAGGGCGCTAATCTAAGCAATGCTCGTATGATTGGTACTCTAGGTAATGTTGATATGAGTAATGCGAATGTCACTAAAGGTCGCTTTGGCTTAGATATTGGTAACCAGCCGATGGGCGCTATGCGTTTTGATGCGGTCGGTGGGCACTTTGCCAATACAAATTTCGAGGGTGCTGATATTAACCGCGCTTACTTACCATTCGCTGATTTAAGGGGCGCTAATTTACGTAATACCAATCTCTTTAGAGCGGATTTTAGTAAAGCTGATTTAACCGGTGCAGATATTACCGGTGCCAACCTTAATGAAGCAACGCTTGATGGGACAATAATGGCAAACGTTAATGGTATCGAAGCAATTAAGGGTTACGACGCTAAAAAAGGACCGTGTGTGAGTTGTGATTAATCTAAATTGATCTAGACCTTATTAAATGGAAAGACAAGTTGATGATACTTTATCAACTTGTTAGAAATTTCTATGAAACGTATTCCCTGTACTATAATCGCATTCGGCAACATGCGAAAATTGGCAATCAAATATCTGCTGACTTCGCCAGTCAGTATCACATTAGCAATCAAATTGCAGCATAATTCTGGTGACTTGCCCATCTACTAAGTTGGTCCCAGCTCAGTGCAGGTGGCGGTTTAAAATTGCAGAATTAAAGTTAAAGGTTATTCATGGAAATTGATGCTCAAAGTTTGTATTTAATTTTTGATAATATGCCTGATCCGGCATTTTTCCATGATGATCAGTTTCGCTTGATTAAAGCAAATAAGGCTTACTTCGATGAGGCGGGCGTTGACTCTAATCAATCGATTGGAAAGCCCTATTATGAGGTTTTCCCTATACTCAGTGGACCACTTCCTAGTTGTAATGAGGTTTTGCACAATCAGAGTGCTGATAGTAATCGTGAGGAATTTACCATAGGCAATCGCAATTTTATTTCTTATAGCTATGTTATACGTGATGAGTGTCACAAGTTTTTATTCGCTTTTCATGTATTAACTGATATCACCAAGCTAAAACAGGCTGAAAATAAGATTGAAAGATTAAGCTCACAGTTTGAGGTCTTATTTGAACTCTCACCAGATGCCATCCTGTTCCAGGATGATGAAAGCTTTTTTGAATGTAATCAAGCTAGCTTAAAAATATTTGGTTGTTCAGACCGGGGGGAAGTTATTGGCAAGCATCCTTCTCAATTTTCCCCACCATTCCAGCCAAGTGGAGAGGACTCAAAGGCCCTTGCAAATGAAATGATTTCCCAAGCTTATAAATCTGGCAGTAAGCTTTTTGAATGGACTAGTAGCCGTCTAGATGGCTCAACCTTTCCTGCAGAGGTCTTACTAGTAGCCTTTTTAAGAGATGGCAAGCAAGCGTTGCAAGTTACAGTTCGCGATATTACTGTTCGAAAGAATGCGGAGCTTCTAATCACCAAAACTGGCGAACAATTAAGCAAAGCCTTTGCCTCTATTATTACAACTATGTCCAGAACGTTAGAACTTAGAGATCCCTATACCGCAGGCCATGAAACAAGGGTTGCCAGTATTGCAGTTGCGATTGCTAATGAATTGGGGTGGGACGTAGGCCGGATTAAAGGGCTTGAAACTGCAGCATTACTGCATGATATCGGCAAAATAGCTATTCCCGCAGAAATTCTAACCAAACCATCAGACCTTTCTGAATTTGAATATGGATTGATTAAAACGCATGCCGAGCATAGTTACCAACTGTTAAAGGATATTGATTTCCCCTGGCCGATTGCTGAAATGGTGCATCAACATCACGAACGCCTCGATGGCTCCGGCTATCCAAAGGGTTTAATTGGTGACCAAATACTTTTGGAAGCGAGGGTTTTGGGTGTTGCTGATTCGATAGAGGCAATGTCAACCAATCGCCCTTATCGCTTTGCTTTGGGACTTAAAAAGGCAATTGAAGAAATTAAGAAGCAGTCTGGAATCCAGTTTGATGTTCAAGTTGTCAATGCTGCGCTACATTTGTTCGAGGGCAAAGACTCTCTAGATGAGGTAATTAAGTTTTCTATTTGAAGGAATTTAACCTATCTTTTGTTATCTGGTCCAAAGGTTGAGTGTGAAGTATTTAGATGATAGTGCGTTATGTTGCTTTGCCAAGTTTCATGATATCACGCTTAAGTTAATGAGGTCATAGGGTGCTTGGCAACTTAATATGAATCAAAAATGATGTTAATTCCATGTATTATTCAATTATTAAGTGGCATACTTGAAACTTAGTGTAAACGCGGCTTTCTTAACAGTAAGATTTAGCGATTTTAGTTTGTGAAATAACGCTATATTTTTCATGTTTCAATTAAACAAGTTTTATCGATAGGCAAAAAATGACTAGCAATTCAAGCCCCGACGCCAAATATAGAAACAGCCC
>CAIYLB010000210.1 GCA_903926935.1 uncultured Pseudomonadota bacterium
GGCTTGTTGTATATTCTAGCCATGACATCGGTTGCGGTTTACGGGGTAATTATCGCCGGCTGGGCCTCTAATTCTAAATACGCATTTTTAGGTGCGCTACGTTCAGCAGCACAAATTGTGTCTTATGAAATTGCCATGGGCTTTTCGCTAGTGGGCGTATTGATGTGTGCTAATACGCTGAATTTAGGAAAAATCGTGATGGGCCAATCTGGCGGCATGCTGCACTGGTACTTCTTACCGTTATTTCCCCTGTTCATCGTCTATTTTATTAGTGCCGTGGCAGAAACTAACCGCGCTCCATTCGATGTTGCCGAAGGTGAATCTGAAATTGTGGCAGGTTTTCATGTTGAATATTCAGGCATGGCATTCGCGGTATTCTTTTTAGCTGAATACGCCAATATGATTTTGGTTTCAATGTTGGCAGCGCTGATGTTCTTGGGCGGATGGTTGTCACCAGTCACATTCATTCCAGATAGTTTCTTGTGGTTGCTAGCTAAAGTTGGCTTCTTATTGTTCTTATTTTTATGGTTTAGAGCTACTTTTCCAAGATACCGTTATGACCAAATTATGCGTTTAGGCTGGAAAGTGTTTATTCCCATTACCATTGTTTGGATAGTATTTGTCGGTGGCATGATGCAAACACCTTGGGCTTACTTGTTCCACTAGTTTCAGGCTGGTTTTCAAGGGCTAGTTTATAAACTAGTGTTTCATTAATTCGTACTTATTGTTGATATAGACTTAGATAATTTATGATTGCAAAAATTAAATCTACGCTCTCTAGCTTAATGCTGGTTGAGTTGTTAAAAGGGATGGCGCTAACAGGGCGTTACTTTTTTGCGCCTAAAATTACAGTGCAATATCCTGATGAACGCACACCGCAATCGCCGCGCTTTAGAGGTTTGCATGCATTACGTCGCTATGCCAATGGCGAAGAGCGTTGCATTGCTTGTAAGTTATGTGAGGCAGTCTGTCCGGCAATGGCGATTACTATCGAATCTGAGCAACGTGAAGATAATTCTCGCCGAACTACACGTTACGATATTGATTTAACTAAATGTATATTCTGCGGTATGTGTGAAGAATCATGCCCGGTTGACTCAATTGTCGAAACACGTATTTTTGATTATCACGGTGAGCAGCGTGGCGATTTACTCTACACCAAAGAAATGTTGCTAGCGGTAGGCGATAAGCATGAAAAACAAATTGCCGCAGATCGTGCAGTTGATAAGAATTTTAGATAATAATAGTTTAATTAACACAGCAAATCAGACATACAAATAAGACCTAAAACCTATGACCTATTTCGGCTTACATTTTCAAGACATCGTTTTTTATGCGTTAGCAGCAGTGTTGCTTTACGCGGCATTAAGCGTTATCACTACACGTAACCCAGTATATGCAGCCTTATTTTTAGTGCTAGCCTTTTTCACTGCGGCTGGCATTTGGTTGCTACTAGAAGCAGAGTTTCTAGCTATAACCTTGGTCCTAGTTTACGTAGGCGCCGTTATGGTGCTGTTCCTGTTCGTGGTAATGATGCTGGATATTAATCTAGATAAACTGCGGGAAGGTTTTTGGAAGGCGTTACCCATTGCGTTACCTGTAGGTGGATTGATGGCGGTAGAAATGGTGATGATTGTCGGCGTACGGAACTTTGGCTACGATAAAGTTATTGTGCCTCCAGCTCATCCTGCTGACTACAGTAATACCGCTGAATTAGGCCGCGTGCTTTATACCGATTATTTATTGCCTTTTGAGTTGGCCTCGGTCGTTTTGCTAGTGGCTATTGTCGCTGCAATTGCGCTAACTTTGAGGGATCGTAAGGGTAGCAAATCTATGGACCCTTCTAAGCAAGTGCTGGTTAAAAAAGCTGATCGTTTACGTATTATTAAAATGGATGCTGTGGTTGAAGCGCCAGCAGATGCTATATCAGCCACTTCAAAGGATGCTTCATAATGGTCGGGTTATCACATTATCTTATTTTAGGTGCCTTGCTATTTGCCATTAGCGTAGTCGGCATATTTTTAAATCGCAAAAATGTCATTATTTTATTGATGGCCATCGAGCTAATGTTGCTTGCGGTCAATCTAAACTTCATCGCTTTTTCGCATTATTTACATGATATTGCTGGCCAGGTATTTGTATTTTTCATCCTCACCGTTGCTGCCGCAGAATCTGCGATTGGTTTAGCTATTTTGGTTGTGCTATTTAGAAATTTACGCACGATTAATGTCGACGATTTAGATACATTAAAAGGCTAGGTTTTTCTAAAAGCTGGAAAGTTTAAAGGTTAATACTCACAAATGACAATGCAACAAATTTACTTAGCGATACCTTTATTGCCCTTATGCGCAGCCATTGTGGTTGGTTTGTTTGGCAAAAATTTACCCCGTGCTGCAGCTCACGTTTTGACGATATTGGGTGTAGGTGCGGCGTTCGCCTTATCAGTATATGTATTTAAAGATGCGTTATTAGGCCATGTTTATAACGAGACCGTTTATAGTTGGTTAAAAAGTGGCAATGTGTCATTCGAAATTGGCTTTTTAATTGACCGTTTATCCGCCATGATGATGGTGGTGGTGACTTTTGTTTCACTGATGGTGCATATTTATACTATAGGTTATATGCACGAAGACAAAGGCTATGCGCGTTTCTTTAGCTATATTTCTTTATTTACTTTTGCCATGTTGATGTTGGTCATGAGTAATAACTTCATGCAACTATTCTTCGGTTGGGAAGCTGTAGGCTTGGTTTCTTATTTGCTGATTGGTTTTTGGTACACAAGGCCAACCGCTATTTATGCCAATTTAAAAGCATTTTTAGTCAATCGTGTCGGTGACTTTGGTTTTTTACTCGGTATTGGCTTGGTATTATACCACTTTGGTAGTTTGGACTATGCGGCGGTATTTTCTGTAGCGCCACAAATGGCCGATGCGAAAATTAATCTTATTGGTAATATCCAGTGGTCGTTGATGACAGTGACTTGTATTTTGCTGTTTATTGGCGCGATGGGTAAATCAGCGCAAGTGCCTTTACACGTTTGGTTG
Organism: uncultured Pseudomonadota bacterium; assembly: GCA_903926935.1. Taxonomy (GTDB): domain Bacteria; phylum Pseudomonadota; class Gammaproteobacteria; order Burkholderiales; family Methylophilaceae; genus Methylotenera. Next base: position 3,045 of record CAIYLB010000210.1, read on the forward strand.
CCAGATTCAATGGAAGGTCCAACACCAATTTCAGCCCTGATTCACGCCGCGACTATGGTGACAGCCGGCATATTCATGGTGGCACGCATGTCGCCATTGTTTGAATTGTCTTCAACGGCACTATCGTTTGTAATGATTATTGGTAGTATTACAGCGCTATTTATGGGCTTCTTGGGCATCATTCAAAATGATATTAAACGCGTTGTTGCCTATTCAACTTTGTCGCAATTAGGTTATATGACCGTAGCCTTGGGTGCTTCAGCTTATTCAGTGGCCATTTTCCACTTAATGACACATGCCTTCTTTAAAGCTTTGTTATTCTTGGGTGCGGGCTCTGTGATTATGGGCATGCACCACGATCAAGATATTCGCAATATGGGCAATTTGAAAAAATATATGCCTGTCACTTGGATTACCTCATTGATTGGTTCTTTAGCTTTAATTGGTACACCATTTTTCTCTGGATTCTATTCAAAGGACAGCATTATTGAGGCTGCCAAAGCTTCAACGATAACCGGTAGTGGATTTGCATATTTCTCAGTGTTGGCTGGTGTTTTTGTTACAGCTTTTTATAGCTTCCGACTATACTTTTTGGTGTTTCATGGTACTGAAAAATGGCGTGAAGTAAAACATGGAGTAGGACATGATGATCATCGTGATGAGAAAGCAGTCATTAAAGATGATGATTCTCATGTAAAAACACACGATTCAGCGCATGACGATCATGCAGACGACCATGCGAATGATGAACATGCACATCATCATGGCCTAGGACCGAACGATGATCCGCATGAGCCAGGTTGGGTGATTAAATTGCCATTGATTCTGTTGGCTATACCCTCATTATTTATTGGTTATTTTGCTATTGAACCGATGCTGTATGGCAACTTCTTTAAAGGCGTTATTTTTGTAGATTCAGCCACGCATCCTGCGATGCATGAACTGACGCACGAATGGCATGAAGTCATACATTCAGCTGCCGGAATGGCTTATCACGGTTTAATGTCATTACCATTCTTGCTGGCTTTTTCAGGCGTGGCATTGGCCTGGTTCTTCTACATGAAGCGGCCAGATATTCCAGCTAAGATTCAAACTAAATTTTCACTGATTAATCGTGTATTAGAAAATAAATATTACTTCGATAGCTTTAACGAGAAAGTTTTTGCCGCAGGCTCACGTTTTATTGGTAACAAGCTTTGGCTGATTGGTGATGTGAAAATTATCGATGGTGCCATTGTTAATGGCACGGCTAATTTGGTGGTAAAGCTCTCAGGTATAGTGCGTAAACTACAAACTGGCTTAATTTATCATTACGCTTTTGCCATGATTATCGGCGTGTTTTTCATGCTGTCATTCTATTCGTTCAAATTTTAAGTAAAGTATAAAAAGAAAATGGTTGATTACTTTAGCCTTGATTACTTTCTCAAGCATATTTTAAGTTTTGCAATTTGGGTGCCTGTATTGTCAGGTATTGTTTTGCTATTTACGGCGGATGAAAACAAGCCGGATAACACACGTTGGCTTGCATTAGTGGGCGGTCTTGTTAGCTTTTTAGTGACAATTCCGTTGTACACGCATTTCAATTTTGCGGATGGTGGCTTTCAGTTTCAAGAAGGCTTTCGCTGGATTCCAGCCTTTAATATCAACTACCATTTAGGTGTTGATGGCATCGCAATTCCACTGATTTTACTGACAAGTTTTACTACAGTCATTGTCATTATTGCTGCGTGGGAAGTCATTGAAAAACGCGTTGCGCAATACATGGCTTGCTTCCTGATTATGAGCGGCTTAATGATAGGCGTGTTTAGTGCCCTAGATGCGATTCTTTATTACGTGTTCTGGGAAGCGATGCTCATCCCAATGTTCTTGGTGATTGGTATTTGGGGCGGTCCGAATCGGGTTTACGCTACCATTAAATTCTTCTTGTATACACTGCTCGGTTCATTGCTCATGTTGGTGGCATTTATCTATTTGCATATGCAAACGGGTAGCTTTGAAGTGACAGATTTTCATAGAGTTACGCTGCCGCTCAATGTACAAATTCTTATATTTTTAGCGTTCTTTACTGCGTTTGCGGTAAAAATTCCAATGTGGCCAGTCCATACATGGTTGCCAGATGCGCACGTGGAAGCGCCAACAGGCGGTTCAGTGGTATTGGCGGCGATTGCATTGAAGTTAGGCGGTTATAGTTTCTTACGCTTTGCGATGCCAATTGCACCAGATGCCGCACATCATTTATCAGGCTATATGATTGCCTTATCGCTGATTGCAATTGTCTATATTGCTTTGGTCGCCTTAGTGCAAAAAGACATGAAAAAGCTTATCGCTTATTCGTCTATCTCACACATGGGTTTTGTAACACTAGGCTTCTTTATCTTTAATAATCTAGGCTTAGAAGGCGCGATTGTACAAATGGTCTCGCATGGCTTTATTTCGGCCGCCATGTTCTTGTGCGTAGGTGTACTTTACGACCGCGTACATAGTCGCCAAATTGAATCCTACGGCGGTGTGGCTAACACTATGCCAACCTTTGCTGCGTTTGCTGTCTTGTTTGCAATGGCGAATAGTGGGCTTCCTGGTACATCTGGCTTCGTCGGAGAGTTTATGGTGATACTGGGCGCGATTGAAGCGAACTTTTGGTACGCATTTTTAGCTTCTTTCACGCTAATTTTCGGTGCAGCCTATACATTATGGATGGTAAAACGTGTGTTTTATGGCGAAATTGCAAACAGTCATGTTGCAGCACTTAAGGATATTAATAAACGCGAGCTGTTAATATTGTCAACATTAGCAATCATGGTGTTAGCTTTAGGTATCTATCCACAGCCACTGACCGATATGACAAATGCTACAGTCACACAACTTTTATCTCAGCTAGCACAAAGTAAGCTGCCAGCCGGCTTTACTTCAGGTTTATAAGACATGGAAAACATACGATACGACCTCATTACCGCGTTGCCAGAAATATTCATCTTATGTATGGCAATGGTGATATTGATTGCGGACTTATTTCTTAAAAAAAATAATCGCATTGCCATTTATGGTTTAGCACAATTTACTTTATTAGGTGCGGCATACATCACCTTTACTACACATGCGCCTAGCGTCACTTATGCGTTTACTGGTACGTTTGTCGATGATGCCATGTCAGACGTGCTCAAGTTAATGATCTATCTTGGTACCTCGCTGATATTGCTTTATAGTCGCCAGTATCTTCAACAACGGGATATGTTCCGTGGTGAATTTTATGCTTTAGTGCTTTTCTCAGTGGTCGGCATGATGATTATGGTGTCCGGCCAAAACATGCTAACACTGTATGTTGGTCTAGAATTATTGTCCTTAAGTTTGTATGCGCTAGTGGCTTTAGACCGCGATAATGCCAAAGCTACTGAAGCTGCCATGAAGTATTTCGTACTTGGCGCGCTAGCTTCTGGCATGTTGCTGTACGGCATGAGTATGGTTTACGGCATGACCGGTAGCTTGAATATTGCTGATATTAATAACGCGCTTATGAACGAGTCAAAAATTCATGCAGTGCTGGTTTTAGGCTTAGTGTTTATTGTGGCGGGTCTGGCGTTTAAATTAGGCGCAGTGCCTTTCCAAATGTGGGTGCCGGATGTTTATGAAGGCTCACCAACCGCAGTTACCTTACTCATTAGCTCGGTGCCAAAACTGGCCGCTTTTGCTTTTATTATCCGCATGCTAGTACAAGCCTTGCCAACCTTGGTGGTAGATTGGCAGCAAATGCTGGTGAACATGGCGGTGCTGTCTATCGTTATCGGTAATATTACCGCTATCGCACAAACTAACTTAAAACGTATGTTGGCTTACTCTACGATCTCGCATGTAGGCTTTATTTTATATGGCCTGATGA
>CAIYLB010000211.1 GCA_903926935.1 uncultured Pseudomonadota bacterium
ACTTTCACCGCCACATCAGACCGAACGCCGGTCAACAGTTCGTCTACGCGATCAGAAATAGGCTGTGCCATCACAATCTGCACGCCAGGCAGGCCTGCTGTAAGCACGCTTTGCATACGTTCGGCAATATCATCTTGCGTCCAGCCAGCTGGCCATTCACTACGTGGTTTCAGGCTAATAATTGGCGTAGACTCATTCTGTCCCTGGGCGTCTGCAGGACTTTCTCCACGCCCCACGCCAGAAACAGCAGAAAGCACACCGGGCACTTTATCCATTATCAACTTCATGGCCTCAGATTCCATTTTGATTGATTCTTCTAAGGAAATGTTGGGCATACGATTGATGCCAGGCACAATTGAGCCTTCTTTCATTTCTGGTATAAAAGACATGCCCAATAACGGCACTAGCACTAGTGTCGCAACAAACAAACCAGCTGCTGCTGATATGGTTTTCTTTTGATGCTGCAAAGACCAGTGCAGCATTTTCATGTAAGGTCGTTTAATGGCACTAATAAACTTGGTGTCCGCACCACTGCCGCCTTTGAGTAAATAAGAGCACAGCACAGGCGATAACGTGAGCGAAAGAACTAGCGAAACAAACAAGGCAATAGCAATAGTAAAAGCCAACGGTGCAAACATTTTCCCTTCCATGCCTTCTAAGGTCATAAGTGGCAAGAAAACTAAAATGATGATACCAACACCAAATAATACTGGTGTGCCAACTTCAGTAGCGGCTTCTAAAATCACACGGATTTTACTTTCATCTTGCCGATGACCTAAATGATGATAGGCATTTTCGACTACAACAACAGAACCATCGACCATCAAACCAATGGCAATGGCGAGACCGCCTAAAGACATCAAGTTTGCCGAAATGTCGAAATAATTCATCGCAGCAAAGGTAATGAGTGGCGTTAAAATTAAAGTACTCACAACAATCAAGCTGGAGCGAACGTCGCCCAAGAACAGAAACAGAATCACAATGACTAATAACACACCTTCAATCAGTACTTTAGTCACGGTATGTAAGGAGGCGTCAACCAGTTCGCTACGGTCATAGTAGGGTTTGATTTGCAAACCATCTGGCAGCATGCCTTTCTCATTAATTTCCTGTACCCGCGCCTTAACTAAACTAACGACCTGTTTAGCATTGCCGCCGCGCATCATCATCACAATGCCACCCACCGATTCAGTGACGCCATTTTTAACAATGGCACCGACTCTAACTTCATGGCCTAGCTCTACGTCAGCAATGTCGCGCATACGTACAGGCACAGCATCTTGTTCTTTCAGTACAATATCGCGAATATCATCTAAAGTCTGAATTAAGCCTACACCGCGAATTAAATATTGCTCGGCGAATTGAGGTAAAACGCCACCACCACTATTAGCATTATTATTAGCCAATGCGCTGTATATATCTTGTAGTTTAAGCCCATAATGCATCATGCGATCAGGATTAACCAGCACTTGATATTGCTTAACGTAACCACCTTGCGAATTGATTTCTGCAACCCCAGGAATGCCGCGTAATAATGGACGTACCACCCAATCTTGCACCGTTCTACGTTCGGTAAGTTCAGCTTGCGTGAGCGTGCGGTTACCATCATCGGGCCTATCCAAGGTGAACTGATAAACCTCGCCCAAACCAGTAGAAACTGGCCCTAACACTGGCATAATGCCCTTTGGCATACGACCAACCGCCTCCATCATCCGCTCCATTACTAACTGGCGCGCAAAGTAAACATTCACATCATCTTTAAAAACCAGCGTAATAAGTGACAGACTGTTTTTATTAAGTGAGCGCATTTCGACCAATCCAGGCAAACCTGTCATGGCAATTTCTAGCGGTACGGTGATAAAACGCTCGACCTCTTCAGGTGATTTTCCGGTGGCAGGTGTAGCAATCTGCACTTGCACATTAGTCACATCTGGGAAAGCATCAACCGACAGATTTTGCGCAGCATAAAGACCAAAAACCAACATGGCGACAGCGACAACAACAACGATAATGCGCTGCCTTAGAGCAGCGCGAATTAATGCTTCTATCATTATTCTAGTTCCTTAACTTTACGTTGACTGTTAAGGTGAAAAGCGCCAGTAGAAACGATAGTATCGGTCTCGACTAAATCGCTAAGTACTGGACGCATGCCTTCATATGCAGGACCAAGTTTAACTGGCCTTAAGCGATATTGATTTGGGCCGACCTGCACAAATACATGGTCCTGATTATCTTCGCGCACTACGGCCTCAGCTGGAATCGCTAAGCGGGTCAATGGATTTGAGCGAATTAGCATGGTTGCCAGCATTTCTGGCTTGATAAGCTTGTCGCTGTTATTTAAATCCATGCGCACACTAACGGTCCGTGTGAGTGGATCAACAGTTTCACCGACGTAAATTAATTTACCTGAAATCTGCTTATCGCCATAAGCCGGAATTTCAACCGTGACTTCCAGCCCTTTTTGGATAAATTCCGCTTGGCGTTCTGGCACTTCGGCCACTGCCCAAACATGTGACAAATCAGCCACAATAAACAACTCATCCGCAGGCTGCACTACTTGGCCTAAATTAACTTTTCGGCTAATAATAGTACCGCCTAACCTGGCAGTTACGGTGCTTACCGAGCGAATATTATTAGTTCGTTCAAGTTCAGCTATGGCGTTGTCAGACATGCCCAACACTTCTAATTGGTCACGAGTAGCATTAAGTTCAGCCTTTGCACCCGCCAATTCAACCTCTCTGCGCTGCAATTCTGCCGCACCAATCACATCGGCATTAAGTAGTAATTGCGCGCGCTCTACAGCTTTGGTCTGTAGCTGAATCTGCTGACGTGCTTTTATAAACACCAGTTGGTTTTGCGCCAGCTCGGTACTATTTAAGGTAGCTAATACCTCTCCCTTTTTAACATTTTGTCCCAAAATCACATTGATGTCGGTGATACGTCCAACCACTGCCGCACCTATCCGTGCAATACGCTGCTCATCAACACTAATACTGCCAGGAATTCGGATTATTTCGCGCATCTCGACATTTGAAACACGCACTAATTTCAATCGTTGCTCTAGTTCTGGTGTGGTTTTCACGAGATTAGGGTCATTCATGGCCTTAACAGGCATATTTTTAGATTTATCTTTTCCATTACCACAGCCAGCCAGTGTCAATGCGCTAAACATCATTAACGCCGTTGTTATTTTTAATAAATTCACAGTTTTTCCTCTAGCAATTCAGTGCCAAGTAAGCGTTCTATTTCAAGTACAGAAACAACCAAATCATATACAGCTGCAAGGTGGTCTTTACGCACGGCTCGATAAGTTCGTTGCGCATCTAAATAATCAAGTATTCCACTCTCACCATAGCGGTAACCGGACTCTGCGACTTTCAGAACAGACTCAGCGCGAGCTAATAAACCAGACTCATAAGCGACCAATTGCTGACGCGCAATTTGATAGCGTTGGTAGCCTGATTCCAATTCTCTTTGTAATGTTAAGTCTTCATTATCTAGCTGAGATTGTGCTTGCATCATGCCCGCGGCAGCTTCAGCGATTTGACCTTCGCGCCGGCTCCAGAGCGGCAGCGGGATGGCGACTCCAATACGAAAGCTGGTTAAATCAGGATCCTGATTAACGCCGGCTTTTAAGGTTAAGCCTGGATTACGTAACTGCTGCTCTAACCTTAATTTAGCTTCTGCACTCTTACTCAATTGTTGTGCTTGGCGGATAAAAGGACTGTTTGGAATTTTAGCCTGCAATGAATCTAATGATTCAAGCTGACTATTGGATGGTAGAACGCCTCGTAGCTCAAATTGCACGGGAATTGAATTGCCGATTAAACCTCTCAGCATCCCTTTACTTTCTTCAATACGAATTTTGGCGGACTGATAATCACGCTCAACTGTCAGTAACTCAGTTTCTGCTTTAATCAGCTCATAACGTGGCGACTCACCGACCTTAACGCGAAGTGATACTTTATCCAGAATTTGTTCAAGTATTTTCTTGTCGTTTTCGACCAATTCTAGAAATGACTGACGCTGAATGACTTGATAAAATGCACTTCTTACACGGTTTTTAAGTACCGTTTGTGTAAGCTCACTGCCAACTTCTGCCGATTGAATGCCGGTCTCAGCAAGCGATTGGCGTGCCTCGCGTAGTGAGCCAAATTCCAATGGCTGCGATAGCGCTAAACCCCAATTACTCTTTACTTCACTAGTACCGCTACGATATCTCGTTGGACCTGCACCAAACTCGATTTCAGGATTTGTATATGCCCGCGCGGTGGTAAGGCCAGCCAACGCCGCATCTTGCCGTGCCCGAGAAATTGACATGGTTGGGTTGTTTTTTAATGCTGCAGCAGTCAACTCGTTAAGGGTAAATACTGGTGCCGCATGTGTTGGCATGGCCAAACAGGCTAGTAGCCAACATGAAATTATTTTCAGGCTGGGTGTTTTTTTTGAGCTACAAATTAGACGCCATTTATACGCAGCACTAATAAGGTGCACGTATCTCTTAATATGCTTCATTATTTTCATCTTTATTGAATATTAATTAGCAATAATCGCTACTGATAGAATCAGCTTTTCAGCCTTACATGCAACAAAGTTGCTATAAAAAGGACTTCTTGAGCGATATCGTTACTTTGAAAGTTAGCAAAGTTCGAGCCAACTTAAAGTTTTAAGTGGGTTAGATGCTTGGGGGCCGCAGGTTGGGCCTTAATGAAGGATTGGTGTAAGCCACAGTGAGTAGCGGCTTAATATTACCTAAAAACAAAAAATTAAAAGGATGTAATAGCCTCACTTTAGCTAATGTGTTTAATGGATCTTTATCTTGATCTATTTGGCTGCCATCTTGAATAGATAAGTTGGTAAGACTGGTAATTTTATTAAGTGGTTCTGATGCCCGAGACTCTAGCACCGCCATTAGTAGAATGGCCAATAAAAGAAATCTGCATAATTTAAAAAAATTCACGCTAAAATATTAACATGAATTTAATTTTTAAAAGATTAATTTTATGGCACTCTCAAAACTGTCTCTAGTTTTCAAATCCGTTTATTATTTTACGGACTATTAAAATAATAAATTAATGCAATGACATACGTTTCAAAGTGCCATCTTTATCAATCAACTTGTGTTTAAGCGCACCGGCAAAATGTAAGCCGATCACCACTAATAAGAAAATACCGATGAATTCATGTGCGCCTTCAAAAAAATCACGCACTGGTTTGCTGTCCATACCTGAAAGTATCTCGATACCAAACCATTTAACACCATATTTACCATATATTGCCATAATCAAACCAGTTAAAGGCACAGCAGTCATTAGTGTGTAAAGTAGGTGATGCGTACCGTTAGCCAGTTTCTTTTCCCAAGCTTTGTAAGAACTTAACATGGCTGGTGGGCGGTGTGTAATACGCCAAACAATACGCAAGGCTATAAGCGCTAGAATGGTGATGCCTAGAGATTTATGTAAATTGAAATAAAAGTTACGCGGGCTTACTGCATCAACTGTTTGCCAACTGTAGATACCCAAATTAAACAAATCATGCCCCAACTCTTTTGCACCATCTTTTGGTAACTCTGTCATGAACCAGCCTAATGCAAACATGCCAAATATCAAAAATGCGATGAGCCAATGCAAGATAATCGCCGTTTTGGAGTAGCGTGTAGATGTTTGATTCATAGAAATATCCTGTAATATTAAAATTCTGTCTGTGTGAAAGGATTTTACTGCAATATATGACAGATATTTACATCATTTTAACTAATAAAATTCACTCTAGGAACCTCTCATGCGATATTTAATGATAACCCTTAGTCTGTTGACCTTCTTGAGCTGTACGCAGGGGCAAGCAAGGGCAGAAAGCTTTGCCATTGAAAACTTGGGTGACGGTATTTATGTGCATCATGGTCTGCATTTAGATATTGACGACGGCTATCACGGCGATATTTGCAACGCCAGCTTTATTGTTGGTAGCAAAGGCGTGGCAGTGATAGACACTGGTGGTAGCTTTAAAATTGGCGCTCAATTGCGCGAAGCGATTCGCAAAGTAACGCCATTGCCTGTGCTTTATGTGATTAACACGCATGTGCATCCAGACCATATTTATGGCAATGCGGCTTTTTTACCAAGCAGCCCAAATGAAGCAAAGCCTGAGTTTGTCGGCCATGAAAAATTAGCCAATACGATGGAGTTACGCAAAGAACAGTATGCCAAATTGAACGCCAAATTATTGGGCGATGATGCAAAAGCTAGTGAGCTAGTTAAACCAACAATGAGCGTAAAAATTAATCAAGTAACCAGCACTCATTTAGACATAGGCGGCAGAACGCTGACCTTAACTGCCCACCCAGTGGCGCATACCAATACCGATTTATCTGTGATGGATTCAAAGACACACACTTTATTCACTGGTGATTTATTGTTTATTGAACGCACCCCAGTACTAGAAGGCGACATTAAAGGCTTTATTAACGAGATTGAGCAGCTTAAATCTAGCCATGCAACACAAGTGGTGCCGGGGCATGGCTACGCTACTAAAGATTGGTTAACAGCATTAAACAACGAGCAACGCTATTTAAAAATATTACTCACTGACATACGCGCAAGTATTAAAAAAGGCGAAAGTATGGAATCTGCTATGAATACTGCGGCTATGGCAGAAAAAGATAAATGGTTGTTATTTGAAATAGCCAACAGGCGCAACGTGAATACCATTTATCCTGCATTAGAATGGGAATGAAAAAGTGGGCTGAGAATTTTCTCAGCCCACTTTTAGTTATTTATAGTAGTTTATTTCTTACGGTTTACTTTTTAAAGTTATCTATACTACATGCCGTGACGGGATTTAAATAAAGCATCATTAAACCACCAGCAATAGACAAATACTGTAACACTGGCAAATGTAGCAAGAAGGAAATAATGACAGCGTAGATAGCCATAAATAAAGCAAAGAACTTAGTTTTAAAACCTACAAATAGCGCTAAACCGCCTACCAGTTGCACTAAGATAATCAGTGGGGCAAAAACGCCTGGCAGACCTAAGCTGGCTAAACCTGCTTGGTATTGTTGATAACCATCTGGATTGCTAAATAAGCCAACCAACAACATGGTAATTTGTAGTAAAAAAACTTGGGCGAGTAAAATACGGGCAAGAGCCGTTAAATAGCGTTGCATACATAACCTTTTTTCAAAGAATTTACAAAAAATAACATTTTGCATAATGCACTGAACACTCTTATTCTGCAAGCCCATCAACCATGATCACGCCTATACACAAGCTTAAAATTAATCATGTTCAGTGGTCAGAATACGAAAAAGCGCTTCGTACAGTAAGAACCACGGTATTTATTGAAGAGCAACAAGTGCCTGTCGATTTGGAATGGGATGAGCAAGATGCCAGTGCGCAACATCTATTAGTGCTCACTAGCACAAACGAAGCAATAGCCTGCGCTCGGCTACTCGATAATGGCAGCATAGGCCGTATGGCAGTTTTGAAAGAGTGGCGTGGGTTAGGCATAGGAGCTAAATTACTCAATAAAGCTATAGCGTTTCATCGTCAACAAAAGATAAGCGTCATCACGCTTTCAGCACAAGTGCATGCGATTCCGCTTTATCAAAAAGCCGGTTTTCAAGTGATAAGCGCACCTTACTTAGACGCAGGTATCTTGCATGTGGATATGCAGTTAATGGCTAACAAAAAGAGCATTACTAATTAACTCG
>CAIYLB010000212.1 GCA_903926935.1 uncultured Pseudomonadota bacterium
AAATAAAATAAGTCTAGATCCCACTATTCAGATTCAATCACCCAAGTTGCCGCGCAGCTTACCTAAAAGTCTTAGTGAAGATGAAGTGCTTGCGCTACTAAATTCGCCAAATGTAGACGAGCCAATAGGTTTGCGTGATAGGGCGATGTTAGAACTACTTTATGCTTGTGGCTTGCGCGTGACCGAGCTGGTTGGCGTTAAGGTCACAGAAGTTAGCCTAAGCGATGGCGTGGTTCGCGTTACAGGTAAAGGCAGTAAAACCAGATTGGTGCCTATGGGAGAAGAAGCGGTTGATTGGATCTCGCGCTATCTAAGCGAAGCTAGGCCGGCGATATTGCAAAAACGCTTATGTGATGCGCTATTTGTGACTAATCGAGCAGATGAAATGACGCGCCAAGGTTTCTGGTATTTAATTAAACGCTATGCTTTGCTGGCGGGCATTACTAAAAATATGTCACCGCATGTATTGCGCCACGCTTTTGCGACGCATTTGTTAAACCATGGCGCAGATTTAAGAGTGGTGCAAATGTTGCTAGGCCATTCTGATATTTCTACCACACAGATTTACACCCATGTGGCGCGTGAGCGTTTGAAGAAGCTACACAGCGTACATCATCCTAGAGGTTAGCTTTTTTAAATAATATTGTTGCGTTCTATGATTACACCCAAAGCCCCTAAGCTAGGCAAAATGCCCGGTTTAGCCACTTTAACTTTCACTCGTAACGCACAAAATTCAGCCAAAATTAATTGGCAAATATGCTCGGCTAAAGCTTCAACTAATTGAAAGCTATGTTCTTGTAAGGTGTCGCGTATGCGCCCAACCACCGCACCATAATCAACGGTGTCAGCAATGGCGTCGGTTTTACAAGCGCGGCCTAAATCGTAACCAATTTCAATATCCAGAATAATGGTTTGCGCTAACATGCGCTCCCACTCTGGCACGCCTAATTTGGTTTGTACTTCAACTTGCTCTAAAAATATGATGTCCATCTTGCCTTATTCTCACATCGTTATTCCCGCGAAGGCAGGAATCCAGTAATATCTGAAATAGTAAACCACAATATACCGTTGTGTAATTAAAAATAGATTTTCGCGTTGGCGGAAGCGATGGCAAAGAGAGTTTAAATGAATGAGTTAGGTTTTATTCCAGTTACCGCAGTACCCATCATCTGGATTGTTGGCGCTTATCTGCTAGGCTCAATTGCATTCGGCATATTGGTTAGTAAAATGTTTGGTTTGCCTGATCCTCGCACCGTTGGTTCAGGTACCCCGGGAGCCACTAATGTATTGCGCAGTGGCAAGAAATCAGCTGCGGCATTAACGCTGATTGGTGATGTGTTTAAAGGCTGGTTTCCAGTTTGGTTAGCGCTACAATCCGGTATGTTAATGTGGGTGGTAAGCGCAGTGGGTATTGCGGTATTGTTAGGCCATTTATACCCGATTCTTTATAAATTTAAAGGCGGTAAAGGCGTAGCAACTGCGCTGGGTGTAATGCTGGCAATTTCGCCAATGTTAGGCTTGGCGGCCGCCCTAACGTGGGTGGTGGTGTTTGCCGTGTCGCGTTATTCTTCACTAGGCGCCATTGTGGCTGCAGCATTCTCACCTGTTTACGCTTGGGTGTTATTGTCCGCTTATAAAGACTACGTCATTACGGTGCTGGTGATGTCGCTATTGTTAATATGGCGCCATAGAACGAATATTCAAAAGCTAATAGCGGGGACTGAATCAGGTTTCGGCAAGAAGTGAATTAACTGCAGATTAACCGCCGGCAAAATTAAGGTTTTTGTAACTCAGCCAAATCCCATCTTGGGCGTACACTAAAGCTATAGTTTTTATTACCTACACCTTGTGTAGCTTTAAGTCGCATTGCATTTAATCTCATCGCCCCTGCAAAAGCGATCATCGCGCCGTTATCAGTACAAAACTCCAGTCTTGGATAGCTTACTTTGCAAAGTTTTCGTTTTGTTGCGGCATTAAGCTTTTCGCGTAATTTTGAGTTTGCACCTACGCCACCAGAAACAATTAAGTTATCTAAGCCCGTTTCACGTAAAGCACTCATAGATTTAGCGGTTAATAAATCAGTCACCGCCTCTTGAAACTCCCATGCAATATCCGCCGTAGTCGCTTCATCCAAAGGTTGATGCTTATTGCTCAGTGTTAATACGGCCGTTTTCAAACCGCTAAAGCTAAAATTCAAATCGCCACTATTGAGTAATGGTCGTGGCAGTTTAAATCGAGGATTAGTGCCGCTAGACTTTGAAAGCTCAGCCACTTTTGCCAGCGCTGGGCCACCTGGATAACCTAGGCCTAATAGTTTAGCGGTCTTATCAAACGCCTCGCCAGCGGCGTCATCTAAGGTATCACCTAATAAGGTGTATTCACCAATGCCATCCACACGCATCAATTGGCTGTGGCCACCAGAAACCAGCAGTGCGACAAAAGGAAAGGCCGGAGGGTTTTCTTCTAGCAATGGTGCGAGCAAATGACCTTCGAGATGATGCACATTCATGGTGGGAATTTGTAAACTAAAGGCAAGCGACTCAGCAAAGCTGGTGCCTACCAGCAGCGCTCCAGATAAGCCTGGGCCTTGCGTATAGGCAATAGCATCAATATCCTGCAAGGTTTTATTGGCGTCATGTAGCACTCGTTCAGTCAGTGGCAATACGCGGCGAATATGGTCGCGCGAGGCTAGTTCAGGCACTACGCCACCATATTCAGCATGCATTTCTACTTGCGAATGCAAAGCGTGGGCAAGCAAACCCAGCTCAGTGTCGTATAATGCAAGTCCTGTTTCATCGCAGGACGATTCAACGCCAAGAATTAACATGTTTTAAGTCCATTTTTTTACTAAATTTAATCTTGAAAAAGTGACTTTATACACAAATGCAGCACAAATGCATAAAAGTAATTGAATAAAAACGATTATACGATTAAAATAGTCGGCTTTTCTCAGTTTATAAAGTTTGGGCGTTGTAAAGCGCCGAAAAGATTTACAGACTTGAGCATAACCTATTAAATACTGTTGCCGATAAGAGAGAACGAATGTCTAGTGTACGCGTAAAAGAAAATGAGCCGTTTGACGTTGCCCTTCGCCGTTTTAAACGCTTAATTGAGAAAACTGGTTTGTTAAATGATCTTCGCGCTCGCGAATTTTACGAAAAGCCAACTTGGGAACGTAAACGTAAGGCAGCAGCTGCAGTTAAACGTCAATATCGCCGTTTACTCAAGCAAACGCTTCCAGCAAAATTATTCTAAGATTGTTCCTTAAGATTCACTCTAATAATTATTTTAAGTTGCTAGCATGACATTAAAAGCTCAGATTACTGAGGACATGAAAACCGCAATGCGTGCTAAAGACAGCGCGCGTTTAGGTGCGATTCGCTTACTTTTAGCGGCTATTAAGCAGCGTGAGGTTGATGAGCGAATTGAATTAAGTGATGCTGATGTCATTGCTGCCATTGAGAAAATGCTTAAGCAGCGTCGTGATTCTATTACGGCGTATGAGTCTGCAAATCGTCACGATTTAGCAGATGTTGAAAAGTTTGAAGTTACAGTGTTGCAAACTTACTTGCCACAACAACTTACTGAAGATGAAGTTAAAGCCATCTTAGAGCAGGTTGTGGCTGATACCGGTGCAGTAGGTGTTAAAGATATGGGCAAAGTGATGGCGGCGATTAAACCGCTTGTCGCTGGGCGTGCCGACATGGGCAACATATCTGGATTGATTAAAGTGCGATTAGCTTAGGTATTATAATAATACTAGGCGGAGAAAATAATAAAGGAGCGAAATGCTCCTTTTTTGTTTTATTACTTTCGTAACGACAACATTAGTAATATTTGATGGCTGTGGCTTGCTGACAAAATATTACTTGACCATTAAAGTTAGTTTTACTTGTGGCTTACGTTAAACTTATCCAATATTATTTATAATAATTCAAATTAATTTTTTGGTGGATGCAGATAAATTTTGATACCTGAAAGCTTTATTCAAGAACTGCTAAATCGAGTTGACGTCGTTGATGTCATTGATAAATCTGTCCCGCTAAAAAAAGCTGGTGCAAACTATTCTGCCTGTTGCCCGTTTCACAATGAAAAATCCCCAAGCTTTACGGTAAGTCCAACCAAGCAGTTTTATCATTGCTTTGGCTGTGGAGCGCATGGCACGGCCATTGGCTTTGTCATGGAATATCAAGGCTTAAGTTTCGTTGAAGCTATTCAAGATCTGGCAAAAATGGCTGGATTAACTGTCCCCCAAGAAACCTATGATCCAGCAAAGCCAGCGCCAAAAGTGGTGGTTGGCTTGCAAGAGTCGCTACAGCAGGCGGCTAATTATTACAAAGCCGAACTTAAAAAATCACCGCGTGCCATTGATTATCTTAAAGCACGAGGTCTAAGCGGGCAGGTCGCGGCTAAATTCCAAATTGGCTATGCGCCGGCGGCTTGGCAAAACTTGCAAAGCGTGTTTCCGCATTATGAAAGTGAGGCCTTAACCATCGCTGGCTTAGTGGTTGAGAATGACCAAGGTCGTCGTTACGATCGATTTCGTGATCGCATCATGTTTCCTATTCATGACCAAAAAGGTCAGGTGATAGGCTTTGGTGGCCGCGTCATCAACCCAGAAGATACGCCTAAATATTACAACTCACCAGAAACGCCATTGTTTCAAAAAGGCCACGAGCTTTATGGTTTATTTTTAGCCAGACGCGCAATCCGCGATGCCGGCCGCGCTTTGGTGGTTGAAGGGTATATGGATGTAGTGGCGCTGGCACAATTTGGGATTGAATATGCTGTGGCGGCACTGGGCACAGCGACCACGCCGTTTCATATTACCAAACTAATGCGTCAAACCGATGAAGTGGTATTTTGTTTTGATGGCGATAATGCCGGACTTACAGCCGCTTGGCGTGCTGCCATGAATGCTTTGCCTGCACTGACGGATGGACTGAAACTTTCTTTCTTATTTCTACCAAAAGAGCATGACCCAGATTCTTATGTGCGTGAGTTTGGTAAAGAAAAATTTGAACTGGAAATTAAAGCTGCGATGCCGCTTTCGCAATTTATTTTAAAGCATTTAAGTGAAAATAATAGTTTGCAAAGCCAAGAAGATCGCGTGCGATTTTTGAACGAAGCAGAGCCTATTATGCAGCAAATCACCGCGCCACGCAGCGCGATGTTCTTACGTAAAAAAGTGGCCGAATTAGCCCAATTGTCACCAGAAGAAATGCAAAGTCTGCTTAAGTTGCCTAACCTGAATAAAACGCCGGTTAATGCAAGGCCTAAGCTTACGCGCACTACTTTATCTATGCATAAGCGCTATTGTTTGATGTTGCTAATGCAGCCTGCACTGGCACTTCGAGAAGACTTGGTATGGGCTGAAGGCCGTGCCGATGAAGATGTTTTGTTGCAACAGACTATTGAAATTTGCTTGATCCATCCTCATTCTAAACCTGTAGTAATTATGCGTGAGCTTGAAGGTCGAGTTGAGGCAAAGGTGTTGGCTGAGTTAGAACGTGAACTAAATATCCTAGATGAAACCTTGGATTTAGTACAAGAGCTTGAAGGTGCAAGGCGTCAGTTGTATGACGTATATACGCAAAGAAAAGAAGACCTGCTATTAGCGCAAATTAGTGAAAAGCCATTAAGCACACTCACTGAAAATGAACGAACCTTGCTGAAAAGTTTAGGTAATAAGCGCAGTCAAAATAGGGCTTAAATCTGCTATAATGGCTGGTTACGGTAATCATATTCGCTATGCAAGATGTCTGTTGTCCGCATGGTAGATGTATAAACTAGAGGTAAGTGATGGCAAGACCAAAGAAAAGCGACCAAGTATCTGACAAAAAAAATGTTGAGATTGTTAGCCCAGAACTACAAGAGGCTAACGCTGAGGAACGCCGCACGCGCCTAAAAACCCTGATTATTTTGGGTAAAGAGCGTGGTTATTTAACTTACGCTGAAATTAACGATCACTTACCAGACGATGTGCAAGGTTCTGAGCAAATCGATGGCATTATCGGCATGATTAACGATATGGGTATTCAGGTTTACGAAGAAGCGCCTGATGCCGAAGTCTTGTTAATGTCAGATTCACCGCCAGCCGTCACGGATGACGATGCAGTAGCTGAAGCTGAACAAGCGCTTGCCACAGTAGATTCTGACTTTGGCCGGACGACTGACCCAGTGCGTATGTATATGCGTGAAATGGGTACAGTAGATTTACTTACGCGTGAAAGTGAAATTGAAATTGCACGCCGCATAGAAGACGGTCTTAAGCACATGGTGCAAGC
>CAIYLB010000213.1 GCA_903926935.1 uncultured Pseudomonadota bacterium
ATAACCCTGGTTCAGCACTAAATTAACGCACTCTTGCTTGAACTCTATTGTAAATACTCTTTTTGCTTGATTCATTTAACACCTCGTTAGTTGATTATAATCTCTAAAAAAGTGTCTCGTTTTATTAGACCATTACAGATGGTTGCCGTTGCAGCTGGCTATGGCATCGGACAACTCCCAACTTGGCTGATCAAGCATCAGCTGGAAAATGGATCGCTCGTTGAAGTGTTACCAAACTATGCGACTGAAGGTCTGGCAATGAACATAGTTTGGCGTAAAAGTAGAGAGGCCCTGCCGAAGATTAAGTTGTTACTTAATGTCCTTGCCTCCTCGTTAATGCCATCTGGGAGCGACATAAGTTAACTTCATGTGCTGTTATTGGCCCTAATTGAATTTTACGACCGTCTGCAATGGGCCGTTAGTGCTCATTGACGCTTCAAAACTGTATGACTGCTTTGTCCCCTTATGCGACATTCAGTAAAATTTGCGGATGGCACAAATGGACGGAATATGACGTAATACCAATGACTGCAATATGGAAGTCTAATCTCTGAGTTGATTTGCCAAATCAATCATACTATTTGTTTCTGCTTTTTAGTAAAAAACTCAAAATCAATAACAGAATACGAATACACGTAATTTCTAAAGCCCAATTTCATCGCCAGACTTTTATCCAGCGATTAGGTTAGACTTTAACTAATAAATTAAGCGGCAACTGCTGAGGCAGTATCTGACACAAATTCAGTTATTTCAAGCCCAAAACCAACCATACTTGGAATCTTGCGTGGCTCCGCCATCAAACGAATTTTTACCACTCCCAAATCTCGTAGTATCTGCGCACCGATACCATAATCTTTAAGCGTATGTTGATTGCTAACTGTTTTATCTGCTGATTTAATTGCATGAATAATATCCTCACTTTTTTCATCACGTCTAAGCATCACAATAACGCCAGCATCGGCTTTGCTGATCATTTGCATGGCATGCGGTAAACTCCAACTGTGACTGGCACAACTGGCATCGAGTAAATCTAATACGGATAAAGGTTCATGCACGCGAACCAATACGCTTTTATGGCTAGTAATATTACCTTTCACTAAGGCCAGATGTGTTTCATTAGCGGTAGAGTCATGGTAGGCAATTAAATTAAACGCACCATAAGCTGTTTCCACTACGCGTTCAGCCACTCTAGCCACTAAACGTTCGGTTTGACTACGGTAATTAATCAGGTCGGCAATCGTGCCAACCTTAAGCTGATGTATGGCTGCAAACTCCAGTAAATCTGGCAAACGCGCCATTTCTCCATTATCTTTAAGAATCTCGCAAATCACCGAAGCTGGTTCTAGGCCAGCAAGTTTTGCAATATCACAACCTGCTTCAGTATGTCCAGCCCTTGCAAGCACTCCGCCTTTTTGGGCAATGAGTGGAAAAACGTGACCAGGACTAACAATATCCACTGGTCGCGCGTTTACATTCACAGCGGCTTTTATGGTCTGCGCCCTATCTGCCGCAGAAATGCCAGTAGTAACGCCCTCCGCCGCTTCGATTGAAACGGTGAAATTGGTGCCCATTTTAGTGCCGTTCTTGCTCACCATAGGTGTTAAATTAAGCTGCTTACCGCGCGCCTCAGTCAGCGTAAGACAAATCAATCCGCGACCGTGTTTCGCCATAAAATTAA
>CAIYLB010000214.1 GCA_903926935.1 uncultured Pseudomonadota bacterium
GTATTAACTGAAATACTTGGGCAATAAATTCGATCTCACGAATACCGCCACGACCAAGCTTAATATTGTCGTGCATGCCTTTGCTATTAACATCGCGCTGAATTTGGATTTTTAAATCGCGCATACTGGCAAAAGCACCAAAATCTAAATATTTACGAAATACGAAAGGTTTTAATAGTCGTGAAACTTGCTTGCCGCCAGTGACTTCATGGCCTTTAATCCAAGCATACCGCTCCCATTCACGACCGTTATTTTGGTAGTAATCTTCCAGCGCGTCTAAATTAGAAACCAACGCGCCTTCACTACCAAATGGCCGCAAACGCATATCGACTCTAAACACAAAACCATCTTCAGTAATTTCATCAATGGTGGCGATGAGTTTTTTAGCTAAGCGGGTAAAAAACTCTTGGTTACTAATTGGTGTTTCACTTTGCGTCTGACCTTCCGCCGCATAGGCAAAAATAAGATCAATATCAGAAGAAACATTCAACTCACGACCGCCTAGTTTGCCCATGCCAATGACAATAAAACTTTGCATCAGGCCATTTTCATCTGCAGGCTGACCATAACGCTCAACTAACCAGCTATTTAGGTAGTCAATTGAGGTGTTAATCACACACTCAGCCAAGCAGGTAGTGGTGCGCATCACTTCATGCAGACTATTGGCTGTTGAACCTGCCAAACCATTCAAATCTCGCACAATAATGCGCGCCATAACTTGCTGGCGCAAAAGCCGTACTGCACGTTTTAATGAAATTTCATCCACAATTTTTTGTTGCGACAAAAAATGTTGCATATCACTCAATAAATACTCTTGATGTAGATTTACTAGCAAATCATTGAGTAAGCCTGCATCTTTTGTGAATAACCTCCTAGCAAAAGGGCTGCAACTTATCGCATGGCGCACATAAGCTTCTTCGCTAGACGGGGCGCGGTTTTCAGATAGTAAATTATCGAGTGATAGCATAGTTTTTTTAAGGTAATATGGCGATTAACATTTAATTACAAATCAAATTTTACAAGTACAAATTAAGTTTTAACAAACCTAATTATAAAAGTATAAAAGCAATTTAAGGGGATTTTAAGCATGTCAATTGAGTCAGTTCTTCAAGAAAGCCGTGTTTTTGCACCAAGTGCAGAATTTGTAAAATCAGCGAACATTTCAGGTATGTCAGCCTACAACGCTTTATGCCAAGAGGCTAGCGATGATTACGAAGGTTTTTGGGCAAAGTTAGCACGCGAATTGTTGGTCTGGAATAAGACTTTTACGAAGACACTCAACGAAGATAACGCGCCATTTTACAAGTGGTTTGAAGATGGCGAGCTGAATGTTTCTGCCAATTGTTTAGATAAACACTTGAATACAATTCCAAACAAAGTAGCGATTATTTTTGAAGCGGATGATGGCACGGTTATTAACGTGACATTTAAAGAGCTTTATCACCGTGTTTGCCAGTTTGCCAATGGCTTAAAAAAACTTAACCTTAGGCTTGGTGATCGCGTTATTATTTATTTGCCTATGGGCATTGATGCCGTGGTTGCTATGCAAGCCTGCGCGCGCCTTGGCTTAATCCATTCTGTGGTATTCGGCGGTTTTTCAGCTAAAAGCATACATGAGCGTATTTTAGATGCGGGCGCTGTTGCTATTATTACTGCTGATGGCCAATATCGTGGCGGCAAAACCTTACCACTAAAAAATGCCGTCGATGAAGCGCTTGCCTTAGGTGGTTGCGAGTCGATTAAAAATGTAGTAGTGCTTAAAAAAACCGGCTTAGACATTGAAATTAAACCGAATGACATTTGGTGGCATGACTTAATCGCCAATGTTTCTGATGTCTGCGAACCTGTAATGGTCAATGCAGAACATCCATTATTCTTGCTCTACACATCGGGCAGTACCGGCAAACCAAAAGGCGTGCAACATTCTTCAGCCGGTTATTTGCTGCATGCCATGAACAGTATGCGTTGGACTTTTGACATTAAGGACAATGATGTATTTTGGTGTACTGCCGATGTAGGCTGGATTACCGGCCACACTTATGTAGCTTATGGCCCGTTAGCAATGGGCGTAACACAAATTATTTTTGAAGGTATACCGACTTATCCAGATGCAGGCCGTTTTTGGCAAATGATACAAAATCATAAAGTATCTATTTTTTACACGGCGCCAACGGCTATTCGCTCATTGATTAAGGCAGCCGATACTACGCCAGAGACACATCCTAAAAACTACGATTTAACTAGTTTGCGTATTTTGGGTTCTGTAGGTGAGCCGATTAACCCAGAAGCTTGGATGTGGTATTACGAAAATATTGGCGGCAGTAAATGTCCTATTGTCGATACTTTTTGGCAAACTGAAACTGGCGGCCATGTGATTACTCCGCTTCCAGGCGCAACAGTCCTAGTGCCTGGATCTTGCACCCTACCATTCCCAGGCATTGATATTGCCGTGGTAGACGAGACCGGCCATGATGTGCCTTGGGGAACAGGCGGCCTACTGGTCATTAAAAAACCTTGGCCATCCATGATACGGACTATTTATAACGATCCTGAACGTTACAAATCAAGCTACTACCCTGCAGACTTGGGTGGCACTATTTATCTCGCTGGCGACGGTGCAATACGCGATGCCAAAACGGGAAATTTCACCATCATGGGCCGAATTGATGATGTGTTAAATGTTTCGGGTCACCGTTTAGGCACCATGGAAATTGAGTCAGCGTTGGTTTCAAACCCATTGGTGGCAGAAGCTGCTGTAGTGGGTAAACCTCATGATATTAAAGGTGAATCTGTAATCGCTTATGTGGTGCTAAAAGGCCCGCGACCTGAAGGTGATGAAGCTAAAAAAATCGTCGCGCAATTACGTGATTGGGTGGGTAAAGAAATTGGCCCTATCGCTAAACCAGATGAAATTCGCTTTGGTGATAATTTACCAAAAACCCGCTCAGGTAAAATTATGCGTCGATTGTTGCGTAGCTTAGCTAAAGGTGAGGAAATTACTTCTGATATTTCTACTTTAGAAAATCCAGCCATTTTGGATCAACTGAAAGAAGTGGTTAAGTAAATTTCACTTTAAATAAGGTGCATATAAAAATCATGGAAGGTTTACTGGTATTAGTGGCATTGGTGCTGGCAGCCTTCTTTTTAATGCGTGGCTAATAATATCCAGTGCAACTTATTTAACTGCTGAATGCCAGATTGTTAATACAATACAGTCAATTTATTAATCCTAGTCTGGCCATTCATGTACCCACTTTCATTCCCTCTAAAATGCATTCTTGCGCTCAGCTTATCAAGCAATCTAATTACGTTAGCTTTCGCTAGCGACAATCTACAAAAACTCACCCAAGATGACAACCAATGGGTGCATCCGCGCAAAGATTACGCCAATACTGGCTACAGTAGCCTTAGTCAAATAAAACCTAATAATATCAATAAATTAGCACTGGCATGGACGTTTTCTACCGGTGTCAATCGTGGCCATGAAGGCTCGCCGATTGTGCTGGGTAATGTGATGTATGTACACACGGCTTTCCCAAATAATATTTACGCCTTAGATTTAAATAATAATCAGAAAATACTTTGGTCTTACTTTCCTAAACAAGACCCGCAAACACAGGCTTTACTATGTTGCGATACAGTTAATCGTGGTCTTGCTTACGGCGATGGCAAGATTTTTTTACAGCAGAATGATGGTGTGTTGGTCGCCTTAGATGCAAAATCAGGCAAGCTAATCTGGCAGACAAAAGTCAACGATATTAAAACTGGCGCCAGCAATACTAATGCGCCTCATGTAATGAAAGATAAAGTCATTACCGGCTGCAGTGGTGGCGAATATGGCGTACGTTGCTTTATTGCCGCATACAATATTAAAAATGGCTCACTGGCGTGGAAAGCTTACAGCACTGGATCGGATAGTGAAACGCTGATTGGCAAGGACTTTAATGCATCGAATCCGCATTTTTCTGCGCTGTCTAGTTACCAGGATGTGAATGGTGGCAATAAAGAAGGTGGCGCGTTTAAAGCACTAACAAAAGACCAGTTACAATTCCCAGAGGCTAATTTAGGCCTTAGAACATGGTTGAAACCACAAGCCAACCAAGACGGTTGGCAACATGGTGGCGGACCTGTTTGGGGCTACTTTTCTTTCGACCCAAAGCTGAATCTACTCTATTATGGCACCGGCAACCCATCAGTGTGGAATGCCGATGTGCGTCCTGGCGACAACAAATGGGCCATGACGATTTTTGCCCGTGATGTCGATACTGGGATTGCGAAATGGGGCTACCAAATGACGCCGCATGATGAGTGGGATTACGATGGCATCAATGAAATCATTTTATGGAATGTACTAGGCAAAAAACTCGCCACCCATTTTGACCGCAATGGCTTTGGTTATACTTTTGACCGGAGTAACGGCAGTTTGCTGGTGGCTGAAAAAATGCACCCGTTTGTAAATTGGGCGACTAGCATCGATTTAACTACTGGTATTCCGCAAAAAGATCCAAAATACTCCGCGCATCAAGACACCACCACCAAAAATATTTGCCCAGCGGCACTTGGCGTTAAAGATCAACAGCCAGCATCTTACTCACCCAAAACACAATTATTTTATGTGCCACTGAATCACTTGTGCATGGATTACGACATTGTTGAGGCCAAGTACACCGCAGGTCAGCCTTGGGTAGGCGCGGGTCTAACGATGCACCCGGGGCCAGACGGTGTCACTGGCGGATTTATGGCGTGGAATGGCTTAACCGGCAAAGCCGCTTGGTACAACAAAGAGCCCTATTCTATTTGGAGTGGCGCTATGGTCACCGGTGCTAACTTGGTATTTTACGGTACGCTAGATCGCTGGTTTAAAGCTGTAGATGCACGCACAGGTAAAGCATTATGGCGGTTTCAGGTTGGCTCAGGAATTATAGGCAACCCGTTTACTTATGCGCATCGTGGTAAACAATATGTAGGCGTGCTATCTGGTATTGGCGGTTGGGCGGGTATTGCCATTAACCTAAATTTAACTGAAGATGCAGATGGCGCAGGTGCTGCCGGTGCTTATCGAGAACTGACTAAGTGGAATGCAGCGCCAGGTGGTGGCGCGCTGAATGTGTTTAGTCTTTAACAAAAGATAATCTAAAAAATTAAGATTTACTGCCAATCAAACGAGTGCGTTTGGTAAATATTTTTTGTATTTTGCATTTGGGCAGACTCTAAGATCTCGATCACTTCGCTATCTTCCACTTGTGGAAAATTAACGTAAAACTGCCCTACCGCTTGAAAATCATCTGGCGTTTCTAGGCAAATCACTTCATCGGCAAGGGCTGCCACTTTGTTTAAAGTATCCAGAGGAGATACCGGCACAGCACAAATCAGCTTAGCTGGCTTACTTGCCCTTAATCCATGTAGGGCAGCAATCATACTAGCACCAGTTGCAAGTCCATCATCAACCACAATTACAATACGACCTTTAGGGTCAATCGGTCCACGAATTGGTGTATAGAGTTCACGACGTTTTTTGATGACATCCATTTGCAACTGTTTTTCATAAGCAATATATTTCTCATCTGCCCCTGCTCTAGCGGCAAAATCAGCAACATAAGTCCAGCCAGACTCATCAACAGCGCCAATAGCAAACTCCGGATATAGTGGTGCACGTAGTTTGCGTACTAAAACCACATCGAAACTACCACCCAAATGCGCTGTAATGATTTTAGCCATTGGCATTGCACCTCGCGGAACAGCCAACACAAGCGGATTTTTGCCTCTATATGCAATGAGTTTTTCAGCTAATTGGTTTGCAGCCTCATTACGATCTAAGAACATGGTGTAGGCTCACTAGTTAATGGTAGGTTTAAATAGGTCTATTTTAAAGGTGGCCTCATACGGTGGTACATTGCATTCAATAATGTCTGGCGCTGCTACATCCAACCGAACACCGGTAATATCAACTCGAACAGGCAGTTTATTAACGCCGCGATCTACCAGCACTGCAGTTCTAATTTCAGCGGCCTGCTTTTTGGCTAAATATTCCACAGCCCGTAACATTGAATGCCCGTGGTACATCACATCGTCAACTAACAAAACGGTAGTATTGGTCAGGTCGAGTGAGGAGTATTTGTTGTTTTCGGTTAATTTAGTTTCAGGGTGTAATAAGGTTAAATCATCGGCATAACGTTTGATTTGCAAATGCATTAAATCCAATTTAGCCAGTTTAAAATCACGTGCTAATCTTGCATGTAACATCTCTGCAAGCGGTGCACCCCTACGTAAAATACCAACTATCATGATGTGTTCTTTGCCCGTTAAAAAACCAGCAGCTTGCCACGCCATTTGATTAAGCACCGCATCTAGTTGATGCGTCTGGTATAGGCAGGTTCTATCGCCAAATGGTGTGATTTCCAATGTTAGACTCCAAGAAATAAAAAAGTTAATTTAAATCTAGCTAGGGTTATTAACCGGACTGTCTAGAGAATCGTCTAAAATTGGCCACCAAAATACCACTTTTTTATGTGTAGATTTTTTATTATTGCTGCCCACTATCACTAACCACTGCTGCTTAATGTTACCGTTATACTGTGCAATAATTTGATAATGCCCTGCGGGTAAATTAGCCAATAAATACGGTCCATCCGTGGTGATATCAAGCAACAAATTGTGATGATGATCCTTAATTTGCACGTTAACTGCAGCCAAAAACTCTTCGCGTTGCTTAAGTTTTTGTATAAAAACAACTTCTAAGGAATAATTTTTAGCAATGGCACGCATCGCTTCAGCTTCAGAATCACCAACACCGCCAGACACATAAGTGACGCTACCAACCGTTACTGGCGCAGGCGCTTCAAGTAATAGCAAGGCATCCGAGGATTCTGCTGAAGCAATCAAAGGCGTAAGAAATATTGCTAACGCGATTGAAAACGCAATCAAATGATCTCTCATTATCATATTAAGGTTGCCTTTTGGTATTGATGATATTTTAAATAAACTCGTACTTATTTAATAGCAATGCTACGGCGTTTAGAAGCTTCAACCTTAGGCAAAGTAATCTCTAAAATTCCATCCTTAAGATTAGCTACTGTCTTTGTTGAATCTACCTCAGCGGGCAAAGTGAATGAGCGGGCAAATGAAGCACTGGATATTTCATGTCTATGATAATCGCCCTTTTCTTCGTTTTTCTCGTGACTCGTCTGGCCCTTGATGGTAAGCAAATTGTCGGTAATAGAAATATCAATATCTTTTTTATCAATGCCAGGAATCTCAGCCCGAACTAGTACGTCGGTATCCCTATCAATCACATCTAAACTTGGTAAACGCTGACCTTCAAGAACAAACATATCATCTAATGATGAAAGGCTATTACGGTGCCATAGTGAAGGCATATTTCTCGAAAAAAACTGATCTATCGCACGCTCCATATCTGCAATAGGGTGTATTGCCGCCATTGAATGTTTCGCTACTTTCTTGCTACTAGTAACTGGAATATTGCCTTTAGTTGCTGTATCCATGACTTTCTCCTTAAATATAAAAATAGAAGCATTGCCTAACAAATCAATTTAATTAAACCTACAAATCAAGCCAGTGCAGAATTCGGAAAAACTGGTCGCAAAATTATGCGTAAAAAATGCCTACCCAGCGTTTCAATTTCGTTAAAAAATACCGCGCTGACAAAGTGGGCGCCTGTCAGACCAATCGTTTCAAAGGTATATCCAAGGCGGGAAAGAAAACGCAAATGAGGATTTATGTGATCACCTTGCATTAACGAAATATCAGCTAACTGAGGCAAAATAGTATTGATATGCTGCCACGCAAGCTTGCTGGGGGTGCAATCTAGTAAGTTGCCGGCAGCGTTGTTACACTCAAAAATAACACCATTATCACAAATCATCAAAACGGCAAACAGGTCCTCACCACCATACAAACATTCAGGCTGACTCTTAACATCAGCCTCTGCAGCAGGCTCACCTACGATGCGTGCAACATACTCAGCATTAGCAACTTTCATTATTGCACCTCAGCTTCCGCAGCCAACCAATCTTCCATTTCATAGCCAGGCTCAAAACCACGCGCTTCCGCCTTGTAATAAGCACATTCGGCAGTCCTATAAAATTGATCATCACTACATTCAGACTCCATGTCTAAAATAGGATTTTTTTTACTGGACTTACGTGTACTTGACTTTAATAAAGGTAGTTTAATTTCAGTTAAAAGTTCCATTATGCCTCCGGCTAACTTATATAAAATCGGCGGTACTAATCTGGGGAGATTAAACAACACCATGTTGTCTGGGGAATACCGCCGACAGGAACAATTTACGGCACTTACAATTCCAAGTAAATTAGTGTGAACACTTAAGGGCTTGCACTTATTTGTCTTAATATACAAAATATCATCAAGCTCAGACGAATAGATTGAGCCCGATTTTTGAGCAAAATTATACTAAGGAACCAACCGAAGAATTTGTGAGGCCAACTTGTCATAACATTCTTTAGGGTCATCCTTAGCCCAGCAGTAGGCGCCAGTTGGCTGATTTGGCCTATTTAACTGATTGTAGGCATAGCAACGTGACAAAGGACTATTGGTAGGAATGCCTCCTGCACTTCCCAAATCCTTATCAGTGTTTGCCATACACATTAGCAACCGCTCTCCATATTCGTTATCAGGCCCGGCAACCCCATGTAGCAAATCTCCTAAGCCCAGAACAAAAACATAAATCCCTTGTTCCCTTGCACTCCAGGCCATCTCTTCAGCTAAATTACGTGCACCACGGTTAATGCTAGTAAACGAAGGGGTGGCACTAACGACTCTTAATCCAGACGGGCTGGTGGGTGCTGGTGCTATCTGAAATGTCTGTGAAGGAACCACACCAGAATGCGGCGCATTGTACCAAGCGGGTATTTGGTAAATTGCGGGGCTAGTGGTAGGGCTTAAAATCACGTTACCGTTCATCCAGCAAGGTGATGCAGCCTGAGCCTGATTAGCTGTTTCATGCTGATATAAACCGCTGGCAGTGCCAGTACTACCATCACCCGTAACCAGCGAACCAGTGCAAGTTCTAGATTGAGTGATGCTTGCGCTACAAGCGCAGGCAGCGGCACCCGTTGCACATGTACCCGTACTGCCGCTACTGCCGATATTATTAACGCTACAATTACAGATATGAGTTTTGTCTTTATTGGCAGTGCAATGTACCGCATCAGCAGCAGTCACAAGGTTACCAACAGAAAAAGTAGAGGCAAAGGTATTAGGTGAACCATCGGTAAAAAATAGGATAACTCGTATATTAGATCGATTGCCTATGGGCGTACTCGGTACTTTATTAAGCTGATCCTGTGCCTGCCAAAATCCCTCGCCAAAATTAGTGTTTCCATTAAAATTAAAACTATTGATATGACTCTGAAGGGTACTTTTAGAAAATCCGCGAGTGGTTGTCCTAATCTGGTCACTTACCGCTGCGCCAAAATTATAAGAAATCAGCGACACCCTATCGTTTGTTTCGTTGAGATGATTAAGAAATTCTTGTGCTCTAGTCTTTACCGTAGCACCTACGCTAGACATCGAACCAGTGGTATCGACCACAAAAGCTAAATCTATGGTCTGCATAGCGGCCTTACCAGCCGCATTAACAGATAAGTTATTAAAATTAAGTATACGCATGAAAGTAACCGGCAACTGAGCTGTGCCTGACACCGTAACCACGGTTCCACAATAAGGCGGCGTGCAATTAGGTGCAGGGTTAAAAGTCACACTAACCATTGGCTCACTAACGGTGGAGCCAAAATAATCATTAGGATAGTTAGCATGAAAGAATTTTATTGCAGCCTGTGTGGCATAAACAACTTGAAGATCTTGGGTACTTCCTTGTGACAAAGCCCTTGCCCCAGCAATACTAGCGGCATCAACTGCAGCATTCAATTTAGCCTTAACAGCGTATCCACGGCCTGAATCTATAGCTAAGCCAATCATACCGATGAGCACAACCAGTGAGATTGCGACGATAATCACAATCTGACCTTTAAAATATTGTTTGTTGATATATTTCATACACCCTCCTTTGCCTGCCTCTATGTTAAAGCACAGTTTTTGAATAAAGTTTCGGGCCTGTTTTCATGACATAGTTGAAAATAACTGGATAGTTATAGAGTGTTTCTACTGCATAGACCTCATCACCATCGCTCAACGTCATTGGTAAAGTAGCGTTGGCGTTACTAAAGTTATCTTTACAATTACCAGTGGTATTATCCCAGCTAGAGCAGACCCAAACTTGACTAGTAAGTTGATTATTACCGGTAGTTGTCGCTCCGGCTTGCCTAGTCTGAAGCTCTACACGTGCAACCACACTACCGCCAACCGTAGTACCCATAATTTTGGTGATATACATCATTCCATTAACACTCATCAATAGAGGTTCTGCGGTAGCATTTAATCCTTTGATAATCACTTGTGGAGATGCACTTGTTCTTGCTGACAGGTTTGCTCCCTCACGACTCATCGCAACCAAAATATTGTTAAACTGAATGGCACGCGCGTAGTCAATAACACCAAATACCAATACCAACATAAATGGTAGCAGTAACGCTAATTCAATTAGGCTCTGACCATGCATTGCCTTCTTGATATTCAAAATAGTATATTTCATCAATTAAATGCCTCGTTTCTCATTGTGGTACTTACAGAAAAGTTATAGCTACCATTCGTAAAAATACTACCCCCCAAAAGGCTCAGCAACTGACTAAATGGAGTGATTAGCGGAAGAGTACAATCAATATGAATGACAACAATTTTTTCAGCAGCACCACAAATGGATGGATCAGAACCAATATCCACAATATTTCCGGTAGCATCATCCATAATTTGATATGTAACTACTGGCGATACTTTGGCATAAAACCCCATGGAATTATCTGAGGTATATTGAATAACTGCATCGCATCTTTTCTGTGCCTGAGTTCTAAGATCTTGCGTAGTAGGCGCAGCAAAACCAGAAGTCCCAGTCACCACAGCATAACGGGAGCCCTCACGTACAGCGTTCTGCATACTAAGGTTTCCAAAAAAAAGATAACCAAACTCAATAATGGAAAAGAATATGTTAAAAAAAATCACCGCAGCAAGTGCGAACTCAACTAATCCAGCACCTTTTTCCTTAAATTTAACTTTCACGGTGCATCCTTTTCAATAGTTACGGTTAGCACAACATATTGAACAGACAAAAACCAGGCGCTAAGGAAGACCAAAAACCTAATCGCCTACACAATGTTTAATCAATTAAAGCCATGTGCTTTGTAATTCGGAAGTGATCTAATAAAAGATCACTCCCAAACCTAAAGTACGCCATTAAAAAACAACTATTTTTGCTCTTGCTGTGTTGGCGTTTTAACTGAATTTGCAGATGAAGGTAAAGTCTCAATTTTTTTATTGAGCAGTAACACTTCCGCCTGCGTCATAGACCTCAAGTCCTTACTTGAATTAAATCCTATAAGTGACACTACCAAAGCTAATAATGCTATTACAAAAGTTACCGCCACCCATAACCCTAGTCTTTCTGGTTCGATCATGTGTTTAATTTCAGCCATTTGATACTCCTTTTATGAATTAAAAAACAAAAAAATCACCTACAACTTCACCAACAAAAAATAAATATATTTCTATATATCATTCTTAAAAAATATTAAGCATTAATATTCCCAAAAAGCCCATATCGATACCTGCTAACATCTGAATGTGCCAACTTTGGCAAGATATCCTTACCTAAGACCAACCGAATGCTAATGTCCATGCGTAAATCATCGCTCTGAACCAACGCTGTCACTTCAGGAAAATTAGACTGCAAAAGCTCTGCCTCAGCCTGATGCCCATACCTATACTGGATTTGTGTCATTTGTATTTGGAAAGATTTTTGATTAGTTAATCGAGTTGCAGAATACCCTTGGCTAAGTAAAAAATTAGCGACTTTACCTGCTATACCTCTTGATCCATTGCCATTAGACACTTCCACCTTGAATTTTTCTAAATTGCCACGTCTTCCATTAGTCGTTAACGCTTGTGTTGGCTCAACATCTTCATGTCGCATGCGTAACTCAGAAATGTTAGTTGCTAGTGAAACTAACTGCACATGACTATCGACCACAGAAACAGTTTTGTAAGTTGACACAGTATTTTCTAGCGTGCTCATTTGGGGAGTTGATTTGATTTGCACTTCTGCCTTAGGTATCGCTTGCACAAGGCCTTCCCCAAAAACGTCAACCACACTGACCTTGGCACTTTGTGCTGGTTGCAACATCTCCTTTAAAGGGCTAGATCCTTCTGTTACAGACTCGTTATTTGAAATGACAGGCACACTTAATGCGGGCAAATACGTTGACTGGGAACCACTATTATCAGTCTTGGCATTAACAAGGCTAAGGTTATTAAGCGCTGCTTGATTGGTTGGATCAAGTAAGGTGGCTTGCTCTAAAGCCCTTATCGAAGCTGCATATTGCCCTTGCAAATAATAGGCATATCCCATATTACTGTATAAATAAGAAGCATTAGGTGCCTGTTTAATCGCCAACTGAAAAGCTTCAATGGACTCTGGGTACTTACCTTGTTTAGCATAAATAACCCCTAAGCCATTCCACGCGCCCACAAAGCTATTATTATCAGCTAGCGATTTTTGATAAGCTCTTATTGCCAGATCATAACGATTTTTCCCCTGATAATAACGGCCAATGTTATACAACGCCTCAGAACTATCAGCAACAATATGGTTTGTAGTTGACCTAATGGGCAATAGCACTTCTTTGACTGGCCGATTAGTTACACAAGCACTTAACATTGAAATACAGCAGACCGCCGGTAAGACTTTCCCAATAAATTTCATTTTTACCTCCAATCAAATAACTAGAATTACTGACCTGAAAATGTCGGCAGTAGAATAGTATTAATCCCTATAAACGCTGGGCCCAGCAACACCAATAACATTGATGGGAAAATAAAGAAAATAAGCGGAAATAATAGTTTTAAGGCTATTTTTGCGGCTGCCTCTTCCGCTCTAAATCGGCGTTTTGTGCGCAAACTATCCGCATGCACGCGTAATGCGTCCGCAATGCTGGTACCAAAACGGTCAGACTGAACCAGCATGGCTACCAAGGTATCAATATCTTCAACCCCAGTTCTTAATGCCAAATTACGCAGAGCTCTTTCACGTGAACTACCTGCGCGTAGCTCCAAATTAATTAAATGCAGCTCATCGCCTAGTATTGGACTTCTCATGTGCATCTCTTCACCCACTCTGGCAAGCGCTGCATCTAAACCCAAGCCAGCTTCTACGCATACGATAATCAAATCCATCGCGTCTGGAAAACTTTCAAAAATTTCACGTTTTCTATAAGCAATGCGCCGAGCCAAAAATGCATTAGGCAAAAAATAGCCAATGGCAGACAAACCAACAATGAATAATAGAAATACATTTGATTTGATAATCGTTCCAGAAATAATGGTGTAGAGCACAAATATGGCTGGAAATGTAAAAGTAAGTAATGTTTTTACTATAAAGAATAAAGTAGGTGCCATTCCACTTCGGTAACCTGCATTCATAAAGCGAATACGCAACTTTGACTTCTCCCAACCTTCACTAGGTAAGGAAAATTTTGCCATTGGTTGTGTAAGCTCAACGATACGGGTAATCCAAGCAGGCTCTTCAAACGTATCAGCTATTCGACCAACCCCTGACTTTGATCCGTCAACTACGAATTGCAATCTAGCCTTTAATGGTCTGGTGGCAAGTTGTGTCAGCACCACTAACACGACCAAGAACACGGTAAAAAAAATAAGAACTAAGTAAATTATCTTTATAATATCCATTATGTACTCACTTATTTAATATTTATTAGACCCTGAGTTTAGTGATACGCCACATCACAAAAATCCCAGCCACCATCAGGCACATTGCAATACCTACCATTCTCAATCCAATAGGGTCTGTCCACAGCACACTTAAAAACTTAGGATTAACAAACTGTAGCAATGATGCTAGTGCAAAGGGCAATAACGTTAATATCCAAGCTGACAGACGACCTTCAGCAGATAAAACGCGTACTGTTCCTAGTAATTTCAGGCGAGCTCTGACTAAGGCACTAATATTACCGAGCAACTCAGCCAAATTGCCGCCAGTTTCACGTTGAATCAGCACAGCAATTACAAAGTAACTTAAATCAGTACTAGGTACCCGAGTAGTCAGGTTAACCAATGCTTCTTGTGTAGAAATTCCATAGTTAATTTCATCAAATATAGTGCGAAATTCAGAGGAAATAGGATCAGACATTTCACCACCTACCATCTGCAACGCACTGGGTAAAGCATGACCAGCCATCATTGCTCGCGCCATCAAATCTAATGCATCTGGCAACTGCTGCTCAATAGCAAGCATTCGCTTGTGCTTAGCAGATTTCGTATAAATTAAGGGCAAAAAGCATGCAATAAAGCCAATCGCAGCAATCACAATGACAGGAAAACCGGCCAGCACGGCAATGGCTATTGCACTTACTAATGCCACTACCATCAATCCTATAAATTTAGCTACACTCAGACGCAGACCTGACTGAACAATAAGCCTATCTAATTGATGGATGCGGGGAATTTCTAACAGCAACCTTTCTAAGCCTGGTGTTTGCGCCAGTAACCGTTGCTTGACTAGGGTCGAATTTTCATGGCCAGCCCCAGCTGACATTGCCAGTAACCTTGCCTCAATACGCCTTGCCTCTGGACCTTTATAGGAATTCCAAGCTAAATACATACCCTCCAATAGAAGCACTACCGCTAAAAAACCTAACACCACAAATAAATAGTAGAGATAATCCATACTAAACTCCTATTCATACAATCTGGTTGGATCAAACAGCTCATCAGGTAAGTTAATACCATGCACGCGTAATCGTTCAACAAACCGAGGACGGATACCCGTGGCCTTAAAATGCCCAATTACAGAGCCATCTTCAGCTACACCTGTTTGTTCAAAGACAAAAATATCCTGCATAGTGATAACGTCACCTTCCATTCCAGTTATCTCCTTAATGCTAGTAACCTTACGCTTTCCATCACTCAGACGAGATATATGAATTACGGCAGTTATTGCAGAACTAATTTGCTCGCGCATGGCTTTAGGAGGCAAGTTAAAACCAGCCATGCTCATCATACTTTCTAAGCGAATAAGCGCATCTCGAGGCGTGTTCGCATGCACAGTTGCCATAGAACCTTCATGTCCAGTATTCATAGCTTGTAGCATATCTAACACTTCTGCACCACGCACCTCGCCAACGATAATTCGATCAGGACGCATACGCAAACTATTACGAACCAACATCCTAGGCGTAACCTCACCCTTACCTTCAATATTTGGTGGTCGTATTTCCAAGCGAACCACATGCGGCTGCTGCAATTGCAACTCTGCGGCATCTTCGATAGTAATAATGCGTTCAGTCGCCGGAATATTTCCGGAAAGAACATTTAGTAGCGTAGTTTTACCTGTACCAGTTCCACCGGAAATAAGAATATTCAATTTAGCTTTAACTAAACCCTCTATAATTTCAGCCATTTCTGTGGTCAAGCTTTTTAATTGCAAAAAATCTTTCATTTGCAACGGTATTAATGAAAATCGGCGAATAGACAAAATAGCGCCATCGACTGCCAGCGGTGGAATAATGGCATTAACCCTTGAGCCATCAGGCAATCGTGCATCAACCATTGGGCTTGATTCATCTACGCGTCGTCCCACTCCAGAAACAATTTTGTCTATAATCTTGAGTAAATGTGCTTCATTTTCAAAGCGCACATCGGTCAGCTCTAACTTACCTTTGCGCTCTACATACACCTGTATGTAGGTGTTAACCAAAATATCTGAAATCGTTGAATCTGCCATCAATATTTCAAGTGGGCCTAAACCTAATACTTCATGCTGAATATCACGCACCAAATTGATACGCTCAGAATCATTGATCGCCATCAACTCCTCTGAAAGTAGGCGTTCAACCAAGTTTTTGAGTTCTTCACGCAACAACTCGGGCGCCATATTCTCCATCATACTAAGGTCAACGCGATCAAGCAGCTTACGATGTATCCTCGATCTCAGCTCCTGATAAACCTTGTTGCCCATAAATCCTGGGCGCTCAGTAATCACTGGGGCTAGCGACGTCTCTTTTTTAATCTCTTCTAACCTATCACGTAGAGACATAGTTAAATTCCTTCCTAAATGCAATATTTATGTTTAATTGCCATTAGCAAACGAGCAAAGGTACAAGTAAATTGATATAAGTCGTAATGACAAAAATGTGACACGTCATATAAACCATAGCTTAACGGTCTCGATAATAATGTGCGTCCTCGCCATACATATCCCTGTCATGCCATTTTCATTAAATTAGCTAGCCAATTATTTTTTTTATGCTCTGTGCCATATATTAATATTTCCGACCACTCTTCTAAAGATCTAGTTACTGGATCACGCTTGGCAATTTTTAACATTGGCACACCTTGGTTAACCGATGCAGAAACTGACTCATAACTATTTGGAATTGTTTTGAACACTGGCATACCTAGCGTAGCTTCTACGTCTTCTAAGTTAATATCAGCATGTTTTTCATAACGATTAATAATCAGATTGATCTTTTCTTTAAGGTATCCCAACGACTGTAATGTATGGATAAGGCGCCTCGAATCACGAATAAAAGGCAAGGTTTGCTGCAATACCAAAAAAATTGTATCGGCTTGATCTAATGCTTTTAGATTAGTAGCATTAAGCATGCGGCCCGCATCAATAAGGACATAGTCATATTCAGCTTTTGCTAACATCAGCAAAGCTTCAATATGCTTAGGCTCCACATCCTCCGAGTGCTCAGCATCTTCAGGGGCCGCTAATATGCTTAAGTTGGGTAAAACATGAACCATAGACGACGCTAAAAATGAAGCATCTAAGCGTGAAATATTGTTAGCGACATCATCTAAGGTATTTGGGGGAACCTGATCTGAAAGAAACAATGTGGCATCGCCAAACTGTAGATTTAAATCTAGCAGAGCTACTTTGACCTGATATTCTGATGCCAAAACATACCCAAGATTACAGGCCAAGAAGGTTGCGCCACTGCCACCTTTACTCGCCATAAACACAATAACTTTACCCATTTTACGTGGTGCATCTACTAGCTTTGACTTACTTTCTATACGCTCAACTGCAGCTAGAAGCGCATCTGCATTCAGTGGCAAAACGTCTTTAACACCAAGATGTATTGCACCTATAAGAAATTCTGGTGATGCGTTTTCACACAAAATGATAATAGCCATGCCAGGGTAACGCAGACATAATTGCTCTAACGTTGCTAAATCTTCAGCGCCATCGCTAAGTCTGTCGATCACTATAAGGTCTAAATACTCCTTATCAGTGCCAGGAGTCAGCTGTTTAATACCTTCGTCTAACAATAATACCTGCCTAGGCACGCCAGTAGTCTGAAGTATGCTGCGAATTTCCTCCATGCGAACCTTATTGGGCGATAAAACTGCAATCTTAAACATCTTGACGCTCCATTTTTTAATTTCTCACTTCATTAACAAGGCTAATAATCATTAAATCTAAGCTTTTATGGTGCTGTACCGCCAGAAGACCCTCCAGATCCAACGCCAATATTAAATACATTCGGTGTTACAGGCGGCTGGACGAAAGACCGATGATATCTATCTACAGCAGCATTAGCCGCCTCACCATCCAGACCGGTGATTGGATTAATGTTTTTCGAAGCTTCTAAATTAATTGTCTGCTGAACTTTAGCGGCATTAACGGCCTCACCAAAGTGAGTATCGAGATTAGGCGTTTCGGTAACACAGCCAGTTAAGGTAAGTAACACAAAGAAACTGCTGAGGCTGGCTACAAATATTGATATACGCATGACGATCTCCTTATTTCATTTCAAAGCCGTCTTGAGCTTTTTTTTGCTCAAGAATGACCGTGCTTGACTGTGATGAAGCATCCTTATCTACTGGTATTGCAGTCTGCGTTGCTTTTCCTTCCAACTTACCATTCAAGAAAAACTCAGCACTACTAGGTTCGTTAAAATTATCTGTAGGCAATTTATAATCTGCCGATAGTGGCTTAACCAATCTCGGCGTTATAACAAATAGCAACTCAGTTTTTTCATTCTGGAAAGAACTACTGCGAAAAAGAGCGCCGAGAATTGGAATATTACCCAAAATTGGAAAACGCTTAATATTCTCTGTGGTGTTGTTTTTCAGTAAACCAGCTATAGCAAAGCTTTGTCCATCATGTAATTGCACCGTAGTAGAAACACGTCGAGTAATCAGCGAAGGGTAACTTGAGATAGTAGTTCCAGCTGTTTCTTCAGATTTAGCTAATTCCGTCACCTCAGGAGCAACTCTTAAGTTTATAAGGCCATCTTCCAATACAGTAGGGGTGAACTTGAGACCAACCCCAAAATCTTTTTCCTCAAGGGTGATGGCGCCATATGTTCCTTGTGGCACTGGAATATAAAATTTTCCACCTGCTAAAAAACTACCTTCCTGACCACTAATAGCAATAATATTAGGCTCTGCTAACATCTTAACAATACCATCTCTATTCTCGGCATCTACTGCGATATGGGTATTGCCATGGTCAATCGTTATTTTTCCATCCGTTAAACTCAGAAAACCAGCAGCGATGCCATAAGCCACACCACCATTCACACGGGAACCAGCAAATGAAGCGCCTAATTTATCCAATAAATTTTTTGAAACTTCTGCCATCTTCACTTCAAGCATCACTTGTTGCGGTGCGGCAACTTGCAACATATTGATGACTTTTTTATCTTTATCTAGTCCAGCATAGGCTTCAGCAAGCGCTAAGGCTTTATCAACTTTGACTGAATCACTAACGGTACCAGTTAATACCAAAGAATCAGCGGCAGTACTTACCTTAATGCCTTTTTCGTTAGGCAAAACTTGTTGCAATTTAACTTGCAGTGCAGCGGCATCGACGCCTACTGTTACGCCAACAACACTGACGTCCATCACAGCAGTTTTCCCAGATTGATCCCAAATAATCACCACTGTCGAACCGACTGTTTTTGCGTGTATAACAACCTCTCTAGGACTGGTCACTTCGACCTGCACTATTTTTTCGTCATCCACTTTTACTTTTTTTAGATTCATACCTGCTTGCAACCTAACTAAATGAGATTGGCCAAGTGAAAGTTCCATCTTAGGCACAAGCTCGGTCAATGTTTGGGCAGAACGAGAAGATTTATCAGCGGGGCTTATAGCGCCAGCCAAGTGACGCGCCTTAAATCTAGTTGGAAAACTTTTTTTCGCTGGCGCAGCATTGACAAAATCGGACTTAACAACGGCTCCATTAAAAGGCTCCGCAGCATATAACTGTGTCCCTGCGAATATGGTAATACCTAATGTTGCTGCTAGTAACTTGCCACTGTAATGTAATAACTGGCCACCTAAAAACTGGCTATGAGTAATTTTCTGCATATTCATTTCTCCCTGGTAATACGCCATTTCGCTTTCAAATTCGCTACAAAATACCTACTATTTACACACTAATTTAAGTGACATCTATGTAGCTTAAGGCTTAAATTCCTCAATCGTTTTGGTTGAACCACGCACCACCTCCACCTGCTCGTAGGCTGCGGGTTTGTCAACGGATCTCTTTGCAGAAGCTCTGCGATTTACCGTCAAATTTTTAACAGGCGTACTCAATTCTGGCTGTTGTGGCATAGTTACCAAAGGCTCCGTGCGGTTAAGTAAATTCTTTTTAGTAGACCCTAGAGTCGTCACAAGGCTGCTATCAATCTGATTACGTAAAACTAAGGACAGTGTTCCGACGCTACGTGCAAGATCTAGCTTTTCAGCCTGCTCTGGCGTAACTTCAAGCGTTACAGCATTCACAACCTTAGGCTTTGTGTCATCTCTAAGCTGCTCCTGCGCAACAGCAAGCACCAGAATATGCTCCAAGACAATTTTGGAGATACTCTTGTTTACGTTGTCAGACTTAATACTTTCATCTTCGGTATTTACAACGATATCTACATAATTGCCCGGCAAGGCAAACCCAGCCACACCAACCACATCGTTCACCCTAACTGTCATAGCGCGATTACCTTTACCGATGACAGCGGACAATCCGCCTGTAGCGCCTAAAGGTGCGAGCTTAGATTCCAAAACCGGCTCATCACGTAGCAAGCTAGTTTTCAACACACGGGCATCTAACGCTTTAATATCTTCATAAGCACCTTTAGGCACGCTACCTTTGGGCCAATCGGACAGCTTAAGCACCTGTGGCGTAAGCGGTGAGCCTATATCAATATCATTGGCCGCCACAACGACTTTACTTGAGGCTACCTTAGCTTGTTTTGACATCCAATTTGAGGCTAGAACAACAGCACCCAAGCCTATGCTTACTGAAATTACAATCATTATTACAGCTCTTGGATTTTTCATTTGTGCGCCCCTTTGATCTCTAAACTTTCATTAACAAATGTGTGTCTTGTATGTATTAAACTTGTGTCAATTAATCATGTGTAAAATAGTTATTCCATGCCCAATCTATCAACTCTCTAGACATCACTGCCGGCGTGCCTTCATATATAGCAATGTCTCTTAACTGCTCCAAAATATCGCGAGGAATACACGCATATAAAGGCTTACCACTTTTGTAATGATGCTCATGCAGCAGAAAATTAAAGCCATCTTCACTAAATGGAATTTTTAATTCACTGCAGACTTGCTGAGTAATCAGCCGATATTCTTCTTCACTAAGTAGTCCTACATATATTTTGTAGCCAAGCCGGCGTAAAAATGCTTCATCTGCAAGTTTGCTGGGGGCTAAATTGGTTGAAAAAACCACAATCACATCAAACGGCAACATAAATTTTTTGCCTGTATGTAAGGCTAAATAATCCACATGGCGATCTAGCGGCACAATCCAACGGTTCATAATGTCAATAGCCGGGGCTAATTGCCGACCTAAATCATCAATAATCAGCAAGCCATTATTGGCTTTTACTTGTGGTGGCGCCTGATAAAAACGCGCATTTTCATCAAAGTCTAAATCCAACATAGATAACGTCAGTTCGCCGCCAGTTTTCACCACTGGCCGACTGCATGGCACCCAACGTGCATCTGAACTCATCCGCCGATCAAAACCTGTAGCGCTATTGCCATTGCTACCTGGCGGCAACAAAGGTATATGCGTTAAGGGATCGAACACCTGTATCACTTCGTTATCTACCACAATGGCATGTGGTATAGCTACATCGCCGGTTAATAGCCCGGCCAAATGTTCTGCGATAAAGGTCTTACCACTACCAGGCGGGCCATAGACAAAAATTGCGCGGCCTGAATTCATGGCAGCACCAAATTGCTTGAGAATGCCTTCTTTAATCACCAAGCCACTAAATGCTTTTGCTAGTTGCTCATGCGTCACTTGCATATTCTTTACCGACTGCAAATTCACTTGATCAATATAGGCATGCAAACTGATAGGTGCCGGACCCACATACTGGTTTTTTCGCAAATAATCATCTGCCCGTAAACGGCCAAGTTCAGTTAGATTGTAAGAAATCGCCGTTTCAGCTTCGCTACTACGTGATGCTTCACATATATGCTCGGTACGCATGAAAGCTAACAAAGGCTCTAACACAGCCACGGAAAGTTTGGAATGGGAAACAAGATCAAGCAAGCGCATATGCCCGCCCATGAACAAAGTTTTGGTGAGAAGCTCCACTAAAAATTCAAAGCTAAGACCAGTTTCTTCGATAGTACAAGGTTGAGCAGGAGGCTGCCATTTACGCCGCTCCACTTGCACTATATCTAACGATTCCGTAAGCTTTGATATCATCATTTAGCTCTTCTTTTTATTAATATTCGCTATTTTTTATAATTATTTTTTTACTCAATGTCCATTGATATCAAAAATTTATATAAAAAACTCACTGCATTCGTTGCCACACTAAAAAACCAAAAGTTCCTACAGTTATTGCCAGCGCGTAAGGTAGTTTACCTACAGAAATAGGTAAGTCATTCATTAATGGCAATTGCCCTGCACTCATTTTCACCATTCCGCCTAGTAATATAAGCTTGATGTTTTGTAGCATTTGACCAAACTGCTTAGACCTCACGACTAAGATTAACGCCATCAATCCACCGGCTACAAAGGTGGCTAACACCACGCCTAAAATATCATTTGGTCCTAGAAAGGCACCTACCATAGCCATCAATTTGACATCGCCAGCACCCATAGCACGCAAGTAATAAATAGGCAATAACATTACTAGACCTACAACCAAACCCTCCAAAGCAACTAAGAAACCCAACCCACCAGGTGTTGTATTGTTGAAACCGGAACCTTCAGGTAGAAAACCATTCAACGCCACGCCCATCAAAATCCCAATCAACACTAACTTATTAGGAATGCGGCGAGTGCGAACATCTTGCCTTGTCACCATCAACAACAAACAAAACAGCGGCGTTAACGCTAACAATCCTATTAAGTTTGGTGACATAGTAATCTTTCACAAATAGTTTCAGCGTAAACCACATCGTGCAATTTATATGTGTACTACCAGCATCCAATCGCCTTAAGACAACGAGGAATTAAAGCCTTCAAACTTATAAGCCTCGCTACATTCCATAGAAACAGTACTAGGCCTTTAAGCATGCATCATTAGGCTAACCTCATATATTATGCAAAAAGGCCACGCTGACTCAACTAAGAAGTGGTGAGTTTAGTTCCTACAGTAGTGAACACCGTATTAATTTTCGTACCGACCGTTTGTACCGCAGTCACAA
Organism: uncultured Pseudomonadota bacterium; assembly: GCA_903926935.1. Classification (GTDB taxonomy): domain Bacteria; phylum Pseudomonadota; class Gammaproteobacteria; order Burkholderiales; family Methylophilaceae; genus Methylotenera. The sequence continues at coordinate 22,810 of CAIYLB010000214.1, forward strand.
TCACCACCGCAATTAATGCTGCAATAAGCGCATATTCAATAGCAGTTACACCTTCTTCATCATTTAAAAAACGTTGAAAGCCTAAATAAAAATTTTTCACAATAATTCTCCTTAATTAATAAAAACTAACTAATTACAACAACTAATAACGTTTACTTAAAACCAATCTCACATCTTGCGAATCCGTTTGATGTTGGCTTGCATAAACTTACCTGCCATCCCTAACGCCACGCCGATGTTTGTAATTTACTGTAATAAAGTTGGCTTTTCTATACGTGCGAACCCCTAACAATTAACTGGATGCATGTATAGAATTAGCGGCTTAGTGAAAAAAAGTTAAGTGTGTGAGTAAAATTCTGATGGGGACTTGACGCTGAATTAGCTAGCCAAAATTAGCAAAACTACTAGTAATTTATTCTATAAAACTAATAGATGAACGTTCAATATACAAGCTTAATTTGGTGTGCGATGCGTACTAAGCTTCTATCGATATTTTTATTAAAATCGTCAGCTACTGTTAACTTTTTATCCGCATCCAAATCAGAATCAACTAGACGCACTTTTTTTTCTAAAGTATCTAATTCATCAATTATTTTAGGTGAAGCAAGCTGGCGTAACGCTTCAATGGCTATTAAATGTTGATTGTAAGCTCCAAAAACTTGGCCTTGCGCACGTTTTAAAGTATTAATCGCCTCGGTACGATGACCTTCATCTACTTGCAAACGAGCCAACATTATGAAGCTGCTAGTGTGGTAAGGATCCGCTTTTAGGTTGTCTATAAGCACCTGGTGTGCTTTGGCATAAGCACCATTAGCATGACTCATATTGCCACGGCTAACACTGGCACCACCAACATCACCATCTAAAATCAGGTGATTGGCTATCAGCACTTTAGCTTGGCGCACGCCTATATTTGGATCATTAGCGGTTTGTGCGCGCAAGCTTTCAAAGCGCTCTAGCGTATCTTTAAGCAACGTTCGCTGAAATGCTACGCCTGAACTGTGGATAAAGGCGCTATCAGCTAAAGCAAGCTCCGCCGTTCTCAGGATAATTTCTTGTGCTATTAGTTCTTGTGGGTTGATTTTGGTAATTAATTTTGCAATTTTATAAGCATTCATTTTGTGTGATATAAGATTGGCTGAGTTAATGCTAGATTGTTTATTAATTAATCCAGATACAAGATTAGGGCCTAACGCTAGAGCCATAAGTAAAACAACACTACCCAAAAATATACGTTTTGTCGGCTGGCTAATTCTATCTAAATTTACATTCAGATTGGAAGCTAGACTAAAAAATTCAATAGTGTGCTTTGTATCTATTAATTGCGCTGCTCTAGCAAGGTAAAGCCCTGCCAATATATTCATAAATGCCCCGTAAAAAATAAAATTAACGCTTGCATGAATAAATAAGGCTAATACACCAAGTAATAAAGCAGTACTTTCTAAACTGGACAAATTATCGACACGTTGCAGGCTACGTTTTAACTGAAACAGTAATCCCAATAACAGGCCTAACAATAGCAATAGGGCTGGAATTCCGCCCTCAGCGGCAAATTGCAGGTAGTCACTGTGCGCAGAAAAACCAGCACTGCCATTTTCCAAAGGTGAGCGGTATGCCGGATAGTAGTTCATAAATGTACCCCAACCAGTGCCTACAAAAGGGTGAGATAATGTCATTTTTATGCTGGATTGCCATAGCAAAAGTCGTAAATAGGTTGAAGGATCTTCTGCCAATTTAAAGGTACGGTCAGCAATGCTGACGTGTAACAACAGATCGCTGCAAAAATAAGCCGATACCGCAATAAGCGGAATAATGGCAACTAAACGTCTAGATTGAGCATTGCGATAAGCCGCCCACAATAAAATGGGCAGTAATAACAACCATGTGGCGATTCCGCCTCGTGACGAGGTAGCAAACAAGGCGGTACTCATCAAAAATAAACCAGCTCCCGACAATAATGGCAACCAGCGATATGACTTTGATTGGCTGCTTAAGAATAAAAAAGTGGCAGGAAACCAAAGTATATTAATCAATGCAGCAAAAAGATTGCGATCTTTTAACGGACCAACGGCGTAACCATAGCCGACCTGATTAAAAACTTGCCAGATTGCCCAAACGGCCAAACCGACCCCCATGACAAAGAGTGCTATACGTAAATACTTCCATATTGTGAAAAAGTTAGATGTATTGCTGGCCGCCAAATAAACCACTGGTAAATTTACCAAAATTGCCAATGTCGTCATACTAGTTTGATGAATAGCACTGCTGAAGGCAACGATCAATAACCACACTAGATAAATCAACATAAATCTAGATAAAGGGTAAACCTGCCAGGAACGATTTATTAATACATCGCGGCAGCCAAGCACAACCATTATCATTAAAAAAAACTCAGTCACCGCGCTACCTGCATACCAAAAGCCGGATAAAATTAATTCAATAATGAATAGTAAAAAAATTAATTGACTTGGATTCATGAAATTTGTGCTTGTAGGTAATTTAATAACAATGCTTTAAATGTATTTACCGAGCTATTGTAATAACAGAACTATTGTAATAACAGAACTACAGATCATTAGTAAATTCGTGCAAACGCGTAAGGGCTAGCCCTTATAAGGCGGTTTTTAGAGGCAGATTGATGGACATACATCTGCATTGTGTCGTAGACTTTAATGGTTACTACCCACCTTTTTTTGATAAGGAAATGGTTTGATTGATCTACTTAAGGGCTTGAATTTTGAGTTGCTGTTCGAAGCCGCAGTAGATGCCATGTTACTGGTAGATGATAAAGGCGCAATTATTGTTGCTAATAAGCCCGCGCAAGAGATGCTAGGCTACACAAGCGAAATACTATGCGGCCTTAAAGTTGAGGCGCTGATGCCATCACGCTTCAGGCGCAGCCACCACCAGCATAGAGAAACTTATACGCAAAACCCAGAAAAACGCGCCATGGGCAGCGGGCGGCCACTTGTAGTACTGCGACAAGATGGTAAAGAATTACAGGTTAATATCGGCCTAAGCCCGATCAAAAATGCCAATCAGTGCTATAACCTAGTGACCATCTATGAGGCCGAGTCTCTTCGGCAGGCTGAAGAATCATTTAAAACCAGTGAAGAACGCCTACAATTAGCCAAAGAAGCTGCCGGTTTGGGCGTGTTTGATTTCGACTCCAACCAAAATGTGTTGCATTGGGACGATAAAATGCGTGATCTTTGGGGGGCCGAATCTGAAGAGTCCATCACTCATGAAAAACGCTTCGTTACCATTATTCACCCAGCAGACCAAATTGCTAGGCAAGAGGCACTTGAAGCGGCAATCAATCCAAAAGGTAGTGGCGAGTACCATGCTAATTATCGGGTAATTAATCCAAATACTCATGCTCAACGCTGGGTATCAGCCATCGGACGTATGCACTTTGAAGACGGTATCGCCATCCGTTTAGTAGGTGTAGCGCGGGATATTACCGAGCAAAAAATGTTAGAAAAAAAATCACAAGAACAACGTACCGAAGTGGAATTGATTTCACAACAAATGGTAGCCGCTCATACCGCTTCGGCTATTGCACATGAGCTTAATCAGCCTTTGGCGGCCATATCTGCCTACAGCGAAGTAGCTTTGTATGCAATGCAAGCCAGCACGCATTATCCAGATAATTTAAAACATGCGCTTGAAGGATGTGTAGCGCAGGCGAACCGCGCAGGCCGCAGTTTGCATGAATTATTAAATTTCCTGCAAAAAAGCGATTTAGTCACTGAGAAATTTGATCTTAACGAGGCCATAAAAGAGGCTTTGAATCACGTACGTGGCAGTGGTTATTTAGAGTTTCGCCCTTCGATACAGCTAGAAAAAAACTTACCAAAAGTATTGGCTAACAGAATTCAGGTACAAAAAATATTGATCAATTTGCTCACAAACGCCCTGGAGGCGATGCGCGGAGCAACAATAAAAAATTCTGTCATCAAGGTCAGTGTACGTACTAGTGCGATCTCAAATATGGCCCATGTCTCGCTGCAAGATAAAGGTCCAGGCTTAGACGCTGAAACAGCCAAACGCATCTTTGATCCTTTTTTTACCACAAAAAAAACTGGCATAGGCATGGGGCTTGCCATTAGCCGCGCACTAACCGAAGCCAATGGCGGCGAGCTTTGGCTCGATCCAAGCACGGATATTGGCGCAACATTTCATTTGACTTTACCCTTTGCACCGTAAGGAAACATGATTCATGAACCTTTCAAAATTAAATACAGCCGCGCTTACTGATAAAATTACTGAAGCTACGGTGTTTATTGTGGATGACGACCCAGCCGTTCGAGATTCGCTGATGTTAATGTTAGGTCAAGAAAATTTGGTCGTGCGCACTTACGCCAGTGCCGAGGATTTTTTAGAAGCTGCTGAACCTAACTGTTTAGGTTGCATCATTATAGATATTCGCATGCAAGGCATGGATGGTATACAGTTACAAGAAGCACTAACTCAGCGCAATACTTTACTCCCAATTATATTCCTCACTGGTCATGGCAACATTCCTATGAGTGTTAGGGCAATGAAAGCCGGTGCTCTAGATTTTTTAACCAAACCAGTGACTCGTGAAAATTTGATGATAGCAGTGCTCTCCGCGGTTCGAGAGTCTGAGAGAATACAGTCAGATAATGCTACTCAGCAAGATGCAATATCGCGCATTGCAGGACTGACGGATAGGGAAAGAGATGTGCTAAAACTGGCGATTCAAGGCTACCCCAATAAAGAAATTGCACGACATTTAGGCATTAGCCACCGCACGGTAGAAATTCATAAATCTAAAATAATGCACAAAACTGGCGCAGTCAATCTACTGGATTTAGCACGCATAGCACATGTTGGCGAAGTTAAATTGGATTAGATAGTTAAAATTTAGCCCGCCTCATATTTAAATTCCAACCATAAATTTCACTAGTCAATCTAGCGACACTAAATAATCTAGCGCACGCAATCTTATCTATACGTGTTCGCGCGGATTTCCCATGATGCTTTTTATTGATAATCTGTTGAGCAATGGGGCTATCAAAAATTAATCATGGAGGTACTTAGATCGTGCCATTACCTGAATTTGAAAAAACAATGTTCGAGGCGTTGCTTGCGCGCCGCTCAGTACGTAAATATAAATCAAAAAAGGTTGATAACCTTACTATTAACAATCTGCTGGAAGCAGCGGTAAGAGCGCCAACTGCGCTTGGCCAAGAACCTTGGGCTTTTGTTATTATTCAAGACAAAATCCTGCTGAAGAATTTGTCTGATTACGCAAAACCTTTGTTCCTTAATCAAATCCATAAGCATAACTCCAAGCAAGCAGAACATAAGTCAGATCTATTTAACCGTCCAGATTTTAATATTTTTCATGATGCGAATACGCTTATTCTCATCTGCGGGAAAGCAGACCTTCCATTTTTTACCGCAGACTGTTGGCTAGCAGCAGAAAATATGATGCTGGCCGCTTGCGCGATGAATTTAGGCTCTTGTGTCATTGGAAGTGCATTATCGGCATTTGAGGTGCCTGAAGTACGTGAAAAATTAAAAATTCCAGATAATTACGTTGCAATTGCGCCGATTGTTATTGGCTATTCTGATGAAAAAAATACACCATCTTTACGAAAAAGTCCGGTTGTTTTCTCTTGCATTTCCGCACCTAAATTTTAAAAAAAGATTTACAAAAGCTTTTAAGTTTAAGCCATATTGAAAACAGTCATTTTAACTAATAGATAAATAGCCATTTTATTTACAAAAGGTCCTTATATGTACAAAAAAATTATTTGCCCAGTAGATGGCAGCCCAACCTCTAACGACGGCATGCATGAGGCGATTAAACTGGCAAAAGACCACAATGCCAAGCTTAGATTTTTGCACGTCATTGACACTTACTTTCCGATATTAGATGTGACTGGCGATTTAAATGTGATCTACATTGATGAAATTTTGCGAAAAAATGGTAAAAAAGTGCTTAAAAAAGCTGAGGATGCTGCCAGCAAGGCTGGCGTTACTGCTGATTCGAAAGTGCTAGAAGCGATAGGCGGCAGAGTCTCAAAATTTGTAGTAAGTGAGGCTGAAGAATGGCCGGCAGATTTGATTGTAATGGGTACGCATGGTTTGCGTGGCATTGAACGCTTGGTGATGGGAAGCGATGCCGAAACGGTGGCGCGTACTAGCCCAGTACCAGTACTGCTAGTTAGAAAAGCACATACTGGGGAAAAGTAACGGCTTTTGCACGCGTATTTTTTAAATCTAAAATTGACTAGATTCACTATCTTTGTCAAACGGTAAAGTCTAACTTTTATAAAAAACCTTAATAAAAAAGGGTAACAACATGACCATTAGTGCAATTTGCAGCCGAGAAGTGATAACCGTACACCGTGATGCAACTGTGCTGCACGCGGCCATGCTGATGCGCCAATATCATGTTGGTGATGTGCTGGTAATAGAAGATCGCGAAGGAAAGTCTGTGCCAGTTGGTATTTTGACAGACCGCGACATCGTCATAGAATTGGTCGCGACCAATTTGGATAGCCGAGTCATTACCGTTGGCGACATTATGTTAACGCACCTAACAGTGGTAAAAGAGGATGTAGGCATTTTTGACGCCATGCAATTAATGTCTAGTAAAGGTATTCGTCGACTGCCTGTGGTGGATAAAGAGGGTAGTTTATTAGGCATTGTGACATTGGATGATGTGTTGCAATTACTGGCAAAAGAGTTTGGCGCACTGGCTAAATTGCTACGCCATGAGCAAAAGAATGAAGTAAGTTCTAGGCGTTAAATATATTCGCTTTAGGTGCCATAAAAACAAATAACCGCATATATTGGAGGAAATAAAAATGACGATTCATCAAACTTCAACAGGCTTTAAAAGCCTAAGCCACGAACGCGCTTTGTTAGAGCAAGAAATTGATGCTTATCAGGCAACAGAAAAATTAGCCGAGCCAATTACCTGCCCACAATGCGGAGTAGTATTTCATAAAGGTCGTTGGCAGTGGGGTGCAGCTGAAAGTGATGCGCATAGTACCATCTGTCCGGCCTGCCACCGTATCAATGATAATGTTCCGGCTGGATTTGTCACGCTGGAAGGCGAGTTCTTAAAAGAACACCATGAAGATATCATACATTTGATTCGCAACCATGAGCAGCACCAGCGCGCAGAACATCCACTAAAACGCATTATGGACATAGAGCGAATAGATGATAAAGAAGATGCCCTATTGGTCACCACCACGGACGTTCATTTAGCCAAAGGTATAGGCGAAGCCTTACGCCATGCATACCAAGGTGAGTTAGAAATTAAATACACCGCTGGCGAACATTTTCTTCGCGTGCATTGGCGCAGGTAGGTTTTATCATGCTACGCAAGCAATCTACTAGGCGATTTTGGAGTGTGCTATTTATTTTGTTAGGTGCTACACTAATTTTTCTATCTACAGATATTTTTAACCACAGTGGCTTGAGTGGCTGGATATTAGTGGTGCTAGGCGTAGCTATTGAACTGGCTGGCATCACCATTAAGCATAAGTAAACATTTAAGGTAAAATAGCGTTTTTCCTTAAATCTCTCACCAAATGGCATCTCTGCAAGAAGAAATCAAACGCCGTCGTACCTTTGCAATTATTTCTCACCCGGATGCGGGTAAAACTACGTTAACCGAAAAACTATTATGGTTCGGTGGCGCTATTCAAGTAGCGGGTGAAGTGCGAGGTCGTAAAGCCTCACGCCATGCGACTTCAGACTGGATGGAGCTTGAAAAGCAACGTGGCATTTCAGTCACATCCTCTGTCATGCAGTTTCCATACCGCGAGCACATGGTGAATTTGCTAGATACCCCAGGCCATGATGACTTTTCTGAAGATACCTATAGAACATTAACTGCCGTGGACTCGGCGGTGATGGTAATTGATGCGGTTAACGGTGTAGAAGCGCAAACCATCAAACTACTTAATGTGTGTCGCATGCGTGACACACCTATTATCACTTTTATCAATAAATTAGACCGCGAAAGCCGCGAGCCGATTGAATTGCTCGATGAAATTGAAACCACTTTAGGCATGGAATGTGCGCCTATGACTTGGCCGATTGGTATGGGTAAAGGCTTTAGAGGCGTTTACAATTTATATACTGATACCATTTCATTTTTTGATCCGCGTGCTGATAAAGGTACTTCTGAGATTATTAATGGCTTGGATAATCCTCGCTTAGATGAAGTACTAGGCCGCGTTGCTGATAATTTACGCGTGGATATTGAATTAGTCCGCGGCGCTTCTCACACGTTTGATCAAGCACGCTTTTTAGACGGCAAACAAACACCGGTCTACTTTGGTTCTGCTATTAACAACTTTGGCGTGCAATCGTTGCTGGATGCGGTGGTAGATCTCTCGCCTGCGCCTTTAGCACGTAATACTTCAGCGCGTTTAGTGAATCCAGATGAAGCTAAATTCTCTGGCTTTGTGTTCAAAATTCAAGCCAATATGGACCCAAAACATAGAGATAGAATCGCCTTTTTGCGCGTCTGTTCTGGTCGCTTTGAACGGGGCATGAAAATCAAACAAGTCACCACCGGCAAGCTCATGGCAGTCAACAACGCCATTACATTTATGGCGCAAGATCGTACCACCATGGATGAAGCCTACTCAGGCGACATTATCGGCATTCCTAACCACGGAACGATTAAAGTTGGCGACACGTTTAGTGAAGGCGAAGAACTAAGATTTACCGGCATTCCATCATTTGCCCCTGAATTTTTCCGCCGTGCGCGCTTAAAAAACCCACTTAAAATGAAGCAACTACAAAAAGGCCTGCAACAATTGGCTGAAGAAGGTGCTTCACAATTGTTCCGCCCCTTATTATCAAATGACCTGATCTTAGGCGCAGTGGGTATGTTGCAGTTTGAAGTGGTTGCGCACCGATTAGAGCATGAATATGGCGTAGATATTGTGTTTGAAAATTACGATTGCTATACCGCTAGATGGCTACGCGGCAAAGATGCTGACTTAAGTGCCATTGCCGATAAATACGGCTTTAACGTGGCCTTGGATGGCGCTAATGAATATGTTTACCTAGCACCAAACCGGGTGAATTTACAAATGGCTCAAGAGCGTTACCCAGATATTGAGTTTTTAGAAACGCGTGAAATTATCTAAAAATCTTATCAAGCCTAGCGCTCAAAATCTCTGCCCTTGTGAAAGCGGCAAGCCTTACAGCACTTGCTGCGAACCGTATCACAAGGGCATTACCGCACCCACTGCCGAAGCGCTCATGCGCTCGCGCTACACCGCTTTTGTTCTAAGTTTAGATGAATATCTCTTGCAAACATGGCACCCCAACACGCGCCCTGTCGCACTGAATCTAGCCGAAGATTCGGCCACCAAGTGGCTAGGTCTGCAAGTCAAAAATACTAAAAAAATTAGCGAGAAAAGTGCAAGCGTTGAGTTTGTGGCGCGCTATAAAGTGGCTGGAAAAGCCGAACGCTTACATGAACTAAGTGAGTTTGAATGGATAGCCGGCCGTTGGTATTATTTGACTGGCAGCGACCCAAGATAGGCGCAGATAAGGGCCTTGCCTCTTAATAAAACCCTAAACCAACATTAAACGTTTTCAAATGCTTCGCATAATTGGCTTAACAATTGTCCAAACAATGGAATCACTTCTTCTTTGTCATGCGGGCTTTCATCGTCTGTGCCGGCAACAATAAAAGCGATAGCCAGTTTATCTAGATTTTCTCTAAACTCAGTCCAATGTTCGGTTTCTGCATCACCAATTAATTTGAATTTATTAAAGCCAGCATCAACAATTTCGATTAATTCCGCGTCTGATAAACCAGCAAAAAGAGTCTTGGCTATGGTAATTTGTGCCGCTTGCAAATTAGGCATAATATCTTCTTGCGCGAGCGGCCGTGCCAAAAATGCAAACACCAATAGCGCGTAAGCTTGGTAAACACTCAACATATCAAAATTATCACTGCGTTCCGCCAATGGCGAACGCTCTGCAGCTTGAATAGCTTTAAAAGTAATGTAACAACTTAAATAATCCGCCGCCGCCAGCGCCTCATAATCATCTAAGTTGGTATTTGGTGCGGCTTCATCGTCCTGCAAGGAATCTGCTAAGCATAAGGCATGCATTAGTTTGATACGTGTTGAATATTGAATTTCCATATTGAGTCCTAGCAGTTATTTGGTTTGGTGTGAGTGTGAAGTATCTATTTTTTAATCTGATGTTTTAATCTGCGACCTTTGCACTAGTGATTTTTAAGCCTAAAAACCATCAACTACGTCATTCTCGCGTAGGCGGGAATCCAGTTAAGTTGTTGAGTTGCCTAGATTCCCGCCTACGCGAGAATGACGATAATTGGGGATTTTATATTAAATCTTGGCCAATTAAGCTTATTGCAAAAGTCTCATATCTAAGGTTTTAATCTAACGCTGGCATTGCTTCTAACAACTCGTGCAATTCTAACCAGCGCTCTTCTGTTATATCTAACTTACTGACTAAGTCCGCCTGTTTTTTAAGCAACTCTTGCAACTCAGTTTTGTCGCTGGCGGTATAAAGTTCACTGTCATTTAATCTGTCGTCACACACTTTTTTATCGGCATTCCACTTAGTAATATTCAGCTCAATTTGCTCCAACTCTTTGACTAAAGGTCTGCGTTCTAAAATTCTAGCTTGCTTATCAGCTTTATTCGCGGCGCGATCATTTTTGTTAGGTTTATCAGTGGCAATCACTTGCGTGGCTTGTTTGTCTTTTAAACGTTGCTCCGCTAACCATTGTCCATAATTTTCTAAATCACCATCAAACGGCGTGGCTTTACCATCTGCGACTAATATATATTCATCGCAAGTGGCGCGTAACAAGGCTCTATCGTGAGAAACCAAAATTACGCCGCCTTCATAATCTTGCAGTGCCAAGGTTAAGGCGTGGCGCATTTCTAAATCTAGATGGTTGGTGGGCTCGTCTAGCAGCAATAAATTAGGCCGTGTCCAAATCAGTAAAGCCAAGGCTAAGCGTGATTTTTCACCACCAGAAAAGTTGGCGCAAGGTGAC
>CAIYLB010000215.1 GCA_903926935.1 uncultured Pseudomonadota bacterium
ACAGACCTGACGGTGGCGTTGCTAATGGCATTCGGGTGTATCAAGTCATAAAGTGTTGAAACTTTTCTATCAGCATCGGCAATAATAGGAAAATTAACCGTGGTCGATTGGGTTTCGTTGATATCTTTTATCCAGCCTAAATGCGAATCAACAGAATCCACCGAAAGTGCGATGGCTTTAACGTTGCGTTTTTTAAACTCATCCGCTAATTTGGCCGTAGCACCAAGTTCAGTAGTACAAACTGGCGTGTAATCCGCCGGGTGGGAGAACAATATTCCCCAACTGTTTCCTAACCAATGATAGAAATCAATATTGCCTATGCTTGATTCTTGCACAAAATTTGGTGCCGTGTCGCCTAATCGTAGTGTCGCCATTAATTTAATCCTTTAGTGTTGACAATGGTTTATTTAATGCAGAAAGTCTGAATTTGTATAATTTGTATAATTTGTGTGAGGACTACTGGTCGCCAGAGCAAAACCAGAATCTGCTTGCTGTAAACGATTATGCAAAGCCGTCGCTCCATTAGTCGCGTAAATCAGTCTGATGCCACGTTTTATGGCATTTTTCTTAACTTTATGGGTAATAGAGTGGCTAATCCAATTGGTGATAAAAATGATGACTCTGGTGTCTTGAGGAATAACTTTGTGTGTGTCACCGGCTTTGCGCCCAGGCCAATGATTAATATCATCTACGCCGTGTTTGTTTAAAACTTGTTTGATGCCATCAATCTGGTCACCACCTACAATTAATACTGAACTCATGGTAAGAGTCTCCTAGTAAAGAGCAGCGTCAGATTTTGTCTGGCGCTGCTTTAAATCAAATTACTTTACAATTACTTTTGATAAATCTGATCGAAGGTACCGCCATCAGAAAAGTGTTTTTTCTGTGCAATTTGCCAGCCACCAAAGTCATCATCAATTTTCACAAAATTAACTTTTGGGAATTGACCTTCATATTTTTTAGCCACTGACGCTAAAGTTGGCCGATAGTAATTTTTAGCCGCAATCTCTTGGCCTTCTTCAGTATACAAATACTCAAGATAAGCTTTAGAAACCGCTTCTGTACCATGTTTTTTAGCAAACTTATCCACCACAGTCACTGGCGGTTCAGCCAAGATAGAAAGTGAAGGCACAACAATTTCAAACTTGCCTACGCCTAACTCTTTTTGTGCTAAAAATGCTTCATTTTCCCAAGCTAGCAATACATCGCCAATGCCGCGCTCAACAAATGTGGTGGTAGATCCACGCGCACCAGTATCTAACACCGGTACATTTTTAAACAATTTGCCGACGAACTCTTTAGTTTTAGCTTCATCGCCACCATTTTTCTTCTGTGCGTAAGCCCAAGCCGCTAGATAATTCCAACGTGCGCCACCTGATGTTTTAGGGTTGGGCGTAATCACAGAAACGCCTGGTTTAATTAAATCATCCCAATCTTTAATGTTTTTAGGGTTGCCTTTTCTAACCAATAATACGATGGTTGAAGTGTAAGGCGAGCTATTGTGCGGCAAGCGTTTTTGCCAATCTTTAGGAATCAATCTGCCTTTTTCGTACAGTTGATCCACATCATAGGCCAATGCTAATGTTGCTACGTCAGCATCTAAGCCGTCAATAATAGCCCGTGCTTGTTTGCCAGAACCACCGTGAGAAGCTTTAACAGTCACTTTGTCGCCTGTTTTAGCTAGCCAATATTTGCTGAAAGCATCGTTGAAATCTTGGTAAAGCTCACGCGTTGGATCGTAAGAAACGTTGAGTAAGCTAATGTCTTTAGCTGCCGCCGTAAGCGGTGCTGCGGTGCCAAACGCTACGGCTAGCAGCGCAATGGCGAGTAATGATTTTTTCATTTTTTATAATCTCTCTAAATTAGTATGAAAGTTGTAAGCGAGTGAATAGTGCTTTTTCATCAGGTCTGTCTGCAATATTGGTAAATGCACCAGCTCCAGCTGAACCTGCAGCGTTAGCTTGTCCACCACCAACAAAACTGGTTTGTTCGTAATTTAAGACCACTTTTACGTTTTGGTTTAAATACCAATTAATACCGGCAGCCCATGATTTTGCAGCACTAGCATTGTTTCTTGGGTCTGCATATCCTGTAGCTACCGTTGCGCTTGTTTGGAAAGCCTTACTATCTATATTATTTTCTTGATAGCGTGCTACTAGTTCCCAAGCACCCCATCCATTACCGTCAGTATTAAATATTTGCTTAGGTTTTACGCCTTTAAATGAAGCGTCTTCTCCAGTAAGTAAGTAAGAGCCGGCAATCTGCCAAGCATCATTATCTAGTTTGTCAAATTTGGTGCCGTTAGTTACGTCTTGTGAAACTCGAGCATATTCTGTAATTACACCAAATGGACCATAGTAGTAATAGGCTTGTGGCGAGATTCGATCGCGTGCGCCGTTTGCAAACACTGTACTGGTTGTATATGCAAAGAAGCTAGATTCCTGACCCGCAGTTTTGTATCCAGGTAAGCCACTAGCCGTTGATGAACCCTTAAAATTACCGTGGGTTGCAGCAAGTCCAAAGCCAAGTCCAGCAAGTACGCTGTCACTATCCTTGAATGGAATTGCAAAAATGCGAGCGGCATATTCTTTATCCACATTCGTATCTTGTACCGTTGTAATATCACCACCATCAACTACGCCGTTATAAATACCTACTGAATAATTTAGCTTTCCATCAAGTATGTCGCCATGAATCGCGGCGCCAAGGTCGCGGTTAGGCAAAATATTGTTACTAACGTAACTGCGCTCAATGAATTTAATGTCAGAGCCGCTTTGGAGTCTTTCTAGACCAACAAATGGTTTGAATTTACCTGCACGTACTTTAAATGAAGGCTGAAAGCGTGCATCTATGTAGGCATCTACAATGCCACTGGTACTGGTAGTGCTGGCGGTTTTAGCTTCACCAAACTCGGGCGTAAAGCGGAAGTCATATTTACCAAACACGGTGCCTTCAATCGTTGGACGGATACGTCTAAAGTCAAAACCGCTGATGTTTTTACCATCGCTACCCAAGCCATTTACATTGCTGTAATTGCGATTATCAATTTGTAAAAGTCCTTTGAATTTAATGGAATTTTTACCGTCAGCAGACTCAAAGCCAAAACCATTTTCGCTGGCTTTAACTACTGGCGTTGTTTTCTTAGCAGCAACAGCTTCTTCGCTCGAAATTTCACCTTGGCGTGCCAATACTTTAACTTTTTGATCTAATTGTTGCACTAGTGCGCGTAACTCTTCAAGCTCTGAACTGTCATTAGCATGCGCTGCCAGCGGTAGTGAAATAATGCCGCTGGCTAACAGCACCGTGGCGAATTTTGTAAATTTAAATTGCATTTTTATCTCCGATTACAAGCAACCAGTTTTCTGGTAGGCCCGTGAATTTAGTTTTAAGTTTTTTTTACTTTGCCCTTGCTGGTGCAGTCGACGAAATTTTTATGTTTTCTTGTGTAAATCTAAGTTTTTCGCGTTTTTCAATTTGTGTCACACGGCCTTCGTGCAGTACGATTTCTACAGAGCCAAAGCCAGAGCCTGACCTGAGTTCTTCAACGGCACGCAAAATTTCCTGTGAAACATCACTATTATTTTTTGTGTTGGTTTGAAGTGTCATGATTTAGCCCTTAATGTGTGCTCGCTAATGAGCGAATGCATGCACTATAAATTAGCTAAGTAACAATTAAAAAGAATTTTTTTTTATATAGTTATAACTAAATAGAATAAATAAGGCGATTTAAGCTCAACGGCTTATATTTCTGGTGGGGAGGTGTTTTGATGGTTTTCGTACTGGCTATATTTGCCGATTGCAAATTATTGACTTAAATTGTGTTGTTTACAATCTAGCTACTATATTTAAGTTGAATGTTTGTTTGCTAATTACGTTACTAGACAGATTTTAAACTAATAGCATATTAAATATGCTGCGCTAGTGCCCAGCGTACATGCTCTTGAACCAATTCGTTGTCATGATCAATATGCTGATTCAGTGCATTAATAACCGCCACTGTAGTCAGTGCGTTGCCTAGGCCAACGGCGATGTTTCTTAACCATTGTGCATAACCAATTCGGTAAATGGCACTACCGGCCATTTTTATTTTAAATTCATCTTCGGTCCAGCTAAAACAATCGACCAAGCTAATGTCGTCTAAACCATGTTTTACATAAAAGTCATTTTCTGCAGTGTTTTGAGCGAATTTGTTCCAAGGACAAAAAAGTTGACAGTCGTCGCAACCGTAAACGCGGTTGCCGATTAAAGGCCTAAACTCAAGTGGAATACTGCCTTTAAGCTCAATCGTTAGGTATGAAATACAACGTCTCGCATCAATTTCGTAAGGTGCAACAATAGCCTTAGTTGGGCAAACATCAATACAACTGGTGCATGTGCCACAATGGTTGCTCGGAGTTATTTCATCCGCTATAAGCGGTAGATTAGTGTAAATTTCACCTAGAAAAAACCAAGAGCCGTGATTTTTGTTAATGAGTAGGGTGTGTTTGCCACGCCAACCTAAGCCGGCTTTTTCTGCTAGCGCTACTTCTAACACAGGTGCGCTGTCGGTAAAAACGCGGTAGCTGAAATCTGTTATAGCCAGATTGGCGACTTCTGCTTGTATTTTATCGCAGAGTTTTTGCAGTTTGTTGCGCATCACCTTGTGGTAATCTCGCCCTAATGCATAGCGCGAAATAAAAGCCTTAGACTGATCTTGCAACACGCCTTCACTATGCAAAGAATTTGGTGGTAAGTAATCTAAGCGTACAGAAATTACCCGCAAGGTATTTGGCACTAATTCGGCAGGTCGGGTGCGCTTCACACCATGTTTTGCCATATAATCCATTTCACCATGAAAACTTTTTGCCACCCAAGCTTGATGCTTAATTTCCGCCGCCTGCAAATTAGTATCGGTGATGCCAATCTGGTTAAAACCCAAGGCCAAGCCCCAACTTTTAATGTCGGCGCTCAGTTGTTTGAAATCTTGCGGGGGAATCATGGCTAGCAATTTTACACGTGATTTGCCAGATGAAGCAGCAACACTTAATTTGGCTAATGTTTTAGCTAAAGTCATACAGCCAAATCTAACCATTTATTTGCATGGTGATTTGGGGGCAGGTAAAACCACTTTGGTGCGTGGTTTGTTGTATGCGCTTGGACATGTGGGTAAGGTAAAAAGTCCAACTTATACGCTGGTTGAACCCTACCAAATTAAATCTGATGTATTTTCCGCATTAAACCTGTATCATTTTGACTTATATAGATTTAATGACGATGAGGAATGGGAGTCAGCTGGTTTTAGAGATTACTTTAATGCAGAAAGTGTATGTATCATTGAATGGCCAGAAAAAGCGCAAAATGTATTGCCAACGCCAGATCTCAATGTCACACTTTCGATTAAAGAATTTTCTGCGTCCAGCGAACCCGGTCGGACAATTAATATCTCAGCGCATTCAATATTAGGACAACAATGCTTAAGTGCAATATCAACAGCACAGTAATGATATACGAAACAATAAACAATGCCTTACTCGTTTTAAGCAGAAGATGCTGTTTAAGTCTGCTGGTTTTTTTGGCTATTGGGGGCTTTTCAACGGTACAAGCTGCAAATAGTGTGGTGGCAGTTAGGGTTTGGCCTGCCCAGGATTACACACGAATCACACTTGAATCTAGCTTACCATTTGACTATAAAATGAAGTCACTGCAAAGTCCTGAGCGAATCGTATTAGATATTGAAAATATTGATCTCAATCAAAACGTCAAATCTTTGTCTGATAAGATTTTAGCAAGTGACCCTTACATTAAACAAATTCGCGTCGCTAGATATCAGGCTAGTGCCGTACGTTTAGTGCTTGATTTAAAGTCTGAAGTTAAGCCAAATATCTTTACTTTAGCGCCAACTGGCGATTATAAATATCGCTTAGTATTAGATGTTTACCCAATTAAAGATCCGCTAATGGCGATGATTGCGGGACGAGAAGCCACAGCTAATAGTCATACCGATGCACAGTTGAGCAATGAATCTAAAGCGCAAGTAGCAGCAGAGTCTTCTGCATTAAAATCGATACCTACTGATCAAGCTACGCCAAATAAAGACGTTAGCAATACGAAGATTGAGCTGACTCAATCTGCGTCTGTGGCATCTGACAAAACGGATGCTAGCAATCCAGAATTAGTGCAAGACAAACTTCAAGCTAGATCTAAAAAAATTAATCCTAACAATATTGAGCTTAAAAACGCTGAATCTAAAAACGACCAGCCAAATAGAGCATATAGTAATAATGATTCCCGCCAAATTGTCATTGCAATAGATGCTGGCCATGGCGGTGAAGATCCAGGTGCGCGCGGTGCCAATGGCAGCAATGAAAAAGACATTACCTTAATGATTGCAAAAAGACTCAAAGACAAAATTGATAGCGAGCCAAATATGCGTGGGGTATTAACACGCGATAGCGACTATTTTATTCCGTTACATGGGCGTGTGGTTAAGGCGCGAAAAATGCAAGCAGACTTGTTTGTGTCGATTCATGCCGATTCTTTTACTAATTCTGCGGCAAGAGGTTCATCGGTATTTGCTTTGTCTGAACGAGGAGCAACTAGTGCTAGCGCTCGTTACCTAGCTAAAAAAGAAAATGAATCAGATTTAATAGGTGGCGTAAGTTTGGATGATAAAGATCCAGTGTTGGCGAGAACATTACTTGATCTATCGCAAACTGCGACCATTACTGATAGCTTAAAGTTAGGCAAAGCGGTTCTTGCTCAAATAGCCAGCATTAATACATTACACACTAAGCATGTTGAACAAGCAGCATTTGCCGTATTGAAGTCGCCTGATATTCCTTCAATTTTAGTTGAAACTGCTTTTATCAGTAACCCTGAAGAAGAGCGAAAATTGAACAACGAAGCTTATCAAGACCAACTGGTAGACTCGATTTTAACCGGCATTAAAAAGTACTTTTCTACTAACCCTGCGCTTGCAAAAACTAAGGTTGCGTTAGAGTGATTTAACGTTTTTTAGCCGTGGTGAGCCTGTTATTTAAGGAGATTCCGATATGGAATTAACATTTCTTGGTGCGACTGGTACCGTTACCGGCTCAAAATACCTACTTACTTGCGCGACGCCTAGTGGCGGCTCAAAACGAATTTTAATTGATTGCGGACTTTTTCAAGGCCTTAAGCAATTACGCCTTAAAAATTGGGCAAAATTACCGATAGATCCTGCAACGGTTGACCTAGTAGTTTTAACTCACGCGCATATCGACCACACTGGCTATTTGCCACTTTTTGTTAAGAATGGTTTCTCTGGCAAGGTTTATTGTACTGAAGCCACACGTGATTTATGCGAAATTCTGCTGCCAGATTCTGCACACCTACAAGAAGAAGACGCTAAGTACGCTAACAAGCGAGGCTTTTCTAAACATAATCCGGCACTACCACTTTATACGCAAGAAGATGCCTTAGATGCACTTGCCTTACTCACCGCAGTTAATTATGAGCAAGATATAGATTTAGGTGATGGTTTGACGCTGAGATTTTCGCCTAACGGTCATATTTTAGGCTCGGCTTTTGTACGTATACACAACAAAAAAACGTCAATTGTTTTCTCTGGCGATATTGGCCGCCCGCGTGATGTTTTGATGAAAGCACCGGTTCGCATCACGCAGGCTGATTATCTTGTACTTGAATCAACTTATGGTAACCGCTTGCATGAACATGAAGATCCAAAAATTAAGTTAGCTGAAATTATTAATAAAACTGTCGCCCGCAAGGGCATAGTACTCATTCCAGTATTTGCCGTAGGTAGGGCGCAAGAGCTGCTTTATTACATTTATTTGCTCAAATCTTCTGGCGCAATATCGAATGATATTCCGGTTTATTTAAATAGCCCAATGGCGGTTGATGCGACCGCAATCTTCAACCATTATCGTGGTGAGCATCGCTTAACGCCTGAGCAATCTAGCGGGCTTTGCCACACTGCTCACATGGTGAACAGCATAGAAGAATCGAAGCGTTTGAATGACACCAAAGGCCCTATGATTATTCTTTCCGCCAGTGGTATGGCTTCTGGCGGGCGTGTTGTGCATCATTTGAAAGCCTTTGTACCCAAACCTAATAATACCATTTTATTTGTAGGTTTTCAGGCCGCAGGCACTAGGGGAGCGGCTTTGTTAGATGGTGTACAAAGTATCAAAATACATGGCGAATACGTGCCTGTGCAAGCTAACATAGCTTTGATATCTAATTTATCTGCACATGCAGATTATTCTGAGATTCTTGATTGGCTCGCTGGTTTTGACACGCCACCGAAAAAGACTTTCATTACACACGGCGAGCCAGTGGCGGCAGATGCTATGCGACTACATATTGAAGAAAAGCTACATTGGCAGGTGTCTGTGCCAGAGTATCTTGAAACGGTTATTTTGGATTGATTGGGGTTGTATTAAGTGACTTGGTGTTAATTTACTTGGTGTTGGTTGAATTAGCATTAAGTCGGGCTGTCTAGCTTTGCCTTAAAGGCTAGCGTCTCTTGGTCATTAAATAATCAATTTCTCTGCTGGTATCTCCATAGCCAGATTGGATGAGCAGAGCTTTTTCTATATAGCGACTAACTTGTTGGCGCAAAGTTTTAACTCCAGCACCATCCAAAAAAATCTGCGGAAACTTAAAGCTAAGCCAAGCATACAAGCTCAAATTATGGCTTAGCAACTCCGCCGCCTCTAAGTATTTTGGGTTGCTCGCGGTTAGCCAAGCTGGTGCCGCAGGTAAGCTACGCTGGTGCGAGTGTGCAACACTTTGCAAGCACATGAGGTAATAGTCTTTTTCATACGCTACATTGAGTGAAATCGGCGCACAGACAAAAATGAATTTATCTTTTAATGACATATGCGGCGCGAACTCGTCAACCAATAGCGCCTGACTAATTTGATTGTTGAGTGGTGTTTGAGCAAATAACTCTGTCTTAAATCGGCTTCTTTGCTGATGATAAGTCAGCACTTCTGCAATTTTTTTAGTGTGTAGTTGCGCTGCGATTTGGCCCAGCTGATTAAAATTGATGTTCACCGGTAACTTGCTTAAGTCTGATGTGTCATCTATGCTCAACATGTGCTCTATATGAATTAACTCATCGTTTTCTAGCACACTCACATAGCCTGTTGCGTAAATACCAAAACGCCCAGCGCGACCGGCAATCTGTCGTACTTCAGTCGCATTGAGTGGGCGAGTAGCCACGCCGTCAAATTTATGGATATTCGAAAAAATGACGCGGCGAATGGGTAGGTTTAAACCCATGCCAATAGCATCAGTGGCAACGAGAATGTCTGCCGCGCCTGAGCAAAACCGCTCAGATTCTGTACGCCGTACTTCTGGCGATAATGCCCCATAAATACTTGCTACGGTAAAACCCCATTGCCTGAAACGGGCAGAAAAGGTCAGTACATCTTTGCGACTAAAGGCGATGATAGCATCGCCTTTTTGTAGCTTGGGTTTAAGTTTCTGACGACTATAATGCTTGCCGCAGATACTTTCATCCTCTAATTCTAAAGGCGTTTTTCTAGCCAAGTAACTAATTTCATGAGTTTCGCTCATTTGCTCAATTACCGCGATGCATGGCGCCGTTACTGCATTTGAACCACAAACAAATACTAGCTTAGCTGGGACGCCAACCAACGCAGCTGTCCAAGCGCTACCGCGGTCTGGGTCTTGTAGCATTTGTATTTCATCAATAATAGCTACTTCTACAGGCTTGCTCGGGTTCATCATTTCAATCGTAGACGCTGTATGTTGCGCGCCTTCCATCAATACCCGCTCTTCACCAGTAATGAGGTTGCAAGGCACGCCAGCAGCCACTAAACGGTCGCGAATTTCCATCGCCAGCAAACGTAAAGGTGCAAGATAAACGCCAGATTTTGCATTTTGTAAGGCAATTAAGGCGTTATAGGTTTTACCTGAATTAGTCGGCCCTAAGTAAAAGTGATGATGCCGCTTGATTAGCCGTGCTTGGGTGAAGCTCTCTAGGTAAGCGTTTTGCGAAAGTGATGGGGTGTTTGAATGCATACTTTTAAGAATTTAGCTTAAAACAGGTAAAATACCAATATATAAAATCACTATACAAAACGGCTGTATAAAAACAGCTATATTAACTTACGCTTTTAATGCAAATACGAATATAAATATTATCTAAAGTAACAATCATAATGCGCATTCAACTTTTACCCGATCAACTGATTAGCCAAATTGCCGCAGGTGAGGTGGTAGAGCGTCCTGCTTCCGCACTTAAAGAATTGTTAGAGAACAGCTTAGATGCTGGCAGTACAGACATTCAAGTGTCTTTGGTACAAGGTGGTGTGAAGCAATTAAGGGTGGCCGACAATGGCAAAGGCATAACGCAGGATGATTTGGCGCTCGCTTTAACACGTCATGCTACTAGCAAAATTACCAGTTTAGAAGATTTGGAATCTGTCGCAAGTTTAGGTTTTAGGGGCGAAGCATTGGCCAGTATTGCCTCAGTTTCACGGACCTTAATCAATAGCCGTTTTGCTGACAGTAAACACGCTTGGCGCATTACTTCAGATGGCAGTGATATCTCAGCTATAGAGCCTGCGGCACTTGATGCCGGTACCGTGATTGAAGTGAATGATTTATATTTCAACACGCCAGCGCGGCGTAAATTTTTAAAAACTGAAGGTACTGAGTTTGGCCATTGCGAGGCGGCGTTTAATCGCGTTGCACTATCACGGCCCGATGTGGCATTTATGCTGCAACACAATGGCCGAGCGCTTAGCCGTTATGCTGTGAGTGAGCCTGCAAAAAGATTTGGTGAAGTATTAGGCGCAGAATTTGCGGCTGAAACGATACAGCTAGAAGAATCTGCCGCGGGACTACGTTTGTGGGGTGTGGTGGCCAAACCGACTTTTAATCGACACAAAAGTGATACGCAATATGTATACGTTAATGGCCGTTTTGTTCGAGATAAACTGATTTCACACGCCATACGTCAAGCCTATCAAGATGTGCTGCACCATGATAGACACCCAGCCTATGTGCTGTTTATTGAGCTAGACCCGAGCTTAGTGGATGTGAACGTACATCCTAGTAAAACTGAAGTCAGGTTTAGAGATGGTCAAGCGATACATCGTTTTATTTTCCATTCGCTGCACAAGGCTTTAGGCGCGCCCACTGGTGTATCAAACGCCTCTACAGCCAATCAGGCGGCATTTAATCCGTTTGCTAATTCGGCTTCAAATTTGCCATTCTCTAATTCGCAGCCTGCAAATTACTCAGCCAGCCCTTATCCTCAATATCAATCGCAGATTAATTTAAATACAAATGAGCCGAATAATTTTTATCAAACTTTATTTGGTAATATCGGGCTTGTAAACACGCAAAGTAATGCCCAGGCAGTCGACCAGCAATTGGGTAACGATGCGTCTGCTGGCGGTGCCAATTTTGCGAATAATACTGCAGATAATTTTTTGCAAAATGACTTCCCTTTAGGGTTTGCCGTAGCACAAATTCATGGCGTTTATGTATTAGCGCAAAACTCGCTAGGTTTAGTTGTTATTGATATGCATGCCGCCCACGAGCGCATTATGTACGAGCAGCTTAAAAATGCACTGGACGGTAAAGATGGCTCAAAAACGGTCGCTATGCAGCCTTTATTAATCCCCGTTAGTTTTACGGCCGATAGATTAGAGGTCGCTACAGTGCAAGAAGCACTTGCCAGCAACGATAAAAGCTTGGAACAATTAGGTTTTGATATTGCTATATTGTC
Organism: uncultured Pseudomonadota bacterium; assembly: GCA_903926935.1. Lineage (GTDB taxonomy): Bacteria > Pseudomonadota > Gammaproteobacteria > Burkholderiales > Methylophilaceae > Methylotenera. The sequence continues at coordinate 11,750 of CAIYLB010000215.1, forward strand.
GCCTAGCACTTTAGCGGTGCGCGCGGTGCCTACCATGTTGCAAAATGCTGATGCAGTCGTGCTGGCAAAAGACGTATTAAGAGATTTGCGTGAATTTGGTGCCAGCCGCGCCCTAACTGAACGCAGAAACGAATTATTAGGCACCATGGCTTGCCACGCAGCAGTACGCGCCAATCGCCAATTAACGATTCCAGAAATGAACGCATTACTGCGTGATATGGAGGCTACTGAACGGTCAGGGATGTGTAATCACGGCCGGCCGACTTGGTTTCAAGTTTCTATGACAGACTTGGATAAGATGTTTATGCGGGGGAAATAGTATGGGTCAGTGCGTAATGATTATAAATTCAGATGAAATACCTTACATTTGACTCATTACGATTTTCTACCTCCACATAACGATAATGATAACGATGAATCAACAAAAACTACCCCCAGCCATTTTTCTAATGGGACCAACCGCCAGTGGCAAGACGGGTGCTGCTGTGTCGCTGATGACTAAGCTGCCTGTCGAAATTATTAGCGTAGATTCTGCATTAGTATTCAAAGACATGAATATAGGCACAGCCAAACCTGAGGCCGCAATTTTAGAAAAAGCACCACACCATTTGATTGATATTATTGACCCAACCAGCGCCTATTCTGCGGCCAACTTTAGAAGTGACGCTTTGCAATTAATGGCAGATATTACCGCGCGTGGCAAAATTCCATTATTGGTTGGCGGTACCATGTTGTATTTTAAAGCCTTAGAAGAAGGTTTAAGTGGCTTGCCTGAGGCGGAGCCTTTAATACGTGCAGCTTTAGACGCAGAAGCCGCACAAATAGGTTGGCCAGCCATGCACAATAAGCTGGCTGCGATTGACCCACAGACAGCTGCAAGATTAGAACCTAATGACACGCAGCGTATTCAGCGGGCCTTAGAGGTTTATCAAATCACCGGCGAAACCATGTCTAGTTTGTTTACCAAGCAAACCAGCCAAGCGCTACCTTACCAATTGCTAAAAATTTCACTCGTTCCTAGCGATAGAAAAGTACTGCATGAGCGAATCGCCCTGCGGTTTGATCAAATGCTGGCCGCAGGTTTTGTGGAGGAGGTGAGGGTATTGATAGCAAAATATTCATCACTAACAGCAGAATCTACCGCAATGCGCTGCGTCGGTTATCGGCAGGCTTTGGAGCATTTATCCGGTGAATATGATGTGGCCGAATTGCGTGACAGAGGTATATTTGCAACGCGTCAGTTAGCCAAACGCCAGCTCACTTGGTTACGCAGCATGAAAGATATTGTAGAGCTGGATTGTTTAGAAACTGACTTAAACGAGTTAGTATTTAATGAAATAAATCAGTTTATTAAGAGTGTTATTTAACAGCTTAAGTTAACTAAATAAGCGCAATAATTACCCGCTTCGTCATTCCGATAAGCCTATAAATTTACTTTCGAAATGACGATAAATGCCAGTGCCAAAAGTTTTAAAGCTGCTGAATTCGCTTCGCGGCTTCCACACATTCATCCAAACTTGCCACCAAGGCCAAACGCACAAAGTTTAAACCAGGATTAACATCATGCGCCTCACGCGCTAAATAACTGCCGGGTAATACTGTCACATTAAAATCACGATACAGGGCTAAGGCGAACTCAGTATCTGTCATGCTACGGCCATTGCTTTGTTTTATTTTGGCCCACAAATAAAACGCAGCATCTGGCTTCTCAACTTCCAATATATCAATTAATAATGGTGTGACAATGTAAAACTTTTCTGCATACAGTCTGCGGTTTTCGATTACATGCGCTTCGTCATTCCAGGCGGTTGCGCTGGCAGCCTGTACTGCTGGGTTCATCGCGCAACCATGATAAGTGCGGTAAAGCGCAAATTTTTCGATAATTTTCTCATCGCCAGCAACAAAGCCTGAACGCATGCCTGGCACATTGGAGCGTTTAGAAAGCGAGCTGAAAATCACTAAGTTTTTATAATCTCGACCAAGCTTGTGCGCGGCCTGCAAAGCACCCAATGGCGGATTCGCTTCATCAAAATAAATCTCTGAATAACATTCGTCGGCAGCAATCACAAAGCCGTATTTGTCTGATAATTCAAAAATAGTTTGCCACTGCACTAAGCTCATCACTTTGCCAGAAGGATTGCCTGGGCTACATACGTAGGCTAATTGTGTGCGCTTAAGTACATCGACTGGCACGCTTTCAAAATCCATTACATGGTTATGTGTTGGATCTTCATCTGGCAGGGTATTGAGGAAATAAGGCTCAGCACCGGCTAAAAAGGCCGCACCTTCATAAATTTGGTAAAAAGGATTGGGTGAAATAACTACCGGCTTGGCTGCCGTTGGATTGGTTGTTGTGCTGTCTATTATTAATTGTGCAAAAGCAAATAAGGCCTCGCGGCTACCGGTAACTGGTAGTATTGCTGTTTCAGGGTTTAAATTAGGTACGGCATAACGACGAGAAATCCAGTTAGAAATAGCTTCGCGCAGTGCTAAAGAACCAATCGTGGTTGGGTAACTAGCTAAACCCGCCAGATTATTCACTAATGCGTCTTTAATTAACTGTGGTGTGGCGTGTTTTGGCTCACCAATAGATAAATTAATGGCAGAATAACTAGGGTTAGGAGTAACGCCTTTAAATAAATCGCGCAAACGCTGAAAAGGGTAAGGTTGTAGCAAACTAAGATTTGGATTCATAGTCGTTATTGTAATATAGCGTGCTTACATCGCCAAAGATCAAATAAGAGAATATATAAAAATGAGCAGCAGTGAACAATTCTAATCAAACAAAAACGCAAATCACTACTTCATTCAGCGCCGTTGCAAGTTTGCTATTTGGCGCTGCATGCTGGGGAATTATCTGGTTTCCTTATCGGATATTGGCCGAGGCTGGTTTTTCCGCAATTGTGTCGAGTTTTTACACCTATAGTCTCGTTGTGATTTTGGCCGGTATCTACTTTGCCAAGTATTGGCGCGGTCTTTTTACTAAGCCTCTCAGTATTGTCTGGTTAGCTTTGGTAGCTGGTTGGACTAATTTAGCCTACGTACTCGCAGTGATTGACGGCGAAGTGATGCGGGTGATGTTGTTGTTTTACTTATCACCATTATGGACCTTAATTCTGGCGCATTTTTGGCTAAAAGAACGTACTAATTTTCGTGGCATTATGATTATTAGCTTATCTTTGCTAGGCGCATTCATCATGCTTTATGACTTTTCTGGGGTAACTGCCTCATTGCCGCTACCAAGAAACACGGCGGAATGGATAGCGTTATCTTCTGGTATGGGCTTTTCATTAACCAATGTGATTACCCGAAAATCAAGCCATCTAAGTGTCCGATCCAAGTCTTTCGCGGTATGGTTAGGTGTGCTTGTGATGGCAGCGTTATTCATGCCATTTATTAAACAAGACATTCCATTACCCAATACTATAAGCGTCAATAACTGGCTGCTAATGTTATTAATTGCCGCATTGGTGATTGCAGCAACATTGCTAGTCCAATATGGCGTAACGCTCATTACAGCAACGCGCGCCTCTGTATTATTTCTATTTGAACTGGTCGTGGCAGCCGTGGCCTCGTATTATCTAGCACATGAAATGATGGTTTGGAATGAATGGTTAGGCGGCGCACTGATTGTGGTTGCTGCTATATTCTCAGCAACTAACAAAGATGAATAAGTTAGTATCTTTACTGCCAAATGGTTCGGTAAATTGTTTCCAAAGATAG
>CAIYLB010000216.1 GCA_903926935.1 uncultured Pseudomonadota bacterium
CGGCAAAAAGTGTTGTGTACCGTCAAGCTGTCGCGTCTGCTTTATCCGCAACATCGTAGCCATGGCCTAGATGCTATTATGCAGCGCCACAGCATTACCAGTATTGCGCGGCATCGGGCGATGGGCGATGTTGAATCGATTTTATCTTTTTTAGATTCCGCCAAATTAGAATTAGGCGACGCGGCTATTTTAAATGCGGCCAAACAGTTAATGCGCGGCCCGGCATTGCCGCCGCATTTAGATGGTCTTTCCCTAGAAGATATGCCGGAAACGCCTGGCGTTTATTTATTTTACGGTGAAAATGACCTGCCGATTTATATCGGCAAAGGTGTAAATATTCGGGCTCGGGTCTATTCACATTTTAGCCGTGACCATGCTTCAGCCAAAGAAATGCGTATTAGTCAAGAAACCAAACGAGTTGAATGGATAGAAACAGCCGGTGATTTTAGCGCTTTATTATTAGAATCTAAATTAGTGAAAGAGCGCCAACCGCTACATAACCGACAGTTACGCAATGAGCAGCAACTTTGTAGCTGGAAACTTAATACTGAGTTAGATGCCAAGCCGGCATTGAATTTATTGCATGAAGATGACATTAACCCAGCAGAATTAGGCCAATTGTTTGGCACTTTTAAAAGTAAAAAACAAGCGGTTGCCGCTTTACGAAAACTGGCAGAAGCGCATCATTTATGCCCAAAAATACTAGGCCTTGAAACTGGCGAGGGCGCTTGTTTTTCAAGTCAAATAAAGCGCTGTAAAGGCGCGTGTTGCGGTCGTGAAACGTTAATCATGCACAATTTACGTGTGCAACAAGCGATGGTGGCCAATCGTTTAAGAGCATGGCCGTATGCAGGAAAAATTGGCATACGCGAACACAATAACGAGAACAATAAAACCCAAATGCATATTTTTGAACATTGGTGTTATATAGGTGTAATAGAACACGAAGCTGACTTGCAAGAAACCATTACGCAAAAACAGCCCCTTAAGTTTGATTTAGATACCTATCGATTATTGTTAAAAACATTGGCAAGCAAAAATATTGAGCTTTTTCAGTTTACTAGCTAGCATTCTTTTTGTTATGTTGATGCTGATTATTTATCATCGTAAGCACCTGCTTGGTAAAGCCACATCTTATTAAATCTAGCGCATCAGGTATAATTCACCACTATGATTCAAATTATTATTTTACTGGTGGTGCTGGCTATATTATTCTTGCTGATTCTGCAGTTATGGAAAAGCAACCAGCCTGACTCTAGCGCCGTCACAGCTCAGCAAGTGATTTTGCAGCAGTTAGAAGAAAAGCACAGAGCCATGTTGCTAGACTTTAATGATGGTTTGAATAAATTAGGTGACCGCTTAAGTGCATCTTCTGGTGATACCAGTGAACGTTTGCGGTTGAGTGTGGCGGCTGAACTACAGGCCACTAGAGACGCCATGCAAGCCTTGCAATTAGCGCAAAACAACAGTTTGGCGCTGACCCGTGAAACCGTGCTGGAAAAATTGCATACTACCTTAGCCGAGCAAGGCAAGGCTGAGCAAGAGCTAATTCAATCGACCATGCGCAATGCCACTCTGCAATTAGTCAGCACTATTGATAACTTGGCAAAAGCGGTTGATAGTCGCCTAGAGCAAATTGGCGGTAAAGTATCTGAGCGTTTGGATGAAGGCTTTAAAAAGACTAATCAAACCTTTATTGATGTGATGGCACGGCTTGCAACGATCGATGAAGCGCAGAAGAAAATTGATGGTTTAACGACCAATGTGGTCAGTTTGCAAGAATTGCTTGGCGATAAACGTAGTCGTGGTGCCTTTGGTGAGGTGCAATTAGAAGCTTTGGTACGTAATGTATTACCAGTCAACTCTTTTGCTATGCAATATACGTTTGAAAATGGCACACGTGCAGATTGTGCAATATTTTTACCAGACCCAACTGGCACGGTCGCGGTCGATAGTAAATTCCCTCTAGAAAATTATCACCGCATGTTTAACGCAAAGTTGAGTGATGCCGAGCAAGCTGCTGCTGAAAAGCAATTTAAATTAGACGTTAAAAAGCATGTGGATGATATTGCTAAAAAATATATTATTTCTAATGTCACGTCTGATGGCGCGGTAATGTTTATTCCAGCCGAGGCGGTATTTGCTGAGCTGCACGCTTACCATTCTGACGTGATTGAATATGCCATGAATAAGCGCGTTTGGGTAGTTTCCCCGACCACGCTGATGGCCGTGTTGAATACCGCGCGTGCGGTGTTAAAAGATGTGGAAACGCGTAAGCAAGTGCATGTAATAAAAGAAGAATTAGGCAAGTTAAGTAAAGACTTTGGCCGCTTTGATGTACGTATGAAAAAGCTGGCTGATAACATTCGCCAAGCGCATGAAAATGCACAAGATGTGCATATTTCTAGCCAAAAAATATCACAGCGTTTTGCCCAAATTGAACGCGTAGAGTTGGCCAATAAGCCATTAGATTTACCAGCAGGCTTGGCAAAAGACTTACTAGACGACATAGATGAAATTGAAGAGTAAATAACCCGCCACTTATGAAAATTAAAATATTTTACTTCGCCAGACTTAAAGAAACCCTTAAGTTTTCTACCGAAGATTTAGAGTTGCCCGACGATGCTTTCGCAAAAGCATTGACCATATTAAAGTTGAAAGCCTTACTAGCTAAACGCAGTGATGTTTGGCAGCAAATGTTGCTCGGTAAGCTCAAAGTACGCGGTGCTATTAACCATGAATTAGTCGATGACAATGCAAAAATTGTTGATGGCGATGAAGTGGCATTTTTCCCACCAGTAACTGGTGGCTAAGTAGTTTAAAACCATGACAGTACGCGTACAAACGGAAGATTTTGATACTGGCTTAGAACTTAACCAGCTACGCCATGCGCGTAGAGATACTGGCGCGATAGTCAGTTTTGTTGGCCAAGTACGCGACCTTAACGATGGCGATACAGTCACACGGCTAACGCTAGAGCATTACCCAGGAATGACGGAAAAAGCCTTAGAAGGGATTGTTAATCAGGCTAAAACACGTTGGAATTTTTTTGATGCACTCATTATTCATCGCGTAGGTTCGCTTAAGCCGACTGATCAAATTGTGTTAGTGGCGGTCAGTGGTGCGCATCGTGGTGAGGCCTTTAAGGCTTGCGAATTTATAATGGATTTTTTAAAAACTGAAGCGCCGTTTTGGAAAAAAGAAGTCACGCAAGATGGTGAACGTTGGCTAGAGGCCAAGCAAAGCGATGATTTAGCCAGAGAGCGTTGGGTCAAAAAGATAGCTTGAATGGTAGTAAGTGTATTATTTTCAATAAAAATAATACACTATTATCATTAAAATCATAAAGTTAGATTAGTAAGTTAAATTAAAATATTAATAAGTAAATTAAACCAGTCAGGCGATATGTCACAAATACTTACACCACAGCAATTAACCCATCACATTTCTGCCAAACAATTCAATTTTGCAGATACCTCTGAGCTTATTAGCGAAGATAATATCAGCGCCCAGCATCACGCATGGGTCGCTCAGTCTGAAGCCAAAAAAGCCGCTGAATTTGGTTTAAATCTGCATCAAGCCGGCTTTAATTTATTGGCGTTAGGCGAACCTGGTACAGGTCGCACCACGTTGATGCTAAGCGCGATGCACGAGGCTGCAAGTAAGCAAGCAGAAGCTGGTGATTTGGTTGCATTGTACCGATTTGATGCTAATGGCAAACCTTTGTTTTTGAAATTGCCCGCAGGTGCTGGCACGCAATTAAGGCAAGCCTTAGATTTAATGATCCGTAATCTAGCCAAAGACCTTGCGGTATTGTTAGAAGCCAAAGGCCAGCAAAGTTCTATGGCGCCGATACAGATTTTTGTCGAAGCGCAACTGAGCATGGTGAAAGCCAGTATTACGCTGATTAGTGCAGAGAAAATGCCGCACCATTATTTTGAATTAATGCAGCGCGATATTTTGGATGTGCTGGAAGCTTGGCAACCCAACACCGGTGGTGATGGCGATAATAATTATGAAGTATTGCTCAACGAGGGCTTTTTAGGTCGTTATCGCGCCAATGTACTGGTTGAACATGCGGCAAATAAAGGCGCGCCTGTGGTTTATGACAACGACCCAAGCTTGCATTCTTTGTTCGGCGGCGTAGAAAGTGCTGGCGAATCTAGCACCACGCCAGACTTTATGCGCTTACGCTCAGGCAATTTACTACGCGCGGATGGCGGTACGTTATTATTGAATTTACGCGATATTTTAGCGGATGAACAAAACGGCGCGCAGATATTAGAAAAGCTACACCGTTTTTTACGCAACGGTACGCTGCAAATTGAAGATTTAAGCAGTAGCAGCAGTCAAGGCAGTAGCTTTGTCAGCGCACAAGCGGCAATACCCGTTTCAGTCAAGCTGGTGTTAGTCGCAACGCGTGAAGATTACTATCTACTGATTGATGAAAACTATGATTTTTTCAGCTACTTCCCAATCAAAATTGAATTTGCCGAAAAAGTAAAAGCCAGTGCAGAAAATTACGCCGCCTATGCGGCATTTATCGCACAAAAATGTCAGCAATTTAAATGCGGTCACTTTACAGCGGAGGCTGTTACGGCGCTGCTGCAATCTATGCACAGGCTGGAAGAAGACCAAAAGCGTATTAGCACCCAGTTTGCTGTGCTAGAAAAACTCATGCTAGAAAGTGCCGCCGCTGCAGAGTTGCGTGGTGCCACACTGGTGGCGATCGAAGACGTAAAATCAGCCATTAATAGAAAATATGCGCGTCATAGTTACATTGAAGGCCATATGCGCGATTCTATAGTCGATAACGAATTGATGATTACCGTGCATGGCGAGACCATTGGGCAAATTAACGGCCTGACGCATATTGATCTTGCCGATGCCAGTTTTGGTTCGCCAGTGCGTATTTCAGCCAATTGCTATGCTGGCCGCCGAGATGTGTTGACCATAGATCGCGAAGTGGCGATGAGCGGCCCCACGCATGATAAAGGCGTGATGATTTTGCAAAGCTGGCTACACAGCAATTTTGCCTCGATGAACCCGCTCAATATGACAGCCTCATTAGTATTTGAGCAAGAATACAACGGCGTGGAAGGTGATTCTGCCTCTTGTGCTGAGTTATTCGCATTATTATCGTCACTCGCCCAAGTGCCGATTAAGCAGGGTATTGCTGTTACAGGCGCGCTTAATCAGCATGGCGAAGTACTACCAGTCGGTGGGCTAAATGAAAAAATTGAAGGCTATTTTAGAGTCTGCAAAGACATCGGTTTAGATGGTAAACAAGGCGTGTTATTACCAGACCGTAATCAGCGCCACTTAATTTTGAGCGATGAAGTAGTTGAAGCGGTTACCAATGGCCAATTTCACATTGCTACTATGAATAACGTTGCCGAAGGTATTTTGCATTTAACTGGTCGCAGTTTAGAGGAAATTAATAATCTGGCCGCAGCTCGATTAAGCACCTTTAAATTAACACTAGAAGACAATTCACCTAAAGTATTCAATATTTAAAATGGCGGCTATAGATACAAATGTTGAAACGAAATTAAGGTTAGATAAGTGGCTATGGGCCGCTCGTTTTTTTAAAACCCGTAGTATAGCCACTGTCGCAATTGAAACTGGTAAAGTGCATGTAAATGGTGATCGCATAAAGCCAGCGAAAGAAGTCAAAATCGGGCAAATCATTCATATCCGTAATAAATATTTTGAAATAGAAGTCGCGGTGCTGGCATTAGCTAACATACGTAAGGGTGCGCCTGAAGCTGCGCTTCTATACGAGGAAACGTCCGCCAGTATTGCTAAGCGTGAAAATGCCAAAGTGACTGGTGAAGGTGAATATGCCTTGCGCGAACGTGGAGCAGGACGGCCCACCAAGCGTCAGCAGCGTGATATTAAAAAGTTTACCGGTATTATTTATGACTGATATTCTACATGCCTATGAACAATTCCCCGTGGTCACGGCTCTCTGTAGGAGCGGTGCCCTCGCCGCGAAAAATGGTGCAAATTTCACCGTCGCTATCGCGGCGAGGCGCCGCTCCTACATAAATTGGCATATTCGCATTTCAGGGGGAAACATATGAAAATCCTCTTGCTCGGTAAAAATGGTCAAGTTGGCTGGGAGCTGCAACGTAGCCTTGCGCCATTAGGCGAAGTCGTAGCGCTTGCCACTAACAGCCCTGAATATTGCGCTGATCTGACTAATTTGGCTGGACTTAAACAAACCATACGTGATGTTGCGCCAGATATTATTGTGAATGCTGCCGCTTATACGGCGGTTGATAAAGCCGAAAGTGAATCAGACTTAGCTTATACTATTAATTCTTTAGCACCTGAGATATTGGCACAAGAAGCAAAACGCAGCGGTGCATGGCTGATTCATTATTCTACCGATTATGTATTTGATGGTGGCGGAGACCGGTCTCGCTTGGAAACCGACGCCACTGGCCCATTGAACGTTTATGGGCAATCTAAATTAGCTGGCGAAGCGGCTATTATTGCCACTGGTTGCAAGCATCTTATTTTTCGCACCAGTTGGGTTTATGCCGCTCGCGGCAATAATTTTGCCAAAACCATGCTTAAATTAGCGCAAGCACGAGATAGTTTAAGTGTAATAAATGACCAAATAGGCGCGCCGACTGGTGCTGATCTATTGGCCGATGTGACCGCCCATGCGATCCGTAGTGCATTGCCGCGCCCTGAACTGGCAGGCCTTTACCATTTGGTGGCTAGCGGCCAAACCTCATGGCACGGCTATGCTAGCCTCGTGATTGACTATGCGCGGCAATTAGGCGTTGATGTCAAAGTTGCACCAGAGGCCATTCAAGCGGTGGCAAGCAGTGCCTTTGTGACAGCCGCACAGCGTCCGCTTAACTCGCGCTTAGATACCCATAGGCTACAAAATGCCTTTGACCTACATTTGCCACACTGGCAAACTGGTGTCATTCGTCTACTTGATGAAATTCTAGAGAAAAAATCATGACCCAACGTAAAGGCATCATCCTCGCCGGCGGTTCAGGCACACGCCTGTACCCGGTGACCAAGGTGGTTTCTAAGCAACTACTGCCAATCTACGATAAGCCGATGATTTACTATCCACTTAGCACGCTGATGCTGGCTGGGATACGCGATATCTTGATTATCTCCACACCACAAGATACGCCACGTTTTCAGCAATTGCTGGGCGATGGCCGTGACTGGGGACTGAATCTAGAATATGCCGAACAACCAAGCCCTGATGGCTTAGCGCAAGCGTTTATAATTGGCAAAGATTTTATCGGCAATAACCCCAGCGCCTTGGTGTTGGGTGATAATATTTTTTATGGACATGATTTGCATACGCAACTAGCAGATGCAATGGCGCGTGAACAAGGTGCCACCGTGTTTGCCTACCACGTGCAAGATCCGGAACGCTATGGCGTGGTAGATTTTGACACGCAAGGTCGCGCCACCAGCCTGGAAGAAAAACCACTGATAGCAAAAAGTAATTACGCGGTTACCGGCCTCTATTTTTACGATAATCAAGTGGCGGATATCGCTGCAAATCTAAAACCGTCCATGCGTGGGGAATTAGAAATCACCGACTTGAATCGGGTTTATTTAGAGCGCAATCAGCTCAATGTCGAGATTATGGGTCGCGGCTACGCTTGGCTGGATACTGGCACGCACGAAAGCCTGATTGAAGCCAGCAACTTCATTCAAACCATAGAAAAGCGCCAGGGCCTAAAAGTATGCTGTCCAGAAGAAATTGCCTACCGCAAGGGCTTTATCAACGCCGAGCAACTCGCTAAATTGGCAGAACCGCTGGCTAAGAATGGCTACGGTCAATATTTACAGCGCCTGCTTAAAGAAGGGGTTCAGCCTTGAAAAGCATGTCGATAAGCACCCCAGCAAGCATTTTGATACAGCAAAATCCACCTTGACCTATCCCGTAGTGGGACTATAATATAGCTGTGAAAATAGTTGCCGTTAAAATTCTTCGTGAATTCTGGATAAGATTTCCTGATTCAGAGCAGCACTTAAAATCTTGGGTTGATGAAGTGAAGCATGCTAGCTGGACGCAGCCTGCGGATATTAAAGATAAATTTCGTAGCGCCAGCATATTAAAGAACCGCAGGGTGGTCTTTAATATTAAAGGAAATGACTACCGTCTTATTGTGTCAGTCGCTTATCGCTTCGGTGCTATATACATTAAGTTTATCGGTACGCATAAGCAATATGATGCAATAGATGTTGAAACAATCGATGTCGAAACAATCGAACTGGAGCCGTAATATGGAAATTCGCCCTATACACACAGCCACAGATTATCAGGCAACCATGCGCGAAGTCTCAGCGTTCTTTAATAATGAACCTGAGCCTAACTCGCCAGAAGGTGATCGTTTCGAAATATTACTCACATTGGTTGAAGCTTATGAAGCCAAACATTTTCCGATTGATTTGCCAGATCCGATTGAAGCGATTAAATTTCGCATGGAACAATCGAGTCTAAAGCCAAAAGATTTAGTGCCAATGATCGGTCGCCTTAATCGTGTTTATGAAGTGCTTAATCGTAAGCGTGCTTTGACGCTACCCATGATCTGGAATTTACATTCGGAGCTTGGTATTTCTGCATCGAGTCTTATTAAGCCGCCAAGCAAGGTCTAGTTTTAGTTGGTAATGTTGCATAAAATCATAAAAAAGCTATTAGCTGCATCTTCGCTAAGAAGTGTTAAATAAACGCAAGACGCAAAATTGAATAAACTCAAATGAACATTATCCAAACCAGCATTTCCGATGTATTAATCCTAGAACCAAGAGTTTTTGGTGATGAACGCGGCTTCTTTTTTGAAAGCTTTAATCATGCCAAATTTGATGCAGCAATCGGAAAAAAAGTACAGTTCGTACAAGACAACCATTCGCGCTCGGCTAAAAACGTATTGCGCGGACTGCATTACCAAATTCAGCAGCCTCAAGGTAAATTAGTGCGAGTGGTGCAGGGCGCGGTGTTCGATGTTGCGGTAGATATTCGGCAAAGTTCGCCGACCTTTGGGCAACATTTTGGTTTGGAGCTATCTGCTGAAAATAAACGTATGCTGTGGGTGCCAGAAGGTTTTGCACACGGATTTTTAGTGCTGACCGAAAGCGCCGAATTCTTGTATAAAACCACTGACTACTACGCACCAGAATACGAGCGCAGTATTGCCTGGGATGATCCTACCCTGAATATTCAATGGCCATTAACTGTGGTCCCAACCTTATCTGGTAAGGATGCGCAAGCTTCAGCCTTTGCCGCTGCGGCCTATTTTTCTTAACACCTTGCCTGCCTGTTAATACCGAATCGATCGGCATACAGCACCTATAAGGCATTAGTTTCCTGCATAAGTGAGCGCGCGGCATTACCGTGCTGTTTGTTACATCAAGGCAATGGCCTAAGAATATCAGGTCAAACCAGTGGGTCCACCAGCAGGGCCGGAGGTTTACCTTATTGAATTTTTTAAACTGACCAGCGTTCTTATTTTAATTGCAGCAATTAAATGATTGCTTTAAGTCTTGACTCTTACACGACAAAGTTTATACTTAAGTCTATACATTAAGTGTGGGGAAAGCCATGATTGAAGTGGAGTTAGATGTTAAGCAATGGGGTAATAATTTAGGTGTGCGCTTGCCTGCGGCAATTGCGCGTGAATCACACTTGAAGGCACATCAACGTGTGCGTATCAGCGTCCTCAATGGAGAAATTATCATTAAGCCAGTCACAGAAGTAGTTTTAACTTTAGATCAGCGATTAGCGCTGTTTAATCCTGCAGAGCATGGAGGTGAAGTGATGGTTGCTCCGGAGACATTAGGCGCTGAAAATTGGTAAAGCCTCTATTGAACTGGGTGCCAGATCGACAAGATATTATCTGGATAAATTGCAATCCTCAGGTTGGTCAAGAAATGCGTGACCTTCATCCTTACTTGGTGCTGTCTCCACTGGCATTTAATGACAAAACCTCATTGGTTATCGGATTACCAATGACGACGGCAGAATACAATGCCAGCAATCCTTTTGCTGTAGTTGCTGGAAAAGCGTCAGGCAATAAGTCAGATAAAACTAGTTATGTCCTTTGTCATCAACCAAAGTCTTTTGATTGGCGTATGCGTGACGCAAAACCACACCCTTTAGGTCAATTGCAAGAGTCTTATTTTGAGCAAGTACGTGAGTTATTAAATCAAATCATTCAACTGACTTGAGTGATGTGAGTTGAAATTAGTGTGCAGAGTGAATGATCATGACTGGTCAACTTGATGAGCATACTCATTTTGGGTGAAACTTTTGGTAAAGTCATTTTTTATCCATTTCTGAAAATAGCAGTTTCCTGCAAAATGACTATTTACACAAATTTGCCTACCCCCCACACGCTAAACGGCAATTAGCTTCCCTAGTTTGGCAAACGGCTTTAGCTTCCTACGTGAGTGAGAAGAGGTACCTCGTTATTCTCATTCAAACTGAACACGTATAAGTGTATGCTTATCAATCGAATTATTAAATTAAATTGAACTGTAAGTAACTTATATGTTACCATTAATCTATGAAAATTCACGTGAAGGAATATCTGCTTGCTGATGGATCTAGCCCATACAAAGTGTGGTTTGATGACCTTGATGCACAAGCCGCTGCTAAAATTTCAGTAGCAATATCCCGATTGGAATTAGGCAACACCTCAAGTATCAAAATGGTTTGATGGTATCGGCGAATATGTTCTCAACTGGGGACCAGGCTACCGAATTTATCTGGCTAAAGACGGTGACACCCTCATTATTCTATTTGGTGGTGGCACTAAGAGTAAACAACAAAAAGACATCAATAAAGCAAAAAATTTACACACTGAGTATAAGCAAAGAAAAAAGACAAAGTAAGCTCAACGGATAATACAAGAGGAATACAATATGGCACTTACAAGAGATTTCAAACAAACAGTAGTAGATCGCGTTGAACGTGACCCTCAGTTCGCTCAAGCGTTGCTTGACGAAGCGGCAACACTATTTCTAAATAATGACACCGAGACTGCTCGTCTCATATTGCGTGATTTAGTGAATGCAACCATTGGGTTTGAAGAGCTAGCATCACAGACTGACAAACCAAGTAAAAGCCTACATAGAATGCTTTCACCTAAAGGCAATCCTAGCATGGATAATTTGGCCGCTATATTTGGTGCAGTACGTGTTCGGTTAAATGTTGGAATAGAAGCGCACTCTATTCAATTGGCCACTTAGCACACACTTACTTAGCGGTTTTAATGAGAAATGGCTGGTCAGCTACCTAGCACTTGACATAAGAATGTGCATTAATGGCTTTAGCTTCCCTAGTTTGGCAAACGGCGTTAGCGTTCCATGTCATCCGATTTGCGTTGGCTAAAAGCAGAGCTTCGCATGAAAGATTTAGTTAAATCGACAAATATCCTTATTATGGCAAGCCATTCAAAAGAACAAATTCTTAACACATGCAATCGGGTGATTTGGCTTGTACATGGAAAAATAAAGATGGACGCTGATGAAAAAACAGTCACAGCAGCTTACTTTGGGCAATAAATCTGATACTTATTTAAGCAGATTTTGAAGCTGGCGTTTACTAAATCGGACCCAGTTCACCTTGCTAAGCATAGTCTTTTGATGGGGGCTGGACGAATAGTTAAATTGACATCTGCGCTTTTGCTGGGCATTATCTATTTATTTTAAATTGAAAAGACCGTGCAATGTTAACCTGCTTTAAAGCTTACGATATCCGTGGAAAGTTAGGTGACGAACTTAATGAGGATATCGCCTATCGAATCGGGCGTGCTTACGCAGTTTATCTAAAACCAAAATCGGTGGTTATTGGTGCGGATATTCGTCATAGTAGCGAACCACTTAAAATAGCATTGGCAAACGGTCTGATGGATGAAGGTGTCGATGTGGTCGATATTGGCATGACAGGCACTGAAGAGGTGTATTTTTCGACAGCTCATCTTGACGTGGATGGTGGCATTGAAGTGACAGCCAGTCATAATCCTATGGATTATAACGGCATGAAATTAGTTCGAGCAGGTTCAAGGCCGATTAGCGGTGACACAGGGCTACATGACATACAAAGACTTGCAGAAGCCAATCAATTCTCAGATATAAAAACACGTGGCACTTTAAGTAAGCAAGATGTTTTACCCGCTTTTGCTGAACACCTATTAAGCTATATCGATGTGAATAAATTGCGTCCGCTTAAGCTGGTTGTCAATGCGGGAAACGGCGCGGCAGGGCATGTTGTTGATGCCTTAGAGCGGGCTATGCAGCAAAGTAAAATCCCCGTGAGTTTTATTAAAATACATCATGATGCCGATGGTAGCTTTCCCAACGGAATCCCCAATCCGCTATTGCCAGAAAATAGAACTGCAACATCTGAAGCCGTGCTTGCGCATCAAGCGGATATGGGTATTGCTTGGGATGGTGATTTTGACCGATGTTTTTTATTTGATGAACATGGTGCATTTATTGAGGGCTATTACATCGTAGGCTTACTTGCCGCAGCATTTTTAGCAAAACATCCCAATGAAAAAATAATTCACGATCCGCGCCTCACTTGGAATACGCAAGATATTGTGGAAAAATCTGGTGGTCAAGCTGTAATGAGCAAAACTGGCCATGCGTTTATTAAAGAGCGTATGCGTGCAGAGAACGCGATTTACGGCGGTGAAATGAGTGCGCACCATTATTTTAGAGATTTTTTCTACTGTGACAGCGGCATGATTCCTTGGCTACTTGTTGCTGAGCTGTTAAGCCAAACACATCAGTCATTATCTATGCTAGTTGCACAACGTATTGCCTTGTTTCCTTGCAGCGGTGAAATTAATTTTAAAGTGAATCATGTCGAAGAAGCAATTCAAAAAATTAAAGCGTACTTTATGCCACAGCACCCAGATGTTGATAACACAGATGGCTTAAGTATGACTTTTCCTGAGTGGCGGTTTAACTTACGTGGCTCTAATACAGAGCCATTACTACGTTTAAACATAGAGAGTAGGGCCGATGCACAATTAGTGCAGCAAAAAGTGGATGAAATTTCACGGCTAATTGCAACGATATGTGACTGATGTCTATATTAAATTGAGATCTTTGCACAAAATTAAATTGGCTGTAATGATCTTAGAATATAAGGTGACATTAAGCGGTTTTAAATGCTTGCAGATTTAGGAATTTTTTTGTTAGAATTGCGTTCATTAAATGAACGGTAAATTTTTTTAGATAAATAAATGCTAACTGACGAATACCGATACAAAATACTAAAACTACTTGAAGATCAGCCTAAAATTAGCCAGCGTGACCTTGCTAAAAATTTAGGTATTAGTCTTGGTAAAGCTAATTTTTGTCTTAAAGCATTAATAGGCATTGGTTTGATTAAAGCAACCAATTTTCGTAATAGTCAGAATAAATTAGCCTATATGTATTTGCTAACACCGACTGGTATTGAAGCTAAATCATCGATCACACTTCTTTTTTTAAAGGCAAAATTGCTGGAATATGAAAAGCTTCAGGTCGAAATAAGTAACTTATCTCGGGAAACAAGCGTAGACATAGCATTAAGCCAACAGTCTGTTTCAAGCTTGTTGTTGCATTTTTCAGAGGTAAAGGTTTGACTTCGATAAACTTGATCAACAGCTACGCAATCATTCTTTGCGGCGGATCCGGCACCAGACTCTGGCCACTTTCTCGCACTCAGCGTCCAAAGCAATTGCTAGCCCTTAATGGTCAACTTACACTGCTACAACAAACAGCACTGCGCTTAACTCAGCATATTGCTCCAGCACATTTATATACAGTCACTCACCAAGACCATAAATTTGAAGTCAAAGGCCAGTTAGCTGAGCTTTACCCACAAGATCTAGCCAATACACCAAATAATATACTAGGCAACTTACTCAACAACGTACTCGCAGAACCCAGTGCTAAAAACACCTTACCAGCCATTGCTTTGGCGACCCACCAAATCTATCAACAAAATGCCGATGCTCTGATAGGTGTATTTGCCTCAGACCACGCAATCGACAACGAAGCCGCTTTTTTACAAGCTTGGCAAACTGCCGAAGAAATAGCCGAACAAGACTACCTAGTACTTCTAGGCATCAAACCACACGAAGCCGCCACTGGCTATGGCTACATACAAACCAATCAAGCCATCTCTTTAAATGGCGCTTTACCGGTATATCAAGTAGCTCAGTTTGTAGAAAAACCAGGCCAAGCCAAAGCCAAACAGTTTGTCGATGAAGGCTATTTATGGAACAGCGGCATGTTCGTGTTCAAAGCCAGCACATTCATGCAAATGCTCGCGCAATATCAACCAGACATTTATCAACTCGTCTGCGCCATTACCCCAGACAACCTCGCTGAAACCTACAGCAAGTTTCCCAGTTTATCCATGGATTACGGCTTAGCCGAAATCCTCGCCCAGCAAGCCAAAAAGATAGCAGTAGTGCCAGTTGATATGGCTTGGAGCGATCTAGGTAGTTGGGATTCGATATACGCCAAACAAGCCAAAGACCAGTATAACAATGTGACCCACGGCGAAGTTGTTAGCTTAGACACAGAGAACAGCCTTATCTGGACTGAAACTGGCTTAGTCGCCACCTTAGGCTTAAATAATATCGTAGTCGTTCAAACCGCCGATGCCACACTCATCTGTGACAGAAGCCGCACCGAAGACATCAAAGCCTTAGTTGCAGCAGTTAAAGCACGCCAACCCGCACTCACAGAAATCCACCAAACCGTCTATCGACCATGGGGCAGTTACACCGTACTAGAAGAACGGCCTAACTTTAAGATTAAACGTATTGTGGTTAACCCAGGCGCAAAGCTATCGATGCAAATGCACAAGCACCGCTCTGAGCATTGGGTGGTTGTTTCTGGCGTTGCCACTATTAGTAATAACGAAATTGAATACACTTTGCAAGAAAATCAATCAACTTATATTCCGCAAACGCATAGGCACCGCTTGGCAAATAACACCAATTTTCCATTAAGTATTATCGAAGTGCAGTGCGGCGAATATGTCGGTGAAGACGATATTGTAAGGTTTGATGATCACTACGGAAGGTTAACTAATCAATGAAGAAAGTTGCTCTAATTACAGGCGTTACAGGACAAGATGGCGCGTATTTGGCCGAGTTATTACTTAGTAAAGATTATATTGTGCATGGTATTAAGCGTCGTGCTTCATTATTTAACACAGATCGTATTGATCACCTGTACCAAGATCCGCACGTAGACAATAAAAACTTCATATTGCATTACGGCGATCTCACCGATTCAACCAACTTGATTCGTATTATTCAACAAACGCAGCCAGATGAAATTTACAATCTCGCCGCCATGAGCCATGTGGCGGTAAGTTTTGAAACGCCAGAATACACTGCCAACGCCGATGGCATTGGTACTTTGCGTATTTTAGAAGCGATTAGAATTTTAGGGTTGGAGAAAAAAACCAAGTTTTACCAAGCTTCAACCTCAGAGCTTTATGGCCTAGTACAAGAAACCCCACAAAAAGAAACCACACCTTTTTACCCACGTAGCCCTTACGCCGTGGCCAAGATGTACGCCTACTGGATTACCGTCAACTACCGCGAAGCTTATGGCATTTATGCCTGTAACGGCATTTTGTTTAATCACGAAAGCCCACTACGCGGCGAAACCTTCGTTACCCGTAAGATTACCCGCGCCTTAGCTCGCATTAATCTCAACCTGCAAGACTGCTTATATTTAGGCAACCTAGATGCGCTACGCGATTGGGGCCATGCCAAAGACTACGTGGAAATGCAATGGATGATGCTGCAACAAGAAACCGCAGAAGACTTTGTCATTGCTACCGGTGTGCAATACAGCGTGCGTGACTTTGTGAACGCTGCCGCAAAAGAGCTCAATATGGAAATTACATGGCAAGGCACAGGTATAGAAGAAAAAGGCTACTGGCAAGGCAAATGCATTGTGCAAGTAGACCAACGTTACTTTAGACCAACCGAAGTAGAAACTTTACTGGGCGACCCAACCAAAGCCAAAGAAAAACTAGGCTGGACGCCAAAGATCACCTTCCACGAGCTAGTGGCAGAAATGGTGCGTGAAGATTACAAGTCAGCCAAGCGTGATGAATTGGTCAAAGAGCACGGTTACCAAGCCATGGATTACCACGAGTAACTCTTACTTTGGTACAATTAGCCTATGCGCCTTAGTCCACAACAAAAGAATGCAATATGCGACAATGTTCTCAAAAACTTTGGGAAAACCGCGCATGTATGGCTATTTGGCTCACGGGTTGATGATAAAAAACTGGGCGGCGATATCGATTTGTACATAGAATCAGAACAGCAAAATGCAATGGAATTAGTTGACGCAAAGCTATCGTTTCTAGCTTCACTACATCAGCAAATAGGTGATCAAAAAATTGACGTTGTAATTAAACGTTCAAACACACCGCATGATGAAGCCATTTACCATATTGCACGTAAAACAGGGGTGCAATTGCTATGAAACAAATCTATCAGGCAACGCTCCAGCAATGTCAGCAACATGCCTACAGATTAAAGTGGGCTAAAAGTGCATTAAGCGATAAATTTCCGCTCACACCTAGCCGCTTGAGTGCATTAAATGATATTGAACAAGCTGTGCTTGATCAGTTGGCTATGCGTTTCTCAAAATTACAAGATGCGATGGGTGCAAATCTATTTCCGCTCACGCTAGAGCTAAGTAAAGAGCAAGGTGAATTGAAAGCATTTATTGACCAGTTAAACCGGCTGGAAAAGATAAATGCTATTCCATCAGCAGAACAATGGTTGATATTACGAGAAATGCGTAATCAGTTTTCGCATGATTATCCAAACGACCCTGAAATTCAGGTGGCTTTGCTGAATAAAGCTTATGTGCTGATAGATGACCTGCTAGCTACACTTGCGCATATTACCTTATTTGCAAATAAGTACTTAAGGTGAGAGCTTTTTACGCTGCAATATTAACCCTAAAAACTCAAAAACCCGTCATCCGCGAAGGCAAGCATCTAGTTAAGTGGTTGATTGAAATGAATTCCCGCCTACACGGGAATGACGGTAATTGGGGATTTTGTATTAATTTTAAGCTAATTTAGCTTCGTGCAAAGCTCTCTATATAATTAAATAATCACAATGAACAAAAACGCTAAAATTTTCTTCTTTCAGCTTTAAATATTCATGAGTGCAATTAAGCTATTTGAAACTAAGCAGGTCCGCTTGGAATGGGGCCCAGAAGCTGAAACTTGGTTTTTTAGTATTGTAGATGTAGTTGCTATACTAACTGATAGTGCTAATGCTACCGCGTATTGGCGCAAGCTAAAGCAGCGACTCAAGGCTGAAAGCAATGAAACCGTGACAAATTGTCACGGTTTGAAAATGCAAGCACCAGATGGGAAAATGCGCCTTACAGACCTAGCCGATACTGAGCAGCTTTTATGCTTAATCCAATCGATATCGTCACCCAAAGCGGAGCCTTTCAAAGAGTGGATTGCACAGATACTTTTAAGAGGGCATCTATGAGCAAGACCGATATTGTGAAAGTTGACGCATTAAAACATCTGTTGCAAGCAGATCCAAACCTTGAGCTAGCAATACTGGTTGGTAGCCGAGCCTTAGATGCGGCAACACAGCACAGCGATTGGGATATTGCCATTCGCTGGAAAAAAGAGATCAATGGTCTTGCGCGCTTGGAATACACAGAAGCGCTAAAGCAGAAAATTGCTGATGTCATTACTAACCATAAAGATCAGGTTGATTTAATCGACATGACGACAGCTCGTTTAGCCATGCGGGTAGTGATTGCTGAAGAAGGTGTGATGCTTAAAGGCGATGACACATTAGCCTGGAGCCACTTTCTTACTCAAACATGGGGAGAGCTGGAAGATTATTATTGGAGAAAACAGCATGCGGCTTGATCTTTACCAAGCAGAAAGTGAGCGCATTGCTAACGAGCAAATGGCGCTACTTGACGAGGCCAAACAACGTATTGTGTCAGGCGCACCGCTTTCACGCCTTGAACAAAGTGGCGTATTGCATGCCCTGCAAGTACTCATAGAGAATGCGATTGGTAAATCAAAACATCTACTTAAGTCTATAGAAGAACCTGTACCAGTATCGGCTGATGATGCTTTCGCCAGCCTTGAACGGCGCGGCAATATAACACTACAAGAATTAACGCAATGGAACGCTGCGATTGGTTTGCGTAATCGCATTGTGCATGGCTACATGAACATTGACATCAATTTTGTTTACGAACTAATCATAAGCAATCGCCACCTATTTATTGGTGAATTCTTGCGCAAACCATTACCAACTACGCTTTAATAACTAAACAATCAACATGAACCTAAGCGCAAAAATCTATATAGCAGAGCACAGTGGGCTAGTGGGCTCGGCCTTAATGCACCAGTTGCACACTAGCTGTCACGGCAAGATTGAAATTGGATGAAGTATGACTAATGACATTCTAAACATCATTAGTGCGGGTGAAAGCGGCACCATAGAATTCAAAGCCACTTTCCAAAAAGAAGTGATTGAAACCGTGGTTGCGTACGCCAACGCTAAAGGCGGGCAGATACTGATAGGCGTATCAGATGCAATGCACATTAAAGGTGTGGTAATCAATCACGAGACGTTAAAAGATTGGCTTAACCAAATTAAAAACAACACACATCCCAGTGTATTGCCAGACATCGAGGCGCATCAGCTTAATGGGCAAACTATCGTACAGATAAGCGTAACAGAACAACCCATTAAACCTATTGCCTTTAGAAATCGGTATTTTAAGCGGATCCAAAACGCCAATCATTTAATGACCTTGGATGAAATTGCCAATGAGCACCTCAAATCCATCAACTCAAGCTGGGACTATCATATTGATACGCGCCATGATTATGCTGATATTTCGATGGAAAAGGTGCTGGGCTTAATTCAGAAAATAGAAAAGCATAAAGACAAGCCTTTTGATGACGACCCTTACATGGTTTTGCAAAAATATGAATTGGTCAAGGAAGGCAAGCTTACCTTCGCAGCGTATTTGCTTTTTGTGAATAACGTCTCAGCAATCACATCGTTGCAAATCGGCAGATTAAGAACTGAAACTGACATTATTGATAACATCGACCTGAATACTGATTTGCTTAGTCAAATTGAAGGGGCATTGAGTTTTATACGTAAGCACCTCATGGTTGAATATATCATCACG
>CAIYLB010000217.1 GCA_903926935.1 uncultured Pseudomonadota bacterium
CACCGGCGAAGTCATTACGCAGGTTAAAGAAGCTTCATTAGAACAAATTTCAGCAGCGGTCACGGCAGCGCAAAATGCATTTACTACTTGGAAAAAAACAACGCCGCGTGATCGCTCTACCATGTTATTAAAATTAGCCGATGCCATTGAAACCAAGGCAGAAAGCTTTGCAACGCTTGAGTCTATGAATTGTGGAAAACCTTATTTAGCCGCGCTAAATGACGAGATTCCAGCGGTAGCTGATGTTTTCCGCTTTTTTGCAGGCGCTTTGCGCAATATGACGGGCGCACTGGCGGGCGAATATTTAGCTGGCCACACCAGCATGGTAAGACGCGATCCGCTAGGCGTAGTAGCCTCAATTGCACCATGGAATTATCCATTAATGATGGCAGCATGGAAGCTAGGGCCGGCGCTGGCGGCGGGCAATACTGTAGTTATAAAACCGTCTGAAATGACACCGCTAAGCACCTTGAAATTAGGTGAACTTATCTCTGAGATATTTCCAGCAGGCGTAATTAACATCATTACTGGTCGTGGCGAATCGGTTGGCGCACCGTTGATAGGCATGCCGCAAGTCAAGATGATTTCCATTACAGGCGACATTTCAACTGGTCAAAAAATTATGGAAGTGGCCAGCAAAAGCGTGAAACGTACCCATTTAGAGTTAGGCGGCAAAGCCCCAGTTATTGTATTTGATGATGCGGATATTGCCTCTGTGGTTGAAGGCGTACGCACCTTTGGCTTTTACAATGCCGGACAAGATTGCACCGCCGCCTGCCGAATTTATGCAGGTAAAAAAATCTATGAGAAGTTAGTCGCTGAGTTATCTTCAGCCACCGCTAGCATTAAAATCGGTGAGCAGCATGATGATGGCGTAGAAATGGGTTCATTAATTTCAGAGCGCCAACGTAGCCGCGTAGCCGGCTTTGTTGAGCGCGCTGCCGCACAAAAGCATATTGAAATTACCACTGGCGGAAAAATCAGTGACAGGCGCGGTTTCTTTTATGAGCCAACCATTGTGGCGGGCGCATTGCATACAGATGAAATTGTTCGCAAAGAAGTGTTTGGTCCGGTGGTTTCTATCACGCGATTTGATGATGAAGAGCAAGTCGTTGCTTGGGCCAATGATTCGGAATATGGTTTGGCAAGCTCAGTCTGGACAACAGATATAGCGCGTGCCATGCGAGTTTCTGCAGAACTACAATATGGTTGCACTTGGGTGAATACACACTTTATGCTGGTGTCAGAAATGCCGCATGGCGGTATGAAAAAATCCGGCTATGGCAAAGATATGTCTATGTACGCCATTGAAGATTACAGCTGCGTTCGACATGTGATGATTAAGTTGTAAAGAGAATAGTTAAGTTGAGAAATAAAGAGCGAATAAAAATGGTTTAGCTATAAACGCTTTCAAAACTAGCGATAAGCGTTACTCGCAGCTTGGCAAATAGCCACAAAATCGGCGGTGTTTAGCGATGCGCTACCGACTAATCCACCATCAATATCTGGCATCGAAAACAACTCTGTGGCATTAGTGGCGTTAACGCTACCGCCATAGAGAATTCTAATATTGTTAGCAATGTCAGCGTCTAGCATTGCAATATGTTTGCGTAAAAAGCTTAAAATGTTTTGTGCGTGTGCCGGCGATGCCGCCTTACCGGTACCGATGGCCCACACTGGCTCATAAGCAATAACGCCGCTGGCTAAGCCTTTTATACCAAGTTCCTGAATCACTGCATTGAGTTGCCTAATCGTCACAAGGTCAGTAATGCCAGCTTCATATTCTGCCAAAGTTTCACCTATACACAGAATCGGCTTCAAACCCGCTTTGGCGGCCACTTCAAAACGCTCACCGATGGCGAGATCGGTGTCATGCCCACGCTGGCGCCGCTCAGAATGGCCAATAATGACGTACTCACAACCAAATTCGGTCAGCATCCTCGGCGAGACTGAACCTGTATATGCGCCAGATTCGTAGCGACTCATGTTTTGTCCGCCCCATGCAATAGCGCTTCCTTTTAAAATCGCTTCAGCCTGAAATAAATAGGGGTGCGGCACGCACACCGCATAATCGGCATATGGGTAATCTTGTGTGCCTAAGAGCAAGCCTTCTAAAAAAACTTGATTACTGGCCAAGGAGCCATTCATTTTCCGATTAGCAACGACTAGCTTACGTCTCATTACACATCCTTATGGGTATTTAGTCTGAGTGCAAAAATAGTATTGCATTGGCCTTTAACCAAGGTCATTCAAAAGTACTTATAGCTTATTGCGAATCAATATTGCGCGCATACCAAGCGCGCTGTTGGCTCGCATTCAGAAAGGTCCAAGCGACCACGCGACTTTTCTTTTGGCCTTGCGCCATATCTATAGTTTTAACTTGTAGCGCATTCACATTTTTTAAAGCGCGATATACACTAGGCAAACTGCTGGCTTTAGAGATTAGAGTAGTAAACCACAAACATTGCTGAGCAATCTGCCGACTTTCATTCACCATAATAGTCACAAACGCTTGCTCACCGCCGGCACAATACAACTCTGCCGCCTGCCCACCAAAGTTAAGCACTGGCGCTTTGCTGGACGCATTCACTTTACCTAGATTACGCAATTTCCTTTCTGTCCCCGCACGCGCTTCATGCAAGGAAGCGTGAAAAGGCGGGTTACACATAGTCAAATCAAACTGTTCATCTGGCTTCACCAGCCCTTTAAAAATGGCGCTTGACGAGGTTTGTAATCGTAGTTCAATGCTGCATAAACCACTATTAGCGGCCAACACTTGCTGTACATTCTCAAGGGCTGCTGGGTCGATATCAGCGCCAACAAAATGCCAGCCATATTCACGCTGGCCAATTAACGGGTAAATAGCATTAGCACCCACACCAATATCCAGAACGCGCACCGTATTGCCCGTTGGGATAATGCTGGCATTCATGCTAGCCAACAAATCAGCCATATAGTGCAAATAATCTGCCCGACCCGGAATAGGCGGGCAAAGATACTGCGCAGGAATATCCCAGTGTGTAACATTGTAAAAATACTTAAGCAATGCGCTGTTTAGCGCCTTAACTGCTTGAGGATTAGCAAAATCTATGGAGGCATCTTTGTGTGCGTTTATTTTTACATACCGCGCAAGTGCTGGGCTTGCTTGTATTAACGTAGCAAAATCGTAACGGCCTCTATGTTTATTACGTGGATGTAAGCCAATTTTTTCTGCAGGAAAAGTTCTAGGATAATCGGTCATATTGGCTGGCAAAGAAATTGCCTTCTACTAGAAACATCATTGAGCACAGAAAGCATAGTGATAAGTCATCAAAATAATAAGTTCTAGCATAGCATAATCGCTTGCTTCAATTTTTTTGAAAGTCACTTTTAGAAGCCACTATAACCAATTGGGCTTTATTTGAATAAGTTAGGGTTAATCATATAATTTAATGCAATTATGCTCCATTACTTCAGCAGGGTAGAGTCTTGCTTGTGAGCTTTATTTGGTCTACCGCAGGGTTAAACAAAATTTTAAAAAATAACTTGTGCCCCTAGTTCAACCACCCGATTGGGCGGTAAATGGAATTGATTGGTAATCGTTTCGGCTGACCTAAATAAGCCAATAAATATTTTTTTACGCCATAACGCCATTCCCATATGTTTACTTGGGATAAGAATTTCTTTACCCATAAAAAATGATGTGTCCATTGGATCCAACGCTAAGCCTTTGTCATGGCAAAGATTCAGGTCGCGTGGCAGATTTGTTTCATCTTTAAAACCATAACTCACAATCACCTTGTAAAAGTTATATGGCAGAGCCTCCACTTTTATGCGATCAACTTCAGGCACGTGCGGAACCTCAAGAAATCTAGCCGTTAGAAGGACAATTTTCTGGTGCAATACTTTGTTGTGTTTTAGATTGTGTAATAAAGCATTCGGCACTTGATCTAGGTTTGATGCCAAAAATATTGCTGTTCCTGGCACCCTAGGAGGTGGGTGACGACTTATAGTTTCGATAAAAGGAATGAGTGCCATCGAGTTACTTTTGAGGCGCTCAAGCAGAAGACTTCTACCTGATTTCCAAGTGATCATTAATGTGAATAATATCAAGCTGATGATCATTGGGACCCAGCCACCATCAGGAATTTTTAGCAAATTAGCGGTCAAAAATGCACCGTCTATAGTCAAAAATATTGCCACTAATAGTCCGGCACGTAACTTACTCCAGCCCCAAATGTAATGAAACACCACGCCTGCAAGCACGGAGGTCGCGACCATATTGCCGGTGACCGCAATGCCATAAGCGGCACCTAACTTTGCCGATGAACCAAAGCTTAAAACCAACGCCATTACCGCAATCATCAATGTCCAATTGATGCGGGGCATGTAGATTTGCCCTTCTTGGTTTACTGAAGTATGTTCAACATGCATACGTGGCAAATAACCTAACTGCAAGGCTTGGCGTGATAGTGAGAAAGCGCCGGTAATTACGGCCTGTGAAGCAATGACAGTGGCTATGGTGGCTAATAAAATAAGTGGGTAAAGCATCCACTGTGGCGCCAGCAGATAAAAAGGATTTTTAGCGGACGCCGAATTATTTAAGATTAAGGCACCCTGACCAAAGTAGTTCAGGATTAAGCTTGGTAAAACCAGTCCATACCAAGCTAACCTAATAGGAAAGCCGCCAAAGTGCCCCATATCAGCATATAGTGCTTCGGCCCCCGTAACACAGAGCACCACTCCACCTAGAGCTAAAAAAGCCAGCCAAGGTGAAATTGTGAAAAATTGAATGGCATACATTGGATTAAGCGCTCCCAAAATAGCTGAATTTTGAATGATTCCATGGATGCCTAGAACGCCTAATACAGCAAACCATATCACCATTATTGGCCCAAAAAACACACCTACTAGATGAGTGCCTTTATTTTGCGTCAGAAATAATGCCAATAATACCGCCAATGAAATTGGCACAACTAATGGAGCAAGAGATGGTGCAGCTAGTTCCAATCCCTCTACCGCTGAGAGTACTGAAATAGCCGGCGTAATCATGCCATCTGAAAAAAACATACACGCGCCTAGCACGCCAACAAGTGCTATCAAACGCTGTTTCTTATCACTGGCAACAGCATTTTTTGTTAATGCCAGCAAGGCCATAATGCCGCCCTCACCGTGGTTACTTGCCTGCATAATAAAGGCAATATATTTAACTGATGTCACCATAATCAGCGTCCAGAATATAAGCGATAATATGCCAAATATATTAGCTTGTGTAAGTGGGCCGAACTGACTATCTGCAGAAAAAATTGTTTGTAGTGTGTATAGCGGACTTGTGCCAATATCACCGAATACGACACCTAAAGCGGCTAATGTAAGTGCGGATGTCTGTGTTTTAGCATTGTTGGAGGGCTTCATCATTATGCCTATTGAGACGTAATAATTTTTTAGTTTCCGCAGGATAGTAATCACCTTAGCCTCCTAAAATAATTAGTGGTGCGCATGTGTCGCTGTCCAGATAATTTTCATTTAATTTAGCCATAGAATTACTTACAAAAAAAGTATAAACAATTGCTCGCACTCAGTCAAACTTACTCTTTTTTGCTTTAGATTTTGGCTTCATTCTGCAACCAAGATCAGCCATCGTTTCCACCAAAAGAGTTGCCGTAAGTCCTAACAAAATACGAATGACATACCAACATTTTGGTAAGTAATAGGTGAATGACTTTTAGTCTTATATTTTATTGTTTTGAGCTGACGTGAACCTGACATGCCCTAACTTAGCCTTGATGTATGTTAAGAGCCACGTTAACCGACACTAAAAATTTAATTTTTAGATTATGTGAATACCTTTTCAAAAAAACTATCAATAATCAATAATCAATAATCAATTACGTTTGTAACCTGATTTAACTTAATTCATTTCTCGAAACTAGAAAAGTGATGATACATAGCGTTACAAACTATATCTAGATTTGACAAATGGCCGATACATTTCTTTGATTAAATGATGATAAGAAATTTATTTTTTCATGGTTGAGCTTTAGTTGAATGCTTAATGACAAACACTGTTAATCAGAATATAGATAATCAAGATGATCTAAATTTAAACCAAGCTATTATTTCGGATATTTCCGCTAGAATGTGGAGTATAGATGCCGCTCTGGCTAACCACAGCTGGTACATCGAAATATGAATTTCATGCACAATCTGTTCAGACTTCCTAACGTATACTGGCTGAATAACAACAAGCTATCTTTGATAGCTACATTTCATACTTAGAGAGTTTCTAGGAAAATTTAAACTGACTTCTGTTACTTTCAAGAGTACGTTTTTTTAATTATATAAATAACACCTAAATGAGAAAATTGATGGCAAATGAACAACCGATCAACATTCTTATCGTTGATGACGACGATGATATTCGGTCATTGCTTTCTGAGTTCCTTGAGCGCAATCGATTAGTGGCATTTCAGGCTTCAGATGGCGAAGTGATGAAGAAGCTTCTTAAATCTCAGCCTATAGATCTTGTGGTGCTAGACCTTAACCTTCCTGGAGAAGATGGTCTCTCGCTGTGCCGCCAATTAAGAACAAACTCCAATATTCCTGTCATTATGTTGACAGCCAAGACCGACCCAATAGATAGGGTTATGGGTTTAGAAACGGGGGCGGATGACTATGTCTGCAAGCCCTTTGAGCCTCTAGAGTTGTTGTCTAGGATTCGCAGTGTGTTAAGGCGCACTCACCAATCAGGCATTAGTGAGGGTAACGCATTCGAGTCTGTCAGAATTCATTTTTCAGGCTGGATATTAGATTTGACCGCGCGCCACTTACTCAATCCTGAGGGAGTGGTCATTTCCTTATCTGGCGCAGAGTTTAGATTATTGAAAATGTTTCTTGATAGACCTAATAGAATTTTGAGTAGAGATCAAATCATGGATATGATGCATGGCAGAGATGCTAGCGCATTTGATCGATCTATTGATTTACAAGTAAGTCGCCTTAGGCAGAAAATTGAAGAAGATCAAAAATTTCCAGTGATTATCAAAACTGTACGAAACGAAGGCTACATTTTAGCGACATCTGTTAAGTTGGAAAATCGATGATTAAGGCCTTTGTTGGATCAATGACTGCAAGGATTTTTTTAATTCTGGTCGTCGGAACCATTGTTTCTGTGGGCTTGGTAATGGCGTTGGCCACTTACGAGCGTAGAAATTTGGAAGCGAATATGCGTATTGCTCGGACGGCAGAACGTGTTGAACAAATAATCTTGATGCTAGATGCCGTTCCCAAGGCTTCGCGTGGTGCTTTGGCCAACGTTGCTGAAAAGTATGGAATTAAGGTCGACCTCACTAACTCAACTGCATTGATTGGTAAATTTCCCGATAATGAATTTTCTACAGTACTGAGACAGACGCTGGGTGAGACTAGATCTATTACTGTCGTTGATAGCGAGAGCAAAGACTGCCCAGCGAGAAAGTTTGATCATGAACTGCCAGCGAATCAAATACGACATTGTCAAAAAATATTTACCACGCTCAAGGACGGCACGCCCTTGAGACTTGATATTTCACATAGAGATCGACCTTCCATCCCTTTTCAAGGGAATTTTGTGAGGGATAGCATCTTGTTCTTGTCAGGAATTTTATTAGTAGCACTGTTTGTTGCTCACATGGCAACAAAACCATTACGTAGACTTGCGCAAGCTGCTCAGAATTTAGGGCGAAATATAGAACATCCAGCGTTGTCTGAGCATCAAGGTTCCACCGAGGTAAGAGAGGCATCAGTCGCTTTTAATAGTATGCAGACCAGTATCCGAAGCCATTTGCAGGAGCGTACTTATATGCTTGCGGCAATAGCACATGATTTGCAAACACCACTAACGCGTCTAAGGCTTCGCTTAGAAAAAGTGACGGACGAAGACTTACGTGAAAAGTTAGTTGCAGACATGACTGCCACGCTTGCTATGGTAAAAGAAGGGCTAGAGTTTGCTAGAAGTACTAATATTGAAGAGCCTTTTGATTTGGTAGATGTGGATTCACTTATTGAAGCAATCTGTAACGATGCGACAGATGCAGGCTCTGAAGTCACGTGTAGCGGAAAAATTGGAAAACCGATTTTAGCCTGTCCACATATACTTCGGCGTTGCATTACCAATTTACTAGATAACGCGATTAAATATGGTGGCTTTGCTCAGGTCATCGTGCGTCAAGAAAATTCTAAAGTCATTATTTCGATAATGGATGGAGGCATGGGGATACCTGATGACCAGTTAGAATCTGTATTCCAGCCATTTAAACGTATCGAGAACTCAAGATCAAGAACTTCAGGTGGTACTGGCTTAGGTTTGACGATTGCGCGTATCATTGCTGAAAAGCACAGGGGATCAATCACACTAAGCAATATCGGTACTCCTGAATTGGGGCTAATGGCAACGTTAGAGCTACCCACAGCATGAAGCTGAATGTTTAACCAGATAAGATTTAATCTAGCTTAACTATGATGAAAAAAAATACTACTTCGTGGGTACGAGAGGAATTGCTTCATCTACTTTCTGTTTCTGCAACCTTGTCAGGCTTGTGTATCACAGTTGTTGCTTTGATGAACGCTTTTAAAAAGGAAGTTGCGTCGGTTACTATCGTTGATGATATCTTTGCTATCTGCGCGCTTGTATTTCTGATTTGTATGTATCTTATTTTTACCGCTTTACGTATCAACAAGCCGGTATGGGTGGAAAAACTGGTTAAGTTAATCGATGTTCTTTTTCTATTAGCAATGACTGGAATGACAATAGCTGGCTTCGTGATGGTTTACACAGTTTGGTAGTTTGCCTTATCTAGGTTATCTATATCTGAATAGTTATTTTAAGTACTTAAGAAAGTGGATTTGTCTTTTATTAAATCTTAATAAGTACAGCTTAAATTAAGCTGGTAAGTCACTTAAAAAGAATCAGAAATAAATAGATACAAACCGTTACAAACATCTCAAAATTTGAAAAACTTCTGATACTTCATTGCTGTTAAATAGAGTTGTTGTATATAAACGCTACTATTTAACAGGAGTTAATCATGAAAAGTATGAAATTATTCTGTGGTCTTATGATGCTTGCGGGCGTTACGATTAGTGGGTCAGCATTGGCCGATCGAGGTCATGGCGGCTCTGGTGGGCATGGTGGCTATGGTGGTCATGGCAGCTATGGAGGTCATGGCGGTCATTTTGGAATGGGGCTTTATTTTGGAGTACCTTATCCATATTCATATTACCCATATCCTTACGCATACCCTTATGACTATTATCCGCCAGTTGTTATTACACCAGCACAGCCGCCAGTTTATGTGGAGCAGGGTGCAATGCCGCCTTCCACTTCACCTCAGCAAGCGCCGAACACTTCAAATAATTACTATTGGTATCACTGTGATAATCCCGATGGCTACTACCCATATGTTAAGGAATGTCCAAGTGGATGGCAGAAAGTGGTGCCAACACCTCCCTCACAGTAAGAAAAGGATTAAATAATGCGTGTAAATATCAAAGTAATTTCAGTGCTTACGGTAACCGCTTTAGTAGCGTCATGCGTTTCAGTGCCAAACGGCCCAAGCAACATGGCTTTACCTGGAACAGGCAAAGATTTCGACCAATTCAGAATGGATGATGCTTCATGCCGTGGCTACGCGCAAGATCAGACAGGTGGCATCACGGCAAATCAAGCGTCGAACAACAGCTTTGTTCAAAGTGCGGTGGTTGGCACCGTATTGGGCGCTTTGGTTGGCGCTGCAACGGGTAGAGGGCGGGGCGTAGGGGCTGGTGCAGCAACTGGTTTGTTTGTGGGTAGTGTGGTGGGTGCTAACTCAGCCAATGCATCTTCATATAGCACACAGCATCGTTATGATAATGCTTACACTCAGTGTATGTATGCTAACGGGCATCGTGTACCGGTATCTGGCCATATTGAGCAACAACCAACTTATAGTCCTAATCAATCCAATCCTAATCAATCCAGCCCGGTAGGCTACCCACCTCCACCTCCACCGCCTTATGGAGCTAAGCCACTAGTACCACCTGATTTACCTAGATAATTTTTTTGGAGATATATTTAGATGGGAAAGCTTGATAAAAATAGATTTGATATTTCAGAACTTACAATAAAGAAAAATGATTATTTTTCAGATAACGATTGCCTAAGTCAACTAGACCATCGCCATCATGAGTATCGTGGAAAAGGTCTTAGGCAGCAACATAGTCAAGTTTACTTTGTATGGCGTAGTGGGAAGCATGGCACTCGGCGCAGGGAGGTTTGCTGGGGTTGGCGCGGTAATTGGGCTATTTTCTGGCGGTCAGCTAATCGCTAATTTTTATTAATTAATTGATAGAGATTCAGATCTAAAATTTAGTTAATCAATCCTCCAGATGCACCTAATTTAAGATTTACTAGCATTTGAAATTTAGTAATATCAAAATATTAATTGAAGATTGATCTTATGTTAGATTTATTACCCGTATTTTGTTTATCCATGCCAGCGGAGTTTTTAAACGCATTAAGATTAATCATCTAGCTTAGTAGGTTGTGAATTTAGGGTGCCTATAACGATTAACAATTTCAAGTTGTCGTGTATTTCAAAAGCTTTAAAGTTCAAGAAAGATCATCAGTTAACCTTTCTTATAGGAGTTACAAAACTTTGCTACTGGATGATCAAAGTTCATATTTCCCCCACAGCGTAGTCAATATTTCAACAGTCTAATCTAACTTATGTTGTGCCATAAATCCATCATTCGTAACTAGGTATAATTTTTGCTAGAATATCTACAGTGATAACTAATTAGAGTATGCAAAAAAGATGATTATGAAAATTCCTGTAAAAAAAAGCGCTGCCACCTCAACCGCAGCTAATAAAGTTGAAAAAGCTAAAGTTGCTGGCGTAAAAATAGAACAACCTAAGTCAACGACTAAGTCGAGTGCGGGGAAAGCTAAAAATTTAGGCTCAATTAATCAGTCACTTAGTAATCATTTGATGTTTTCTAGCTTTAAAACCAGTGAGAGCGCAACTCCCCGAGATTGGTACCATACAGCAAGTCACACAGTACGCGACCATGTGGTGGAGCGATGGATTGCAACCGCAGATGCCTATTATCGCGATGACCCGAAACGTGTTTACTATTTATCACTCGAGTTTCTAATAGGGCGCATGTTGAGTAATGCTGCACTAAATTTGGGCATTAAAGATGAATTAAAAGATGGATTGGCTTCATTAGGTCGAGATTTAGAAAATGTGGTTGAAATGGAAAATGATGCTGCTTTGGGCAACGGCGGCTTGGGTCGCCTTGCGGCATGTTTTTTAGATTCAATGGCTACGATGGATATTCCTGCAGCAGGTTACGGCATCCGATATGAATACGGCATGTTCAAGCAGACGATAGAAAATGGTCAGCAAGTTGAAAACCCTGATAATTGGTTACGCTACGGCAATATTTGGGAATTTCAACGCCCAGAGTCTACCTACAATATTAAATTTCATGGACATGTAGTGAAATTTCCAACAGAGGATGGAGAGTTTCAGCACTGGGTAGACGCTGAACATGTGGTGGCGATGGCTTACGATGTGCCTGTGCCTGGTTATGGCACGGAAACGGTGAATACATTGCGTTTATGGTCGGCCAAAGCTGCACGCGAGTTTGATTTACGTCACTTTAATGATGGTAATTATGAGCGAGCTGTAGAAGAACGCAATGAAACTGAGAATATTTCCAAAGTGCTATACCCAAATGATACGTCTGTGCTGGGTAAAGAATTACGCTTAAAGCAGCAATACTTTTTTGTTTCCGCCTCTATTCAAGATATATTGCGCCGCTTTCTAAGTTCACATACCATCACTAAACAATCAGACTGGGATATTTTGCCAGACAAAATTGCTATTCAACTGAATGATACCCATCCTTCAATAGGTGTGGCTGAAATGATGTATCAATTAGTTGATAATCATCAATTGCCGTGGGCAAATGCTTGGGCTTTAGTCGTCAAGATATTTGCTTATACCAATCATACATTAATGCCAGAAGCTCTAGAAACTTGGTCTGTTGCGTTATTTGAGAACTTGTTGCCACGCCATTTGGAAATTATTTATCAAATTAATAAAGAGTTCTTAAATATGGTGCATCATCAGTTTCCCGGTGAAACTGATTTATTAACCCGCGCTTCTATTATTGATGAGACGCATGGTCGTCGCGTGCGTATGGCG
Source organism: uncultured Pseudomonadota bacterium (assembly GCA_903926935.1). Taxonomy (GTDB): domain Bacteria; phylum Pseudomonadota; class Gammaproteobacteria; order Burkholderiales; family Methylophilaceae; genus Methylotenera. Next base: position 12,210 of record CAIYLB010000217.1, read on the forward strand.
CATTTGGCAGTTGTTGGAAGTCATACTGTTAATGGTGTTGCGGCATTGCATAGTGAGTTATTGAAGCAAACATTATTTGCTGACTTTAATCGCATCTATCCTGGTAAATTAACCAACGTAACTAATGGTATTACTCCGCGTCGCTGGTTGAATCAGGCCAATCCAGCGCTGACTATTTTGTTAGAAAAAGCCATAGGGTCAGGCTTTAAAAAAGATCTTACACAAATTAAGAGAATTACACCATTGGCTGATGACGCTGATTTTAGAAAAGCTTTTGCCGCAGTGAAATTGGGTAACAAAATAAGATTAGCCGAAAAAATCGAACACCTAACTGGCATTAAGCTCAATACTAATAGCTTGTTTGACGTGCAAATTAAGCGTATTCACGAATATAAGCGTCAGTTACTTAACGTATTGCATGTCATTACTTTATATAACCGCATTCGCCACGGCGAACAAGGCGTTACGCCACGTACAGTAATCTTTGGCGGTAAGGCTGCGCCCGGTTATTGGATGGCGAAACAGATTATCCGTTTAATTAACGATGTCGCGGAAATCGTGAATAACGACCCTGCGGTTGGTGATCAATTGAAAGTAGTGTATTACCCCAACTACGAGGTTTCAGCGGCGGAAATTTTGTTCCCTGGCAGTGATTTATCTGAACAGATTTCAACGGCAGGTACCGAGGCAAGCGGCACCGGCAATATGAAAATGGCGCTTAACGGTGCGCTAACTATCGGTACTTTAGATGGTGCTAACGTTGAGATTAAAGAAGAAGTGGGCGATGAAAATATATTCATATTTGGTTTAACGACGCCACAAGTGGCTGAAGTAAAAGCTAATGGCTACAATCCTCGTGATTATTACGATAATAACGAGACCTTAAAAATAGTGCTGGATATGATTTCCAGTGGATTTTTCTCGGTGGATGAGCCAAATCGCTATCAACCGATTGTTGATAACCTACTTTATCATGGTGACCAATATTTATTACTTGCTGATTATGCTAGTTATATCGAAACGCAGGATAGGGTCGCTAGCGTTTACAAAAATCAGGACGAATGGACGCGTTTAGCCATTTTGAATGTGGCCAATATGGCTAAATTTTCAAGTGATCGAGCTATCGGTGAGTACGCCAATGATATTTGGCATGTTAGTCCAAGTAAATCCGCCAAGCTAACTAAATAATTTTAACCGTATGATGCCTTTGCGTAAATTATTAGCCATAGCCGTTAAATTAAGGCCTAATAATTTACGTAAAGTTGGCAAGATCTATGATCAAGCGCTTACATGGTATGAATCTTTTCTGGGATTTTTTCTGCTAACTGACATGTTTGAATAGCTAGTTCAGATCGCTTAATTGATGTTAGAGTACATCGGCATTAAGTATAGAAAGACTATTATGCTAGAGAGACGATTGCCTCGATTTCCACTAATACATCACGTGGTAGTTTAGCAACTTGTACGGTAGAGCGTGCTGGTGCGTGGCCTGCAAAAACTTCGCCATAAATGCCGTTCATTGCCACAAAATCATCCAAATTTTTCAAAAATACCGTGGTTTTAACTACTTTAGATAAATCTGCCCCAGCCGCTTCTATGACTGCTTTTAGGTTAGCTAACACTTGCGTTGTTTGCACAACAATATCGCCATCGTTCAGCGAGCCATCTGCACGTAGTGGGATTTGGCCAGAAGTGAATAGTAAATCGCCAACAACAATCGCTTGTGAATATGGGCCTATGGCAGCAGGCGCATTAGGAGTTTGGATTATGTGCATATGGAATACCTTTTTTATTGAGACTAATGTTGATAAATGTTTGGTGGAAATTTAAATATTACATAATTTTTATCGCCCGAATCTTAGCGTGAAAAAATTCGTTAAGCGTCATTTTAGCTCAGACTGAATCAGCTCAGCCAGTAAATTTCCATAATGCGTAATGCGCTCAGTAGATGCGTAAGCATAACCAATGATTAGCCCTTTTTCGCGATTTTCACCCATGCCGTAATTTGACAAAGGGTAGACTCTAATGCCTTGTTCAGTGGCCAATTCGGCGATACCTAGATCATCACAGCATTGATCAAATTCAACCACTAGATGCAGGCCAGAATCTAGCGTAGATAAACGTGCACCTACGTTAGTGATGGGCGCCAATGCAGCTTGCAATAAACGGCGACGTTCGCCATAAATTAGGCGTAATCGTCTGATGTTACTTGAGAAATGACCCTCTTCAATAAAGTCTGCCAAAGCTGCCTGAATAAGCATTTGGCCTGGCCGCTGTAATTCATATAAGCCACTTTTAAAGCATTCTACCAACTTTTCTGGCACTACTAAATAACCCAGCCTAATGCCAGGGTAAATCACTTTTGAAAAAGTTCCTAAATAAAGAACTCTGCCGTTTTGATCCATGCCTTGTAACGATGAAATTGGGCGGCCTTCAAACCTAAATTCGCTGTCGTAATCATCTTCAATAATCCATGCACCTACATTTTGTGCGTAATCTAGTAATAAGCGCCGGCGACCGTAACTCATTACCATACCTTTGGGATATTGGTGCGAAGGTGTGGTGTAAATCATGCGTGGCACCACTCTGAAATCTTGTGTGCTTGGCGCCATGCCTTCCTTATCCACATTAACCGGATGCAGTTGCAGGCCGTTTACTTCTAGCACGCGTCGTGCCGCCCAATAACCCGGATTTTCTACCCATACTTGGTCACCATGGTCTGTTAGTAAACGAGCACACAAATCAATCGATTGTTGTGTGCCAGAGGTGATAAGGACTTGTTCGAAGGTCAAATTAACCGCACGTGATACTCGTAGATAATCAGCAATGGCTTTGCGTAAAGGTAAATAACCGCCTTCATGGCTGGAGTCGAGCATGCTGGGCTGAGGGATGTTAGTGTTCGGAGTACGCCATTGGCGATTAAGTAAACGCCGCCAAAGCGTATAAGGAAAGCCAGAATAGTCGTCTTCACCAGGGGTGAATGGTTGGATTTCGTGGCTTTTTTTATTTGGATGATTTTTTGAGCTAGTTGAAATGCAGGCAGCTATGCCTCGTTTAGAAAGTGCTGAATAATTATTGTTGAGTGGTGTTTTAGCTAAATCTTCAAGCTTGCTTAATGGTGCGTTCGCTAGCGCACTTTTTTTTGTAAATTCATCTGGCTGCTCATAGCTCACGTAAGTGCCACTACCGCTTTTGGCTGCAACGTAGCCTTCATCTAACAATTGTTCAAAAGCTGCCAGTATGGTGTTACGTGATACGGATAAGTCTTGCGCTAAACTTCGTGTAGAAGGTAGACGTGCGCCAGCAGGCATTATTTGCTGGGTAATGGCACGGCGAATCGCCTCATAAACACGTCTGTGATTAGGCATGTTTAGCGGAAAGTTATCCTTAGCAAGTTCGGTTAATAGCCATTCAGAAATTACCAGTTGTTTCATCGTTGCTATATTCCTCACATACTAAAAAATTAGTATCACTTTGCCGCTTTATATCAAGTGGTTCTATTCATATAATTAAAATGGTACTTGTAGCTTTACCAATTTTAGGAATAATATACTTAAAACAGATAAACAAACATAAGCTAACAAATGCAGTAGTCATTAATCAATAAAACTCACTAATACGCATTAGTCAGAATCACAACACAATGCATATAAAAGTATTTTTCTAATAGAGATGGCTGATATTTTGTGATGAAAGTAATAAAAATAAAACCAGTAGTATTAATCCCAGCCGATGTTAAACATCTAGGCGAGCATCCTGTTCACATGGTTGGACAAAAATATATTGTGGCGGTAGCTCAAGCCGCTGGCGGCTTACCCTTGGTTGTACCGGCGATTGCTGATCAACTGGATATTGAAGCACTACTGACTATTGCGGATGGAATTTTGCTAACTGGCGCAGTTTCTAATGTGCACCCTTCACATTTTGGACAAGAAATACATGATCCATCATTGCCGTTAGACCCCGCACGAGATGCTCTGACCTTGGTTTTAATTCGTGCGGCTATTGCTGCAAAAGTGCCACTGCTGGCAATTTGCCGTGGCTTTCAAGAAATGAATGTAGCCTTTGGCGGTAGCTTGCACCAAGCGGTTCACGAGGCGTCTGGCTTAAATGATCATCGTGAGGCTAAAGATTTGCCTCTAGACATACAATACGCTCCAGCGCATATGATCAAATTAGTGGCTAATGGTAAGTTAGCAAACATAGTTGGTAACACTGAAATGCTGGTGAACTCTTTACATGGCCAAGGTTTGGACCGCTTAGGTCTAGGTTTAGTCGCGGAAGCGCATGCGCCAGATGGCTTAATTGAGTCTGTAAGTGTTGAAGGTGCCGCTGCGTTTGCACTAGGTGTGCAATGGCACCCCGAGTGGAAGGTAATAGAATCTCCTACCTCGCTAGCTATTTTTCAAGCCTTTGGCGATGCTTGCCGCGAAAGAGCCAAATCGCGTCAACTTAGCATGCAAATACTGGCTGGGCCCGAATAGACGTACTCAACTGATAAGAACTGCAAGGTAATTAATAAACTTTAGATCTTAAAAAGTACGCTGGAGAATAACAATGATTAGCCCAAGAGATTTTAAGTTAGCTGATATGGATCGCTGGTTAACTGATAATAACGTCACTGAAATTGAATGTTTAGTGCCAGATTTAACCGGTGTTGCACGCGGGAAAATATTGCCGCGTGAAAAGTTTTCAACAGATCGCGCCATGCGTCTGCCAGAGGCTGTGCTTGGGGTAACGGTAACCGGCGAATCTCCTCGAGGCCATGCTGGCTATGACAGCGTAATGGGTTTTACCGATAAAGACATGGTGTTGCTGCCAGACCCAACCACGTTAAGATTAGTGCCATGGGCAGCGGACCCGACCGCGCAAGTGATTATGGATTGTGTTGGACATGATGGCAAGCCGATTGATTTTGCACCACGTAATGTGTTGCGCCGCGTTACGGGTTTATTTAAAGATTTAGGTTGGACGCCGATTGTCGCGCCTGAATTAGAATTTTATTTATTGGCTAGAAATATTGATCCGGATTTGCCACTCACGCCACCGATTGGTCGCAGTGGTCGCAGAGAAACCAGTCGCCAGTTATATAGCATAGATGCGGTGAATGAGTTTGATCCGCTGTTTGAAGATATTTACGACTACTGCGAAGTGATGGGCTTAGAGCTTGATACGCTGATTCATGAATTTGGCGCGGGCCAAATGGAAATCAATTTTTTGCACGACGAGCCGATGATTCTGGCAGATAAGTCTTTTTTCTTTAAACGAGTCTTGCGTGAAGCGGCCATGCGTCACGATATGTATGCCACTTTTATGGCCAAGCCCATGCAAAACGAGCCTGGCTCTGCTATGCATATTCACCAAAGTGTGATTGATAGTAAAACCGGTCAAAATATATTCAGCCTGCCAGATGGTTCTGCTTCGCCGCTATTTTTTAACTACATTGCCGGTTTACAAAAATATCTACCAGCAGCCATGTCTATTTTGGCGCCTTATGTTAACTCCTATCGCCGTATTGTGCGTGATGGCGCCGCGCCGATTAACATTGAGTGGGGTTACGATAATCGTACTGTTGGCATTCGCGTGCCTATCTCTGAGCCTTCTGGCCGTAGGATTGAAAATCGGGTGGTTGGGGCTGATGCAAATCCTTATTTGGCCATGGCGGTGACGCTAGCTTGTGGTTATTTAGGTATCGTAGAAAAATTACAACCAACCGCAGTCACCACCGGCAGCGCCTACGCCTCTGATTATCAGTTACCGCGCGGGCTTTCTGAAGCACTTCGAGAATTAGAGCATGCCAAAGCTTTGCATAAAGTATTGGGTGAAAATTTCGTTAATGTATACCTTGCGGTAAAAGAAACTGAGCACGATGAATTTATGCGTGTGATTAGTCCGTGGGAACGTGAACATTTGTTGATGCATGTTTAGAAAATTTAGATTTCAACCCATCATCTATTAAGCACAGTGAACTGAGAATATTATGAACGGCAATACCAGTAAAATTCAAGCAGTAGATTCAGCGCATTACTTTCATCCGTTTACTGATCACCAAGCCTTGGCGGCCAAAGGCTCGCGCATCATTGAAAAAGCGGACGGCATTTATATCTGGGACTCTAAAGGTGAAAAAATCCTAGATGCCATGTCTGGTTTGTGGTGTGTGAATGTGGGCTATGGCCGCCAAGAATTGGTAGATGCTGCCGCCAAACAGATGCAAGTTTTGCCGTATTACAATAGCTTTTTTTCAACCACTAACGTACCTGCCGTCAAACTCGCTGAGCGCATTGTTAAGTTGGCGGGTGATAATTTCTCGCACGTATTTTTTAGTAGCTCAGGATCAGAATCTAACGATACCAATATCCGTATGGTGCGGCATTATTGGGCAACGTTAGGGCATCCTGAACGTAAAATCATTATTAGCCGTAAAAATGCTTATCACGGCTCAACCATGGCCGGTGCTTCTTTAGGCGGCATGAGTTACATGCATGAGCAAGGCGGCTTGCCGATTCCGGATATTGTCCATATTGAGCAGCCTTATTTTTACGGCTTAGCACATGATAAAAATAAAGACGCGTTCGGTATTGAGGCCGCAGGATGGCTAGAAGCTAAAATTCTTGAAGTCGGCGCGGACAAAGTTGCGGCGTTTATTGGTGAGCCAGTACAGGGCGCCGGCGGTGTAATTATTCCGCCTAGAACTTACTGGCCAGAAATTCAGCGCATCTGTGATAAATACGGTATTTTATTGATTTGCGATGAGGTTATTTGTGGTTTTGGTCGATTAGGTTATTGGTTTGGCTCTGAACTCATGGGTGCTAAACCTGACTTAATGACTTTCGCTAAAGGTGTGACTTCCGGCTACATTCCGCTCGGTGGCGTGGTGATAGGCAAACGTGTAGCCAAAGTGTTGATAGAGCAGGGCGGCGAATTTAATCACGGCTATACTTATTCTGGTCATCCCGTGGCCTGCGCCGTTGCTTTAGCTAATATTGATATCCTTGAAAAAGAAGGTTTGGTCGACCGTGTACGCAACGAAACCGGGCCCTATCTCGCACAAAAGTTTGCTGAATTAGCTGACCATCCATTAGTGGGTGGTGCGGAAACTTGTGGTTTGGTAGCGGGTTTTGCGCTAATGAAAGATCCACAACAGCATATTGGCTTTGATGAATCTGTAGGTGCTGGCATGCGTTGCCGTAACCATTGTTTTGCGAATGGTTTAATTATGCGTGCCGTAGGCGACAGAATGATTATTGCACCGCCTTTAGTGATTACTAAAGCGCAAATAGACGACATGATGGTGCTGATTCGTAAATGCTTAGACGCTACGCTTGAAGAGCTGAAAACTGGCGGATTTCTAAGTAATTAATGACAGTATTAGTGGCTGTAAACTGAATGGGATGATAAATAAATTTTTACATAATGGCATTAATTTGCTACTGTTCTTTTGTTATGTTTAGCGCTTAATTTTTAATTTGATTTAGATTTTATTTGGGGAGAATATTAATGAATTTAATGTTTAATAAACGGCTTGTCAGTGTATTAGTCGGCTTCACCATTGGTGTCGCAAGTGTCGCTACAAGTTATGCCGCTACAGAAGAAAAAGTGTTAAATATCTATAATTGGTCAGATTACATTGCACCAGATACGATTGCCAATTTTGAGAAAGAGACCGGCATTAAAGTGCGTTATGACGTATTCGATTCTAACGAAATTTTACATGCCAAACTAGTGGCCAGAAAAACTGGTTACGATATTGTTGTGCCATCTTCAAATTGGGCAAAACTGCAAATAGATGGTGGCTTATTCCAAAAATTAGATAGAAAGCAGCTGACTAATTGGGGTAATTTAGACCCCGGAATTTTAACGCAAATGGCTAAAGTTGATCCAGGTAATGCTTACTTGGTCGATTGGATGTGGAGCTATAACACGGTTGGCATTAACGTCGATAAAGTTAAAAAAGCGCTTGGTACTACGCCTATGCCAGATAATGCATGGGAGCTAGTATTTAATCCTAAATACACCAATAAACTAAAATCTTGCGGAATCACTTATTTAGATACGCCAACCGACGTGTTCTCAGCGGCTTTGCATTATATTGGCAAGCCAGCTTATAGCAGCAACGCAGAGGATTATAAAGTCGCTTTTGAAATGTTGAAAAAAGTACGTCCCGATATTAAGAAGTTTAACTCAGGCGGACAAATTGATGACTTAGCTAGTGGTAATGTTTGTGTGGCATTTGGTTGGGCTGGTGATTTCAACATGGCGCGTAAGCGTTCTATTGAGAATAAGTCGGCACAAAATATTGTGGCATTAGTGCCTAAAACTGGCGGCATTACGTTTATGGATGCAATGGCCATTCCTGCTGATGCGCCTCATCCAGGCAATGCGCATAAATTTATCAATTACATCCTAAAACCTCAAGTGGTAGCCGCCATTAGTAACACGGTTACTTATGCCAATCCAAATAAAGCGGCAACACCATTTGTGGATGCTGAGATTAAAAATAATAAATCAATTTTCTTATCAGATGCTGATATTGCAAAATTGATAGCGCCAGAAGCCGTCGATAGCAATATCCGCCGTGTTACAACGCGCTTATATACACGTTTTAAAACTGGCTTGTAATTATGTAAGCAGCAAAAATAGACAGCGTTTCGCCTAAACTAGCTTGTAAGGTTTGTGTGAAAGAGCTGTCAATTTTTTGAAATAAAGCATCTCGTTACAAATATCAAAAAAACGTTTATTTGAAGTAAGGTTAATTATGGCAACAGCACCCAAAGCGAATATCGTACGCGAAGATTTATTGCGCGTTGAAGGCGTCACCAAGATTTTTGATGGTGCAGTCAAAGCGGTTGATAATGTTTCGCTTACGGTTGCAACTGGCGAGATTTTTGCGTTGCTCGGTGGTTCTGGTTGTGGAAAATCGACCTTGCTACGTATGTTGGCTGGCTTTGAGACACCGACCAAAGGTCG
>CAIYLB010000218.1 GCA_903926935.1 uncultured Pseudomonadota bacterium
AAGATGCACGTCGGATGGATACGTTTATTCAATACGGCTTAGTAGCAGCTATTGAAGCGGTTAAAGATTCTGGCATTGTGGTCACAGAAGAAAATGCTGAGCGTATTGGTGTTTCAATTGGCTCTGGTATTGGTGGCATGCAATTTATTGAAGATACTGATATTTTGTATCAGGCTTCAGGCCCACGCAAAATTTCACCATTCTTTATTCCCGGCACCATTATCAACATGAGTTCTGGTAATTTATCGATCATGTTCGGCTTTAAAGGCCCTAACGTTGCGATTGTTACGGCTTGTACAACCGGTACGCATTCGATTGGTGATGCTTCACGAATGATTGAATACGGTGATGCAGACATGATGATTGCCGGTGGTTCAGAAGCGGCTATTACGCGATTAAGTGTGGGTGGTTTTGCCGCTTCACGTGCCTTATCAACGCGTAATGATGATCCTGCAACTGCAAGCCGTCCTTGGGATAAAGACCGTGATGGTTTTGTCATAGGCGAGGGTGCTGGTGTCATGGTGTTGGAAGAATACGAGCATGCCAAAAAACGCGGTGCAAAAATCTATGCTGAATTAAGTGGTTACGGTATGAGTGCCGATGCTTATCACATGACAGCGCCAAATATGGATGGTCCACGCCGTTCTATGCGTAATGCCATGAATAATGCGGGCATAGATCCAAGTGCAGTGCAGTTTATTAACGCGCATGGTACTTCAACGCCATTGGGTGACTCTAACGAAACCAATGCTATTAAAGCGGCTTTCGGCGAACACGCTTATAAATTAGTCGTGAACTCTACCAAATCTATGACTGGCCATTTATTGGGCGGTGCTGGTGGTTTAGAGTCTGTATTCACGGTACTTTCTATTTACAACCAAGTGTCGCCACCTACCATTAATATATTCAATCAAGATCCTGAATGCGATTTGGACTTTTGTGCCAATACCGCGCGCGATATGAACATTGAATATGCATTGAAAAATAACTTTGGTTTCGGTGGGACAAACGGCAGTTTAGTCTTTAAGAAAGTTTAGTGATTACGATATTTTCACGAAATTAATCAGTGAAATTATCCTATTAGAGAATGCCCTTTGAAGTTAACTTCAAAGGGCATTTTTTATGGGCATGCTTAGTTTGAGGCGAGTTTGCTGAACTTTAAATTTGGCATAGATGCCATTGCATGAAGTAATTAATCGCTATTTTTAGCAGTTTCAGCGTTTTGATTTTCTAATGCTGTTTGGAGTTTCCATTCGGCATATTGTTTTTCAGAGCGACCATGGCTGCCATCGCAATAAGGCATATGCAGGCTGCGACCACAACCGCATTTTGGGTTAGTATTTACGACTTCGTTTTCTTGTGTCATTTTGATGGGATCCGTTTAGTTTTAAGATTCATCATCATAATATGAATTCATGTTGAGTGATTAGAATCATGTCGAACTATTAGAATAAAGTGGCTTTATCTGCAGTAGCATTTAACTACTCCTGCAGTGCGCCCATCGCGATGAGTTATACTTCGCATCAAGCGTTAATTAACAGATTAATTTAAGGATAAATATAATGAAGAAACTTCAAGTCACCATCACACTAGGCATGGAAGTCCCTGATAATTGGGAATTAGTTGAGCACCAAGATGGCTTTACCGTCATTGATACTGGTGATGGTAAATTTCTTGATATGACCTTCACACCAGTGATTACCAGCGAGAATGCTGAAAATTCTGAGTGGACATACGATTACGACGACGCATTTGCCGATAAAATTATCGATATGGTTGAAGAATATGACACTGAAATGGAAATAGTTTCTGCTGAATAATCTGGATTTGCGCTGTATTGCTAGTGTAAAGTGTAGATAAATTCATCTGAATTTACAGTAATTTATAATAGTATTTTTTACGGTTTAGTATGAGTTAAATACATTTTAGAAAATGTAATGTAAGGTAAAAAATGGCAGAAAAAGAATACGATGCAGACTCCGTAAGGGTACTACGTGGATTAGAGCCTGTACGCGCAAGGCCTGGCATGTATACCAGAACAGATTCGCCTACGCATATCGTGCAAGAAGTGATTGATAATGCCGCGGATGAAGCGCTGGGCGGTCACGCGACCAATATTGCCGTTACCATTTTTAAAGATGGCTCAGTTGAAGTTTCTGACAATGGCCGAGGTATTCCTGTAGAAATTCCCACTGGCGAAACACAGCCTGCCGTTGAGCTGGTTTTTGTGCAACTACATGCCGGCGGCAAATTTGATAAGGAAGACGAGAATAGTTCTTATCGTTTTTCTGGTGGCTTACATGGTGTTGGCGTTTCTGTCACTAATGCGCTATCGACTCGCTTAGAAGTTAAAGTAAAGCGTGATGGCAAAATACATGGGCTAATTTTCGCTAATGGTGATTGTATAGAGCCGTTAAAAGAAATTGGTAAATGTTTGAAAAAAGACACTGGCACCACGGTAAAGTGCTGGCCTGACGCTAAATATTTTGACGCGCCTAGAGTGTCGATTCCACAGCTTGAACATCTCATTAAATCTAAAGCAGTGCTGTTACGTGGTGTAAGCGTTACCTTGGCAGTTGAAGGTGCTGATGGCTTCGATGAACGTTCATGGACTTACGAGGGTGGCCTGCCGCAGTATTTAGACGAAATGATAGGCGAGCGCGAAGTCGTTGATGACGAGCCGCAAATTCCCACCATATTTGGCGAGTTTTATCACAACGAAAGTAATGAAGGTATTTCAAAAGGCGAAGGTTCTATCTGGGCGCTGTCGTTTGGTGCGGGAGGCGCGCGCGGCGAATCTTACGTCAATCTAATTCCGACACTGTCTGGCGGTACGCATGAAGCAGGCCTGCGTAATGGCGTGTTTGAAGCGGTAAAATCGTTCATGGAACATCACAGCATGATGCAACGTGGCGTCAAAGTTTCCTCTGAAGATGTTTGGAACAACGTTTGCTATGTGTTGGCGGCAAAAGTGTTAGATCCGCAATTTCAAGGGCAAACAAAAGAAAAGCTGACCAATCGCGATGCCATGAAAATGGTCGCTTCATCAGTCAAGCCCATCATGGAGACTTGGTTGAGTCAAAATGTAGAGCACGCCAAGCGCATTTCGGATTTGGTTAATCGCTCGGCTGCCGCTAGAAATAAATCGACACAAAAAATTGAAAAGCGTAAATCTTCTGGTGTGAATATGATGCCATCTAAGCTCACCGATTGTGAGGCCGCAGGCACCATGGCCGCTGAGCTGTTTTTAGTGGAAGGTGATTCTGCAGGTGGTAGCGCAAAAATGGGCAGAAATAATGAATTTCAGTCATTACTGCCATTGCGCGGCAAGGTACTCAACACGTGGGAAGTTGACGCGGGGCGTATTTTTGGTAATTCAGAAGTGCATGATATTTTTGTGGCGCTAGGTATTGAGCCACACACCATTAATGATAATCCTGATTTCTCTGGTTTACGTTACGGTAAACTGTGCATATTGTCTGATGCGGACGTCGATGGTTCACATATTCAAGTCTTGCTGCTGACGCTATTTTTGCGTCACGCACCTAAATTAATCGAACGCGGCCATGTTTACATCTCACAGCCGCCACTTTACAGAATTGATGTGCCTGCTCAAGGTAAAAGCAAACCTGCCAGAAAAATTTATGTGTCTGATGATGCGGAAAAAATATCGACGCTGGAAAAGCTAAAGAGAGAAGGCGTTGCTGAGGATAAAGTCGGCATTCAGCGCTTTAAAGGTCTTGGTGAAATGAATCCTGATCAGTTATGGGAGACTACGCTATGCCCAGACACGCGAAGATTAGTGCAAGTGCGTATGCCTGAAGGTGAAGCAAAAGTCGCGCATAAAATGTTTGATATGCTGATGGCTAAGAATGAGTCAGCCGCCAGAAAAGAATGGATAGAACGCCGTGGTAACGATGTTGAGGCGGATGTTTAATCATGGATGATTTGAATATGTTGGATGAAAATAACGAAAATGGCGCGGTTGCGATTGGTGAATATGCGGAAGAAGCCTATTTAGCCTATGCTGTTTCAGTGGTAAAAGGTCGCGCGCTACCCTCAGTAGAAGATGGCCAAAAGCCTGTGCAGCGCCGCATTTTATTTGCCATGAAAGAAATGGGTTTAGTGGCTGGCGTTAAGCCAGTTAAATCGGCGCGTGTGGTCGGCAACGTTCTGGGTATGTATCACCCACATGGCGACAGTTCAGCGTATGAGGCTGCGGTACGTTTGGCGCAAGACTTTACCTTACGTTATCCGCTAATTGACGGTCAAGGCAATTTTGGTTCGCGTGATGGTGATGGCGCGGCTGCAATGCGATATACCGAAATGCGTTTGTCGCCTATTGCTGACTTGTTGTTATCTGAAATTGATCGTGGCACGGTAGATTTTCAAAGTAATTATGACGGTGCTTTTCAAGAGCCTGTCATGTTGCCAGCTAGATTGCCGATGATGTTATTAAACGGCGCCTCCGGCATTGCCGTAGGTATGGCAACGGAGATGATTCCGCACAATATGCGCGAAATTGCTAATGCCGTCTTACATGTGATGGATAATCCGCATTGTACGACTGAAGAATTAATGGTGCATGTGCCGGGCCCAGATTTTCCTGGTGGTGGACAGCTAATTTCACAAACGGCGGATATTCATAGTACTTATGAAACAGGACGTGGCTCACTAAGATTGCGCGCTAGATGGGTGCTTGAACCGATGGCGCGTGGCCAGTGGCGCATCATCATTAACGAATTGCCGCATGGTGTTTCGGTTGAAACGGTAATGGCTGAAATTGAGGCCATATCTAATCCCAAGCCAAAAAAAGACAAAAAAGCCATAGACCAAGACCAGTTGTTGATTAAACAATCAGTCTTAAGTATGTTGGATTCAGTGAAAAGCGAAGGTAAAAAAGATGTACGCCTAATCCTTGAACCTAAAACCAGTAAAATCCCTAGTGAAGAGTTGATGGCGTTTTTGCTTGTGCATACCAGCATGGAAGTTTCCTGTCCGGTGAATATGGTGATGATAGGCACAGATGGCCGGCCTGCGCAAAAAGGTTTAGTTAAAATCCTCAAAGAATGGATAGAATTCAGATTGAACGTGGTTAAAAGACGCAGTCAATTTGATTTAGACAAAATCAATCGCCGCATCCATATTTTAGATGGCCGTTTGATTGCTTTCTTACATATTGATGAAATCATCAAAGTGATTCGTAATTCAGATGATCCCAAAGCCGATTTAATTGCCGCATTTAATTTAAGTGAAATTCAGGCTGAAGACATTCTTGAAATCAGGTTACGTCAATTAGCCCGATTAGAAGGTTTTAAGATTGAGCGTGAGCTAAAAGAACTACGTGAGGAAGCTGGAAAACTAGAAGCAATTTTAGCTAGTGAGACAAAATTACGTAAACTTACCGCTAAAGAAATTAAGCAAGACGCTGAAAAATATGGTGATGGTAGACGCACCTTAATTGAACCAGTAGAACGCGTGCAGGGCGGTCAGAAAGCTTTTGTAGTTGATGAGCCCGTCACCATTATGCTGTCTAAAAATGGCTGGATTCGGGCAAGGCAAGGC
>CAIYLB010000219.1 GCA_903926935.1 uncultured Pseudomonadota bacterium
GTGCAACGCATTTTATCGATTATTGCCGCAAAATCTAAAGATAAAATTATCAAAGAAAAATTTGAAGCAGCCGATTTAGAAAAATTTGGACTCAATAATCCATCAGTAAAATTGAAGCTTATTAGAAATAAAGAGAGTAGTGAAGAGTTCTTATTTGGTACGCATAATCCAGTGACTGACGAGCAGTATGTTGCGCACAGAAATGCTATTTACCTAGTTGCTAATGCCTATGGTGAAGCTGCAGCTACACAAGTCATTGAGTTTGTGGATAAAACGCCATTAAAACCAACCGAAAAAGTATCTGGTTTTGATTTTAGTCATCTAGAACAATGGGAATCTACGCGTCTACATTTAGATTTAGTGGATGGTAAGTGGAAGGCGTCAATTGCCTCGGCCAAGTTACAGCAAAATGAATTGAATGAATGGTTAGACTATTCTTGGGTCCATACCATGGCTAAGTCTGTAGAGTTTTATACGCCAGACCGTAAAGTAACTTACCCTTCGCTTGAAGTAAAAACCGCGGATGGAAAGAGTGTACATTTTGATAAAATTCAAGAGTCGCCAGACTTGCTCTTAGGTCGCCCAGATGAAGGTTTGATTTACAATTTTCCGGCTGATGCAGGTTTTACTATGCTGAATCCTCCGCTTAATTTACCAAACTAGCTCACGGTAAAGCCGCTACATGCCAGAACTTCCAGAGGTTGAAACCACCAGACGTGGACTTTTGCCTTTGCTAGGCAAAGCCGTTAAGTCCGTCACTATTCGTCACGCCACGTTGCGTTGGCCAATTCCAAAATTCTTACCTGAAACGCTACCAAGCCAAACCTTGCGCGGACTTAGCCGCAGGGCTAAGTACATTTTGTGTGAGTTTGATAGTGGCACCTTATTGTTGCATTTAGGCATGTCTGGCCGCATTCAATTGCTAGATTGCAATTATCCACCTGAAAAGCACGATCATTTTGATATTGAATTTGCTGATAATCAGGTGTTACGACTTCGTGATCCACGTCGATTTGGTGCGGTATTGTGGATAGACAATAAAGAAAATAACCATACCTTACTTAATAGCTTAGGCCCAGAACCACTAGAAGATGGTTTTAATGCTAAATATTTACACAAAGCATTGAGCAATAAAACACTAGCAATTAAAAATGCCATTATGGATGGGCATCTGGTGGTGGGAGTAGGTAATATCTATGCCTCAGAATCGCTATTTCGTGCGCGTATACATCCGGAAACTGCAGCTAAGCAACTAACTGTTAAACGTTGTGAAAAGCTTGTACTGGAAATTAAAAGTACCTTGCACGATGCGCTAGCGGCAGGCGGCAGTAGTTTGCGTGATTTTTTTGGTACAGATGGAAATCCCGGCTATTTTCAGCAAGAATACTTCGTCTATGGCCGAACAGATAAGCCGTGTAAAGTGTGCGCTAAACCCATCAAATGCATACGTTTAGGTCAGCGCTCTACATTTTTTTGTGAGCATTGCCAAAAGCAATAATGCTAGCAATTTAGCACACTAGTCTTTTACTGACTTTTAAGAAAACGTCATTACTAAAAATCCAGAAAATTGTATTAACAATAGTAATAAAACTGTGAGTGTTAATCGTTTCTGCCAGCGCGCCTGTTTTTGCTGAACTTCTATTAAGCTAGCGATAGTTTCGCGTATTGGGGCATTTTGCTCAGCGTGCGTTTGCTGTAATAAAAACTGATGTACCAAGCGAGGCATTTGCGGTAGATTTTTTGCGATATGCGGCAGCTCTTTCTTGAGCGATTTTACAATACTGCGCCAGCCAATTTGCTCACTCATCCAGCGGCTTAAAAATGGTTTTGCCGTTTGCCAAAGGTCAATGTTTGGATCCAAATCACGGCCTAAACCTTCAATGTTTAATAATGTTTTTTGTAACATGACTAATTGCGGCTGTATCACCACGCCAAATCTGCGTGACATTTGAAATAAACTTAATAACGTGCGGCCAAAAGAAATATCTTTCAGAGGCTTATCAAATATAGGCTCACAAATCGCACGTACAGCTGTTTCTAGCGCTTCAACGTTGGTGTCTTTTGGTACCCAGCCAGACTCAATATGTGCCATCGCCACATCACGATAATCGCGGTTGAAAAAAGCTAGGAAGTTACGTGCTAAATAATATTTATCAATTTCACTCAAAGTGCCCATAATGCCGAAATCGAGCGCAATATAACGACCGTCATCGGCCACTAATATATTGCCCGGATGCATATCGGCGTGAAAGAATCCATCTCGAAAAACTTGAGTGAAAAATATATTGACGCCATCGCGAGCCAGTTTTGGTATATCGATACCCTTAGCGCGTAGCACATCAATTTTGTTAATAGGCGTGCCTATCATGCGTTGCATGACCATGACTTGCTCACGACACCAATCCCAATGCACTTCAGGGACTAATAAATCTTTATTAGGAAAATTTCTTGCCAGTTGGCTACAATTAGCGGCTTCTAAAGTTAAATCTAATTCGCTGTGCGTATGGGTTGCAAACTCAGCAACGACTTCACGCGGTTTCAGGCGCTTGCCTTCAGCTGATAAAAACTGGAGTAGCCAAGCTGCCGTATCTAGCAACATTAAGTCTTTGTTAATGACGCTGGCAATGCCAGGACGCAATACTTTTACAGCCACTGGCGTGCCATCTAACAAGTGCGCAAAATGCACTTGTGCTACCGAGGCGCTAGCAACGGCTATTTGTTCAAAATCAGAAAATACTTCACTTAGCGGCAAGTTGTAGGCTCGCGCTATGGTCTTTTCAATTTCGGCATAGGCAAAAGGCGGCACTTGGTCTTGTAGTTTGGCAAGTTCGTTTGCAATATCTAGCGGAATCAAATCACGTCTAGTAGATAGCATTTGGCCAAACTTAACAAAAATTGGCCCTAGTGCTTCTAACGCTAGTCTTAGTCTTTCAGCACGCGGACGTTGTTTATTTCGCCAAAACAATACTAGGTTAATCAGCCCTTGCAATGGCTTTAGCTTAGTGTGGCTTAAAATGAATTCATCCAGCCCAAACCTAAGTGCGATGAAAATGATGTAAAAAAGTCGAAAAATACGCATATATTTATGGTGTGCTATCTTCAGCGCTGTGGCTGAGTTGTGTAGGTGAATTATTTAAACCGGTAGTTTGATTTTGGCCAGATTTTTGCGTTAGCTTCGACAGTCTTTTATCTAACCTATCAACATCTGCGCGTAAGGTATCTACTTGTGAAATAAAGGTCTCTATATGACGCTTTTTTGCAAGCATAGGGCTTTCTTCTTGCCAGTATTCACTTAACATTTCCGCAAGATTAACACTGGTTTCTTTCACTGATTGAATGGCGTCACGTGAAAATCCAGCAAGTTTGTTAGCGGAAATATCGCCGACTATTTTGCTTAAATCATCCTCGTAATCCCAGCGCATATTGCTAAATACCTTCGCTAGTTCAGCCGCTAAATGGGTATCGCCTTCAATACTGATTAACCTTTTTGCGGCTTCGTCTTTGGCGATTAAACGCAAAGCCAAGCTCAGTGACATTTCTACCGTGGCATCAGGCACATTGGTTTCGCCAGCAATCGCTAGGCTACCATTTTCTAAAATCACCAAGGCACTACTCAAAGCAGCGATTTTAATTTGTACCGATTTGCCTGCAAATGGTTTGAGCATTGCATGCGCCCAGCTATTTTGCGAAATTAAATGTTGCAGGAGGCGGGTGGATAATTTTTTCAACATAATAAGTACTTCATTAAGTTTTATAGCCTTTATGCAAGGCCACAACGCCGGCAGATAAATTGTAATAGTCAACTTTACTGAGACCGGCATCTTGCATCATTTGCTTTAATGTTTCCTGATCTGGATGCATGCGTATCGACTCTGCAAGATATTGGTAACTTTCAGCATCTTTGGCGAGCAATTTACCCATAAATGGCAATAATTTAAATGAATAGACGTCATAGATTTTTGCCAGTGGCTGCCAAACTTTTGAAAACTCAAGCACCAGTAATCTGCCGCCCACTTTAAGTACGCGATGCATTTCGGCTAACGCTAGGTCTTTATGCGTCATGTTGCGTAAACCAAAGGCCACAATTACGCAGTCAAAGTAATTGTCTGGGAATGGTAATTTTTCTGCATCACATTGCAAAGCGGGTACGTTTAGGCCCGCGTCTAGCATGCGATCTCGGCCAACGGCCAGCATAGACGCATTGATGTCGGTTAAAATAACTTGCCCATCTGCCCCCACTTTTTTGGCAAACAGTTTAGATAAATCGCCGCTACCGCCAGCAATGTCTAATACTTTATCGCCGTTACTGATGCCGCTAATTTCTACCGCAAAGCGCTTCCAGCCTCTATGCATGCCTGCCGACATCACGTCGTTCATCAAATCATATTTACTGGCAACCGAATGAAATACCTCGCCGACTTTTTTGGCTTTGTCGGCTTCTGCTACGGTTTTAAAGCCAAAATGTGTGTTGTTTTCAGTTGTCATAGTATTTGCTTAACCTAGTGCTATTTAACTCAATTTAATTCAGGTTTAACGAAAGTTATTATTTGAGCGATTATTTACGATGCACGCCAGCTGCATCTAACTTGCCCAAGTATTCCAGCCATAATGCTTCATAATCACGGCCTAGATCATACAAATAATCCCAGGAATACAAGCCGGTATTATGACCATCAGAGAACACTAACTTGACTGCATAATTGCCAACTGGTTCTATCGCCACGATATTTACATCTTCTTTATCTAGCTGCAATACTTCTTGACCTAGACCATGGCCTTTTACTTCTGCCGATGGCGAATAAACACGCAGAAATTCACAGGACAATTGACACTCAGTATTATTGTCAAATTTTATTTCCAGTAATCTCGATGCTTGATGTAAGCGAATGTCAATTGGGCGAGGTGAGTTTGGGTTTAGGCCGCTCATAATTTAGCTATACTTTTAAAACTAAGATAATAACAGAACGAGCTAGCTTGCTGATATTGAAGCGGCAGTCTTCACCATAAAAACTATGGATTGTGAGAATGTTGCAGTCAGTATTGCTTAATTAAGATCAATTATCTTTAGAAGTGGCCACATTATTCTAGTGATATTATCAATAGATACAACAGACCTGCATTCAAACGTAATTGGGTTATCAGGGGATTGAATATAAAAAGGCTGCAATTTGCAGCCTTTTTATTTATTGATTACTGAAATGATTATGACGTTACCTAGATAAATTATAGAGCAATTAATTAACGATAAATTATCGACTAAGTGACATCATAGTTTTCATTTTTTGCATGGCTTTTTGCTCAATTTGGCGTATACGTTCAGCTGAAACGCCGAACTCAGCGGCAAGTTCATGCAAGGTCTTGCCACCAGTTTCTTGTAACCAACGCGCCTCAACAATACGGCGACTTCTGTCGTCTAAGTTATCTAATGCATGCGCTAGACCAGAAGTTTCAGCATATTCAATTTGCTTGGCTTGCATCATTTCTAGAGGTTCTAGGCTCTCATCTTGCAGGTAAGCAATGGGGCTGTAATGCTCATCACTATCATCATCAATATTAGCTTCAAGTGAAATTTCATGGCCATTTAAGCGCGCTTCCATTTCGATTACTTCTTCAGGTTTTACATTCAAGGTGCGAGCGATGCGGTCAACTTCAGCCGGTTGCAATGTACTTAAACCAGTTCTCATGCTACGTAGATTAAAAAATAATTTACGTTGTGCTTTTGTGGTGGCTATTTTAACAAGACGCCAGTTACGCACAATATATTCGTGCATTTCTGCTTTAATCCAATGCATGGCAAAAGACACTAAACGAACGCCACGCTCTGGATCAAAACGCTTTACGGCCTTCATCAAGCCAATATTACCTTCTTGGATTAAATCTGATTGTGGCAGGCCGTATCCGTTGTAGCCACGTGCAATACTTGCCACTAAGCGCAAGTGCGAAACAATTAATTGTCGCGCTGACTCTAAGTCATTTTCATTTTTGAATTTTACGGCAAGAGAGTACTCTTCTTCTGCTGTCAGAATAGGATAGGCTTTAATCGCCCTAGAATATTGCTCTAAGCTATCAGCCGAGGTTAAAACAGGTAAGGTTAATGCATTGCTCATCGAAATTTGCTCCCTCCAATAGTTTACATATTAGCACTCCATCTATGAGAGTGCTAGTGGCTAAAAGGTTCAATTGAAATAATTGTTTGTAGATTATTGAAAAATATTAGTACATTCGACAGTCTGTACAACTTCATTTTCAGTATGTTCAGTAAATGACTTTGGGATATTCTCAGTACCAATCGTATGAATTAGATTACTTAAATTCTTCTTAGCATCAGTCAAAAGTGTCATATTACATCTTCCAGAATCACAGTCACAATATAAAAAAGCGACACTAATCTTAACTAACAGCTTCCTCAACAAAGACTAAACAACTATGCATTGCAACTATGTACGGTTAGGTTGGCGTCTTCAACTGTTGTAATTTAATGCATTGATTGTAATAAGTAAATTAGTGCAAACACGTAGGGTGTATCACTTATTTTGATATAGACAAAAGTCTGGCAAGTGCAAAGGATTACGTGCTTGCCCTGATTTTATCCTTTTAAAACGCTGTGTATATTGCAAATGCTAAGAGTATTTGACATAACGCCAAAGGAGAATGATATGAAGCCAATTAACACCAATATCATATCGTCAGCAATTCGCCAAAATGCTTATATGCTTTATGGTAAACCTGATGATTACGACGCACTTGCTGATTTAGTAGAAGGTGTAGATGTTGTATTGCTTGGCGAAGCCACGCATGGCACCAGCGAGTTCTACCATGAGCGCGTAGCGATTACCAAGCGCCTGATTACACAATATGGTTTTAATGCCATTGCCATAGAAGGTGACTGGCCAGATGCTTATAGGGTTAATCAATATGTTAAAGGCCAGTTGAATGGCATTACGGCCAAACAATCGTTGGATGGCTTCAAACGCTTTCCCACATGGATGTGGCGTAACCGTGAAGTATTAGGCTTTGTAGAGTGGTTGCATTATTACAACCATCAGCTTAGCAGCGAAAAGCAGGTTGGATTTTACGGCCTAGATCTTTATAGTATGCACGCTTCAATGGATGCCGTGATTAAATATCTGAGCAAGGTGGATCCTGAAGCTGCAATGCGCGCACGTAAAAGGTATGCTTGCTTTGATCACTTTGGCATCAATCCTCAAAACTATGCTTATGCCACTAGGTTTGGCCAGGCTGGAACTTGTGAACATGATGCCATACAACAATTACACGAATTACGCAGTAAGGCGGGTGCCTACCAGCAACGCGATGGAAGGTTAGCGGCAGACGAGTACTTTTTTGCAGAACAAAATGCCAAGCTCGTTAAAAATGTAGAACAATATTACCGCCTGATGTTTGAGCGAGATGTTTCTTCTTGGAATTTGCGTGATCGTCACATGATGGATTGTAATGGTCTAATAAAACGAGACACTTTTTTAGAGATTATAATCAACTAACGAGGTGTTAAATGAATCAAGCAAAAAGAGTATTTACAATAGAGTTCAAGCAAGAGTGCGTTAATTTAGTGCTGAACCAGGGTTATA
>CAIYLB010000220.1 GCA_903926935.1 uncultured Pseudomonadota bacterium
AAGCAGAGATATTTGATTACATCGAAGTGTTTTATAATCGTGTTCGCAGGCATAGTTATTTGAATTATTTAAGCCCCGTTCAGTTTGAACAACAACAAATCGGACATTGAAAAATGTCTACATTATTGGGGGAAGTCCACTGATGCTTAGTTATTTCTTAATTGTGAATAATCTTTAGGGAACACTTAACAGCAATTTTTGGTCAAAAGCGTGATGCCAGTGTCGATTTAAAGTAGTGTTATTTTGGCTCATACCAACGACGGCTTCAGGTCTAGTATTTTGGTAACTTAATGGTTAGTTACTGTCTCCGTTCATTAGATTTCCATTCTATTAATGTCCAGCCACTTTCGATATTGCTGCGTAACTGAAAATCTAAGCAAGCCGGCATTGTTATTTGACCTGAATAGTATGATTCTCAACTGAAACAGTTTGATTCTTACGAATTTTGGCGGTTTTTCTGGTCTCGATTACACCGTCAACTTTTACCATTCCTTCGGCTACCATTGTTTTGCCACGACCGCCGCTATCGGCTAAACCGACTAGTTTTAGCAGGTTGCATAACTCTACATATTCTGTGGTTAAATCAAATTGAATGTTTTGTGGCATAAATAGTTCCGGTGAATAGAGTAGAATGCTAAGTGAATTGGGTGCTAAAGAGAGTTTTTAAACTTTGCGTTCAATTTCAAAATGACTTGAAACATGCGCGTAACAGCTAGATTATTTTAGTTTGCTGCGGCATGTAATACATGAAAGCTTTGGCTTTCACGATTTGTAATTCTAAGGTTTTGCCTTAGAGCCTATGAATTGCGTTGAATTTTATATTAAAGGTAAGCTTTGTCAATGACAAAAAATAGTAACAAAAACAAAAGAAGTAGTGATCCTCACGCAGACCGCGAAGCGAGTCGTTATGAAACGCCGTTACCGAGTCGCGAACTCATATTAACAACCATGACGGATCAAGGCGTTCCCCTGAGCGTCGAGCAGTTGTATGTTTTACTGGATATTAGCGATGATGAGCGCGATATTTTTAATAAACGACTAAACGCCATGGAGCGTGAAGGTCAGATTATTCAAAATAGAAAAGGCGCTTTATGTATCGCCGATAAGTTGGATTTAATCTCGGGTGTGATTCAGGGTCATCCTGATGGATTTGGATTTCTGATTCCTGACGATAAAACCAAGTTGAATGGCGAAGATCTGTTCTTAAGCCCTAAGGAAATGGCTCAAGTCATGCATGGTGACCGTGCCATGGTGCGTATGAGCGGTTTAGATAGAAGAGGTCGCCCTGAAGGTAAGTTGGTTGAAGTGCTTGAGCGCCGTACGCAAAAGCTGGTAGGGCGAGTGATTCGCACTAGCGGTGTTACCATTGTTGCTGCAGAAGATAAGCGTATTAACAAAGATATTCTGATTCCATACCATTTAGATATGGATGCTAAGTCTGGCCAAGTGGTGATGATAGAGTTGACTGAACAGCCGTCAGCGCACGCACAGCCTATGGGCAAAGTCATTGAGATTTTAGGTAATTATGCTGATAGTGGCATGGAAATTGAAATTGCCTTGCGTAAGCATAATCTGCCACATGAATTTAGTGCGGAAGCGGTCAGTCTTGCCGAATCTTATCCAAAATTAGTACAAGCCAACGATTTCAAAAACCGCATAGATTGTCGTGAAATGCCACTGATTACCATTGATGGTGAAACCGCACGCGATTTTGATGATGCGGTTTATGCAGAACCACAAGGCAAAGGCTGGCGTTTAGTGGTGGCTATTGCCGATGTGAGTTTTTACGTAAAACCTGGCGATGCGTTGGATAAAGGCGCGTTTGATCGTGGTAATTCTGTTTATTTCCCTCGACGTGTTATTCCAATGTTACCGGAAGCATTATCTAACGGCTTATGCTCATTAAATGCAGATGTCGAACGACTTTGTATGATTTGCGATATGCAGGTTGACGGTGCTGGCATCGTCAAGCAATATAAATTTTATCCTTCAGTGATGCGCTCAAAAGCGCGTATGACTTACACGCAAGTGTATGAAATATTACAAAATCCTGAAGGCGAACTTGCTAAAGAATATGAGTGGTTGATGCCGCATTTGCAGCACTTGTATAGCGTTTATCAGTTAATGCTAACGCAACGAGAAAAGCGTGGTGCGATTGAATTTGAATCGTCAGAAACTGTGATGATATTCAACGATAACGGCAAAATTGATACCATAGTACCTAGTTCACGTAATGAAGCGCATAAGCTGATTGAAGAGTGCATGCTGGCCGCCAATGTGTGTGCTGCAGATTTCTTAAAAGCGCATGAGCATCCAGCTTTGTATCGCATACACGAAGGCCCTACGCCAGAAAAACTGGAGCTTTTACGCACCTTTATGAGCGAGTTTGGTTTTGGCGTAGGCGGTGGAGACTCTCCGCATGCAAAAGATTATGGCAAATTACTGGCCAAAATCAAGGAGCGGCCAGATGCACAATTGTTACAAACGGTGTTGCTACGTTCTATGCAGCAAGCGGTTTACAGCCCAGATAATGTCGGCCATTTTGGCTTGGCGTATGAGGCATATGCGCACTTTACTTCGCCTATTCGTCGTTATCCAGATTTGTTAATTCATCGTGCTATTAAAGCAGTTATCAACGGTGATAAATATAAAGCTGGTGATTGGGCTGAGCTAGGCATTCATTGCTCAATGACTGAGCGCCGTGCCGATGATGCCACGCGCGACGTGACCAATTGGCTGAAATGCTTTTACATGCAAGATAAAATTGGCGATGTGTTTGAAGGTACTGTGGCTGGCGTAACAAGTTTTGGCTTGTTTGTAGCTTTAGATGGCGTTTACGTAGAAGGTTTATTGCATGTGACTGAACTAGGTAATGATTACTTTCATTACGATAAAGCCCATCACGAAATGGCCGGTGAGCGTACCGGAGTACGTTATCGTTTAGGCGACAGATTGACTATCAAGGTGGTGCGTGTGGATTTGGAAACCACTAAGATTGATTTTACTTTAGTGAACAAAAACATAGCGGTAGTTGGTGAATCTAATGTTATTTATGATTAAGAAAACACTACAATTAAACTACGTGCGGGCGATAAAAAACCTGTAAAATCCAGCGTTAAATTTGATGGCAGGTTTGGTGCCAAGCCTGCGTCTTCTAATAAGTCTGGTTCTTCTAGTAAGCCTGATTCTTATGGCAAACCTAGCTCTTCT
>CAIYLB010000221.1 GCA_903926935.1 uncultured Pseudomonadota bacterium
ATATTAAATCAAATTTTAGACACCGCAGAATCGTTTGTTGGTGTAGCCGAGCGCGAAGTTAAAAAAGTGCCTTTATTACGCGG
This sequence comes from uncultured Pseudomonadota bacterium, assembly GCA_903926935.1. Classification (GTDB taxonomy): domain Bacteria; phylum Pseudomonadota; class Gammaproteobacteria; order Burkholderiales; family Methylophilaceae; genus Methylotenera. The sequence goes on from CAIYLB010000221.1 coordinate 84, forward strand.
TAAAACCGTATGCAACCTGTTCTTTGAAAACAGCACACGCACACGCACCACTTTTGAAATTGCCGCCAAACGTTTATCTGCCGATGTGATTAGTTTAAATGTGAATACTTCTTCGCAATCTAAGGGTGAAACGATTTTAGATACGGTTGATAACCTTATTGCCATGCATGCGGATATGTTTGTGGTACGCCACGCACAATCTGGCGCGGCACACTTTATTGCCAAACATGTGCCAGATCATATTCATGTAATTAATGCGGGCGACGGCCGCCATTCGCACCCAACACAGGGCTTGCTAGATACTTTTACTATCCGTAAATACAAACCAGATTTACATAATTTAAGAGTGGCGATTGTTGGCGATGTTTTACATTCACGCGTAGCAAGATCTGAAATTCACGCGCTGACCACCCTTGGCGTGCCAGAAGTACGCGTGATTGCGCCTAAAACTTTATTGCCTGCACAGGTTGAAAAATTAGGCGTACATGTTTATCACGACATGAAAGCCGGCCTAAAAGATGTTGATGTAGTGATGATGTTGCGCTTACAAAACGAGCGTATGAATGGCGCCATGTTGCCAAGCGCACAGGAGTATTTTAAAACTTACGGCTTAACGCAAGAAAAATTAAGCCTAGCAAAACCTGATGCGATTGTATTGCACCCAGGGCCGATGAACCGTGGTGTAGAGATTGATTCTAGCGTTGCCGATGGTAGCCAATCAGTGATTTTACCGCAAGTCACCTACGGCATTGCCGTACGTATGGCGGTCATGGCAATATTGGCAGGAGGCGGCTAATTGACTCGGACTCTGCACTTTAAAACTTTACCGTATAGCAATCAAACATCTGGAATACCAGCATGAAAATCCACATCAAAAATGGTCGCGTAATAGACCCTACAAACAAAATTGACAGCAATATAGATGTATTTATAGCCGCAGGAAAAATCATCGCTTTAGGTCATGCTCCTGAAGGCTTTGTTGCTAATCAAATCATAGACGCGAGCGGTTTAATTGTTTGCCCAGGTTTAGTCGATTTATCGGCCAGATTACGTGAGCCTGGCGAGGAATACAAAGCCACATTAGTCAGCGAGTTACAAGCAGCCGTTGCCGGTGGCATCACTAGCCTTGCTTGCCAGCCAGATACAGAACCAGTGTTAGATGAACCAGGTTTAGTAGAAATGCTTAAACATCGCGCAAAACAACTCAACCTTGCACACGTTTATCCACTAGGCGCACTCACGCGCCAACTGCAGGGTAAAGTGCTTTCTGAGATGGGCGAATTACGTGAGGCGGGCTGCGTTGGCTTCTCTCAAGCGAATATTGCGATCACCGATACCCAAGTATTATGGCGCGCAATGGAATACGCCGCGACTTTTGGCTTTACCTTATTCTTACATGCGGAAGAACCATTTTTGGCAAAAGATGGCGTGGCGCATGACGGAGAAATTGCCAGCCGACTCGGCCTAAAAGGCATTCCTAGTGCGGCCGAAGCACTGGCACTGGCCAGCATACTTCGTATCGCCAAAGAAACTGGCGCGCGTATTCACATTAGCCGACTATCAACCGCTGAAGGTGTGGAGATGATACGCGAAGCGAAAAAAATTAACCCGAATATTAGCTGTGATGTAAGCGCTAATCAATTGCATCTAACTGAGCATGATATTGGCTTTTTTGATTCAAATTGCCATGTAAAACCACCCTTCAGAACGCAGCGCGACAAAGAAGCGTTAAGCACAGGTTTAAAAGACGGCACCATAGATGCTATTTGCTCAGATCACACGCCAGTAGATGAAGATGCCAAACTAGCACCATTCGCAGAAGCAGAAATAGGCGCTACTGGCTTAGAATTATTACTAGCGCTCACCTTGAAATGGGCACACCAAGAAAAAGTTAGTTTATTAGACGCGATTTCTTTAATTAGCCAATCTTCAGCCCAAATTTTAGATATCCCAGCGGGTAATTTAAACCTAAACAGCGATGCAGATATTTGTATTTTTGATGCTAATGAATATTGGAAAGTTAGCCCTAGCAGCCTAAAAAGCCAAGGTAAAAATACACCATTTAATGGCCTAGAAATGGCGGGCAAAGTTAAAACCACTATAGTGCATGGTCAAATAGTGTATAAAAGTGCGTAAGCCAGAATCAATCCTAAACACTTTTTAAATTAGCTTTAAATAGAGACCTTTGTACGAAGCTAAATTAAGCGCAATGTAATATAAACCCCCAACTATCGTCATTCCCGCGCAGGCGGGAATCCAGTTAACTTTTTGATTCGCCTAGATTCCCGCCTGCGCGGGAATGACGGAATTGATAGATTTTAAGGTTGAATAGCGCTCGTGCAAAGGTCTTAAATAAGCACTAAACTATCGAACATATGCTTCTCTGAGTTCTTAGCTTCCTTCAAAAATGTATAGTTTAATTAACCAATAATATTATCTTTATTAGCTGATTTGCTACGCGCCTCATTTGCAGTAATAACATTGCGATTGACTAGATCTTGCAAATTTTGATCTAGCGTTTGCATGCCTACATTTTTCCCAGTTTGAATGGCCGAATACATTTGCGGAATCTTAGATTCGCGTATCAAGTTGCGAATGGCTGGTGTACCAACCATGATTTCATGAGCAGCAACGCGCCCTTGGCCATCTTTGGTTTTGCATAATATTTGTGAAATAACCGAGCGTAAAGATTCAGATAACATAGCACGTACCATTTCTTTTTCTCCTGCAGGAAACACGTCAATAATACGATCAACCGTCTTAGCCGCGGAACTGGTATGCATAGTGGCGAAGACCATATGCCCGGTTTCCGCAGCGG
>CAIYLB010000222.1 GCA_903926935.1 uncultured Pseudomonadota bacterium
ACTTTTATCATCTAGCTAAAACTACGCCACTATTGGCCAGCGTTTATCCAAATGGCAAAGCCGATGTGAACCAATTCCAAGCGGCAGGCGGCCCTGCATTTATCATTCGTGAATTGATTGATGCCGGTTATATGTTCCCAGATGTATTGACCATGGCTTACGGTGGCTTGCGTGATTACGCTAAAGAGCCAGCCAAAGTAGACGATAAATTGGTTTGGAAAGATCTGCCAAAAGACAGCCCGGATGAAACAATCGTCCGTACCGCAGAATTTCCATTTAATGAATCTGGCGGTTTACGTTTGCTCAATGGTAATTTAGGTCGTAGCGTGATTAAGATTTCTGCTGTGCCTGAAGACCGTCATATTATTGAGGCGCCAGCCATTGTGTTTGATGCACAAGAAGAATTGTTGGCTGCGTTTGATCGTGGTGAACTAGAAAAAGACTTTATTGCTGTGGTGCGTTTCCAAGGGCCTAAAGCCAACGGTATGCCAGAATTACACAAACTGACACCACCATTGGCCGTGTTGCAAAACAAAGGTTTTAGAGTCGCCATTGTGACTGATGGTCGCATGAGCGGCGCCTCTGGTAAAATTCCTGCGGCAATTCACTTAACGCCTGAAGCTTCTGCTGGTGGCCCGTTAGCTAAAGTGCGTACTGGCGATATTATTCGTTTAAACGCGACAGTCGGTATGGTTAACGTGCTGGTTGATGAAGATGAATGGGCGCAACGCGAAGTTGAAGAGCTTTCAGACACTAAGCGTCACCAGAATGCACATGGTTTTGGCCGTGAATTATTTGGCGGTATGCGTAGAAACGTATTGTCAGCTGAAGAAGGCGCGATTACTTGGTTGTAACTGTTTGAAAATATAATTTATGCGGCGTTACTTTCGCTTGTCGTACTAATCGTACTGTCTGCGCTCAAGTGCTTTGCCTGAATTAATTTTGAAACAGTTCGCGACTTTTCTTGAGATTTAAATCATTAGATTTTTGCCTGAGCAGAAATCTATTTAAATATTAAACTATAGGTAAAACATGAACACATTAGATTTAGCCAACTACGGCCCAGTTATTCCAGTTATCGTTATCAATCGCGTAGAAGATGCCGTGCCTATGGCTGCAGCATTGCTTGAAGGTGGTATTCGTGTTTTAGAAATTACATTACGTACTTCATGCGCGCTTGCCGGCATGGAAGCGATTGCTAAAGCCTTGCCAGAAGCGATTATGGGTTCAGGTACTGTGCGTAACAAGAAAGATGCACAAGCGTCTAAAGATGCTGGTTGTCAATTTGCAGTTAGCCCAGGTTATACCAGTGAATTAGGCATTTTTACTCGTGAAATTGGTTTGCCATTATTGCCGGGCGTTTCTACTGGTTCTGAAATTATGATGGCTAACGCTGACGATTATTATTTCTTAAAGTTGTTCCCAGCCGTTGCAGTAGGCGGCATTAACTTACTTAAAGGTTTTTCTGGTCCATTTGCGGATGTTAAATTCTGCCCTACAGGCGGCGTAACAATTGATTCTGCACCTCAGTTTTTAGCCTTACCTAACGTTGTAGTGTGTGGCGGCACTTGGCTTACGCCAGCAGATGCCGTTGCGCGTGGTGATTGGGCG
>CAIYLB010000223.1 GCA_903926935.1 uncultured Pseudomonadota bacterium
ACGCTTAATCTTTCTCGATGAATTGGATGGTGATAGAATTTTTTTATAGTCCTTTTTATTCTTTTCCTCAGCCAGTAATAAATCCAAAGTCCTTTTGGTATAAGCGCCCTGTTGTTTTTTAATTGCTATGTAATCAAACTTCAACGCATTGTTGACAGGCTCTAAGCTAGGAAATTTACCTCTAGCAGCATTTTCTGCAATACATAAGGCATCGCTTAAATTCTTACTGGCTAAGATGCTTAGGTAGGTTCTAGTTTCTAAGTTTGCAGATGTCTTTTTACTGTTCAGCCGAATGTCTTTAGTTTTGGTTGAATTGATCCCAATATATTTTGCCAATTTCCATAACTGTTCTTTTTTAATTTTGTTTTGGAAAAACTCTGCTTTTTCTGTCACTAATTGAAAGCGGGTATGTAGTGATGACAGTCTGATTTTATTAACCTCAAATTGAATCTTATCTGTTGGTACTTTCTTATTTTTACTCTCTAGTCTTTCCAACAACTCCATAAAGTCATTCAATAAGACTTGTTTTGATTTGGTCGGATCAATGCTTATCAAAATACGCTCCTTCGCATTTTTATCCGCAAACAAATCTTTGCCTGTTTCATCCCACCACTTAATGAAGTGCCTTGAGTAAACATCTCCAAACTTTTTATACATCGCTAAGACGTTGGCAAAGTCGTCAGGCAGTTCGCTTTCTGGGATGACTTCATTCAAGTGCAATTGACGATGCGCAAGCCAATAACTTGGACTTATAGATAGGTAATAAAAAATGTATTCGTGTTTGTAATTTGCATTACCTGATACCTGACGCCATCCAGAGCCAAATCCAAGCAAGTTTTTCATATCTTTTTTTTATACCAAATAATAACAACATTATTTCATATAAATTACATTGCTGTAAATAATTGATTTAATGGCTACATCGTAATTAACGCGACAAGCTCTTTAAAAAAATTAAGCAGCAAGTTGTAAAGCAGTTAGCACTATTGCTGATTGCTTCAATTACGACCATTGCTCTAGCAATTTTGCAAAAGCAATTTTTAAATGTTTTATTTTTTAGCCTAACGGCAAGGAGAAATACAAATGGCAACATCTTTTAAACCTTCAGCAGAAAACATTCTGTTCTCTAACTCGACTGTTACAGCACTAGACGGACTACGTAACAAACGTATTACTTGGGAAGCTACTGATTACAAGAAAGCAAATGAGGGGCTATATGCTTTACTCTCAGATTGCTTGGCTGTATTTAATGGCAAGTTTGTACAGGCTAGCGATTCTGATCGTAAAACCTTACGTAAAGATTTAGAGGAGAAACTTAAAGCGGACGGCTTACGTACACAACGTAACACTACAACACTAACCATGTTTGTACGTTTTGTGTTTGGCAATGATCGTAAACGTGCGCATGCGTACACTTACGTAATTAAAGCTGCTATTTCACACGATGTAGCTGCGGCTAATTTGGCAGGCTACATTGCTGAACAAGGCGGTATTGAAGAGATCAAACGCAAGATGGTAGTTTCTGAGGCAGCACTTGTAAAACAAGCTGATCTTGCTAAGGCTAAAACAGCGGTAATTGCTAACTTAGAAGCAGCAGCTGTTAAACCACTGGCTACTATCAAGCTAGCAAATATCTCAGGTGACTACGCAATTTTACTTGCTAAGCCTACTGTAGATGGCGATGTAAATGTTATTGGCGTATTGGCTGATGTAAACGAGGCGCTTTACAACGCCTTGTTGAAAAAATTGGCTAAACAAAAAATGACAGTAGACGCTGAAAATGCGGCTTTAGCTAAAGAAACAAATGATTTGTTGGATGTGCC
>CAIYLB010000224.1 GCA_903926935.1 uncultured Pseudomonadota bacterium
AGCCTCTAACACGTCGAGAGCGATGGGTGGTGGCGTGCCGCGTGTAAGATTTGGCACTTGGCAATATAAGCAGCGCCAATTACAAGCATTATTGATATTGAGATTAATGCCGATTGAAACGCCACCAGCGCGCCTAGAAACGACTGGATAGACATATTTCATGCCGCTTACATCGCGATTGTGATCAGAAACAGTGAGGAAGTTTTGTAAAGTCATGTGAAACAGACATTCATTGCAGTGCAACTTAAAACTAACATTACACGACTAATAAATAGCTAAGTGCATGTTTCTGGGTTGAAAATCTTTTTTAGAGCATCTGGTTCAATTATCCGCACATAGCGCTGTTTTACTTCGATGATGCCTTCGTCACTAAATTTTGAAAAAGCGCGGCTGACGGTTTCAAGCTTCATGCCAAGATAACTACCAATCTCTTCACGTGACATTCTGAGCGTTAACTCCGACTGAGAAAATCCGCGTGCATGAAGGCGCTGCACTAAATTAAGTAAAAATGCCGCAAGCCGCTCTTCTGCACGCATATTACCCAGCAACATCATCACGCTATTTTCACGGACAATTTCACGACTCATAATTTTATGCACATGGCGTTGTAATTGAGGAAATTCACGCGACAAATCTTCTACATTAGCAAATGGCATCACGCAGACTTCAGCGTCTTCAAGCGCAACCGCATTACAACTATGATAATCGCTGACAATGCCATCTAAGCCAATAATTTCACCAGCCATTTGAAAACCAGTCACTTGCTCACGACCATCTGCGGCAGACACACAGGTTTTAAAGAAACCATTACGAATAGCAAATAAAGAGGTGAAAGAATCGCCATTACTGAACAAATTGTCGCCCTGTTTGATACGTCGGCGGGTAGCCACTACGCTATCCAGCTTTTGCATATCGTCAGAGGTAAAACCAATAGGCATGCAAAGCTCACGTAAGTTACAACTTGAACAAGCAACTTTAATGGTTTCAGTAATTGTTTCAGGTTTCATATTATTTAATTTTTTAGTTATCGTTAAGCATACCGCTTTAATACTATTGTAGCTAGCTTAAGCAACATTTTTTATAAATTTTTGTGACAAAATTTGGCATTTCAAATGTTGTTACTTTGGTAGATACCGGCTAAAAATGATATAGGCGCACGCACTTAGCAATCTATTGACATGTGTCAAAGATTTTTTGTAGCAAAACTGTCAAAGTAAACGCCTATTATAGGAGCAAGAAATGTCTGCCATTTACACTGCATTAAACACAAACGACAGCACCAAGTTTATTATGCCTGGCGTAACAACTGAAATGTTGCAGAAGTTTGATGTGTCAGGGCCGCGCTATACCTCCTACCCTACCGCAGACCGCTTTGTCGAAGCGTTTACTGAAGAATCTTATAAGCAAGCCTTGGCGCAACGGCGTGTTGGCGGCATGGCGTTGCCTTTATCTATTTATGTGCATATTCCATTTTGTGAATCACTATGCTTTTTTTGCGCCTGCAATAAAATTGTAACCAAACACCATGAGCGCAGTGCCGAATATTTAGGCTATCTCAGCCGCGAAATTGATTTGCATGTTGCACATTTGGGTGTTGGACAAACTATTTCTCAGCTGCATTTAGGTGGCGGCTCACCGACATTTTTCTCGGATGATGAGTTATCAGAACTCATGTCTATGATTAAACGTAGTTTTGTGTTGGCACCGGGCGGTGAATATTCCATTGAAGTAGACCCGCGCACGGTCAACGATAAACGCTTAGCGCATTTATCTGCACTAGGATTTAATCGCTTAAGTTTTGGCGTGCAAGATTTTGACGAAGAAGTGCAAAAAGCAGTGCATAGAATTCAGCCAGCTGAACAAGTTTTTTCTTTGGTTGAAACTGCACGACGCCTAAAATTTGAATCAGTCAATGTAGACTTAATCTACGGTTTGCCCAAGCAAACGCCAGAGTC
>CAIYLB010000225.1 GCA_903926935.1 uncultured Pseudomonadota bacterium
CGTGAATATGTGACTTATATGCAGCCTATGCAAATAGACGGAAAGTATTATTTTATTTCTGGCATGCGTGAAACGGTGCAGGAAGATTTCCATTATTTACGTCTGCCAGTGGATGATGATTTAAGCATTAATGGCTTCATGAATCTCAGAGCCGTGTTGCTGGATGATGCTAAATTTGAAGAAATTGCGCATCGCTTAGTACAGAATGTTGCCGACAAAAATAAAGCAGCTGATGGTAAAATCGTAGCGAGTAATCAGCCATTTGAAAAGAGTGTGGTGCAACTTTTGCGCAATTTTGCAAAAGGTGGCTACAACGAAGTTGCGCGAATGATTGAAAAAAATGTACCAGAAAAAGAGCGTGAAGTAGCTGCTAGAGCCTACATTAAGATGATTAATCTTGCCGCATTTGAGGCTTACAACATGAGTCTGGCCGCCAACAATAAACCATTGTTGGTCAATAATGCTGGAACTCAGGCTATGATCCAAGATAGCTTGAATGGCTTTAGTGATATGTTTTTTTATGGCACGCCATATTTTTTACAGCTAGAAAATTTTGAGCATAAAGAAGCTAGTGGTTTGCAACTAACAAAGTCACCAGGCGAAAAATGGGTGTATTTAGGTTCAGCTTTATTGGTGCTAGGTATATTTTCCATGCTGTATATTCGTGAGCGGCGTATTTGGTTTTTATTAAAACCTAGTAGCCATCAAGTACATTTCGGTATGTCGTCTAATCGTAAAAATCTAGATTTCGAGCAGGAATTTATTTTATATCGAGAGCAAATTAGAAATTTAGTGGTCTCAGATTAGGCTCATGCTAGTGAGTAAAATCTAGTTAGATTTAAGGATATTTATGAATAAGATAATGGACTATCAACAAAAAACATTATTACAGCGTCTTGATTGGCAAGATTGGCTTTATGCCATTTTGTTAGTAGCGGGTGCAATCTTTGCCTACATTAAATATGCCAACTACATGGATATTTATGAAGTGGTATTTTTATTTGGTGCTGCGGTTGTATTTAGTTATTTGGGCTGGCAATGGAAGGCGTTGGCAAAATTGGTGCTGGGCGTGGCGGTTGTTAGCTTGTTTTCTATTAGCCTATACCATGGCGACCAATCGCGTGCGACACAGACATTTTTGCTTAAGTTTTTAATCTCTAGCCAGTCCGCCATTATGTGGATGAATGTACTGTTTGTATTAGCGATGGTGACTTATTGGTTTGCCATGTTTCAGCGTTCAGTATTTGCTGGCAGCGTAGCAACTGCGCTTACTTGGAGCGCCGCTTTAATGGGTTTTGTTGGGTTAATGGTGCGCTGGTATGAGTCATATTTAATCGCACCAGAAGTCGGTCACATTCCCATCAGCAATCTGTATGAAGTGTTTGTTTTATTCTGCCTGATTACCGCCTTACTATATTTACATTATGAAAAAAACTTTAATACCAAACAATTAGGTGGCTTTGTATTATTGGTGATTAATGCTGCAGTCGGCTTTATTCTTTGGTATACGTTTGATCGCCAAGCGAATAATATTCAGCCACTAGTACCCGCTTTGCAATCCTATTGGATGAAAATACATGTACCGGCTAACTTTATTGGCTACGGCTCTTTCTCCTTAGCTGCAGCCGTGAGTGCAGCCTATTTGTTGGCCAACAATGGCATATTAGCCTCTCGCCTGCCTAAGTTGGAGGTTTTGGATGATTTGATATATAAAGCAATTGCTGTTGGATTTGCATTTTTTACTATAGCAACCATATTGGGCGCAATTTGGGCCGCAGAAGCTTGGGGTGGCTACTGGAGTTGGGATCCCAAAGAAACTTGGGCACTGATTGTTTGGCTTAATTACGCGGCATGGTTACATTTGCGCATGGTAAAAGGCTTGCGTGGGCCAGTGCTGGCTTGGTGGGCGCTGATAGGACTAATTGTTACCACCTTTGCATTCCTTGGGGTCAATATGTTTTTGAGTGGCTTGCATTCATACGGCACACTTTAGTCAGCTATGTTGTTAAGTTTTAATTATAAATAATTTTAATTAGTAATAAGCGGCTTATTAGCCGCTTATTTATTACGCTTATTTTAATCTCACGTCTGTTGAGTTAAACACCAATATTAATGGTTTACGAATTTCATGCTAAACGGACCTAGCCATCATGATGGAAGAACTTAAAAAATCTTAAATATGGACGTAACCGTCCGCTTATCGACGATATTTTCAATATTTTCTGACTATTCTCACCGCTACGTGGCTAACTATCTGAAATTTCGGCATTCAAGTCGTTGGTATAAATTTTGCATATTAATTCCCTGGGTGTTAAGTACTTTTACAATAAGGGTCTTAACACATCTAAATTTATAATTAGGGGAACTCAGTGAAAAAACTACAAGTAGGCTTTACCTTGATAGAATTGGCGATAGTGTTAGTCATTATTGGATTGCTGTTAGGCGGAGTATTAAAAGGGCAAGAATTAATCAATAGTGCCAAGGTTAAAAATATGGCGGCAGACTTTAAAAACATGCCACTTTACATTTATGGCTATCAAGATAAATTCAAGGCTTTGCCGGGTGATGATTCTGCCGCTGTGGCGCACGTTGCAGCGACTGCGGCAGGTGATAGCAATGGCAAGATAGAAGGTGCTTGGAATAGCGCAGTGGTTGCCGATGAATCAGCAAAATTTTGGGAACATGTTCGACTTGCTGGCTTAGCGCCAGGTAGCACTGTTATTGCTGGTGCGACCGCTATATCAGGCTTTTTCCCAACCAATGCGGATGGTGGTCGTATCGGTGTTAGTAGCATTTTGCCAATCACAGCCTTAACAGGTGCTTATTTTATGTGCTCAGCAGGCATTTTAGGTAAATATGCCAAGCAGCTGGACATTAGCTTAGATGATGGCTTTCCTAATACGGGTGCTTTAAGGGCTACTATTGCGACTACTTTCGCAGTAGCAACTCCTGAAACTGCAGCCACTACATGGGTAGATGCTGACTCTTATACGGTTTGTATGGGAATCTAAGTTTCTTTAAACTGTGAAAAGCCCACATTATGGGCTTTTTTTATTTAAAATTTAATGTCGAAACAAGCTGTAAAGCAATTTAAGCGCTTGCATAGATGTGGAATTGTTTTAAAATAGCCGATTGATAAAAAGTCCGTAAAAACACCATCTTATCCATGAACCCCAACATTGTAGAAATTGATAATTTATCCTTTGGTTACAAAGGACGCTTGTTGCATAGAGGCATCAATATGGTGTTCCCACGCGGAAAAGTTGTGGCGATTATGGGTGGCAGCGGCAGCGGTAAAACAACCTTGTTACGTTTAATTGGCGGGCAAATTAAGCCAAGTAAAGGCGAAGTGCGTGTTGATGGAGCTGTTGTACATCAGC
>CAIYLB010000226.1 GCA_903926935.1 uncultured Pseudomonadota bacterium
GCCAATAGCAAAACTACCGGCTGAGATAATTACCGAATGTAGCCGTACTTGTTGTTTTTCAGGATCTTCGTCTTCAGCATCTGAAATGCCGTGGAAGTAACCCCTAAACAATTTATAGCGCTGTTCGCGGAAAATACGGATGCGTTTGACGACACGATTAAGTGGCACGCCTAGCAACATAAGCGCGTGTGAAGCTAGCATTAAACTACCTTCTAAAATTTCAGGTACTACTTCAGTTGCACCGGCGGCACGCAAAGCTTCCATATTAGTATCGTCTACCGTGCGCACTATGACTGGCAATTGCGGGTAGTTTTCTTGCACAATATGCAATATCTTCATGGCAGCGCGGTTGTCGGCATAACTGATGACCAACGCTTTAGCACGCGCGCCGCCTGCGGCTTCTAGCACTACGCGACGTGCGGCATCCCCAAACATGACGTTCTCACCCGCAGTGGCAGCTTCTAAAACCCTTGATGGGTCGATGTCTAGCGCAACAAAAGGGATATTCTCTTCTTTTAGAAACCGCCCTAAATACTGGCCGCTACGCCCATAGCCACAAATAATCACGTGGTTATGGAAATGCTTGCCAACATCGTCTATGTCTTGCACCACTTGGCCACTATTGCGGCTGTAGCTACGCACCAAGCGCCTTGCGATACGACCATTGTATTGAATAAGAAAAGGTGCAACGACCATGGAAAGTAATGCGGCCGCAAGAATCAGTTGCAGCGCTGGGCCACTAACGAGTTTTTGTTCTACGCCTAGTGCCAAAATAACAAAACTAAATTCACCTGCTTGCGCCAAAATCAAACCAGTGCGAATGGCCACGCCAGTTTCGTATTTGACGAACCTCACTACTAAAGCTACGACAGCCGCTTTAAATAAAACGAATCCGACTAAAATCAACAACACTAAACCGATGTTATGGAAAATTTCGCCAATATTTAACAGCATCCCTACGCTAATAAAAAACAAGCCCAGCAAAATATCGCGAAACGGTGAAATGTCAGATTCTACTTGGTAACGAAATTTCGTTTCAGAAATCAGCATGCCTGCGATAAAAGCGCCTAGCGCATAAGACAAACCTGCCAATTTGGTTGCATAGGCTAATAGTAAAGTCACCATTAGCACATTCATCACAAATAGCTCGCGCGAGCGCTGGCCAGCGACTAAATTGAACCACGGGTTAATAATCCATTTGCCTATGGTGAACAGGAATAACAACATGGCGGCGGCCTTTAATAAGGCCAAACCCAATACGCTGCTTAAGTTAGCATCGGCCACACCTAGCGCCGGAATTAGCACCAAAATCGGCACTACGGCGATATCTTGAAATAGTAATACGCCTATGCTAAGGCGGCCATGACGAGAGTTCAAATCAACCCGTTCAGCCAAAATTTTAGAAACAATAGCCGTAGAAGACATAGTTAAAGCTGAGCCAATAACAAATGCTGCAGGCCAATCTAAGCCGGCAAGTTTAGCAAAGCCCATTACCGCTAAAAGTGTAATAAGTACTTGTGCGCCACCTAAGCCCAGCACTTTTTTGCGCATGGCGTAGAGTTGCGGCAAGCTAAACTCGAGCCCAATACTAAACATTAAAAATACGATACCAAATTCAGCAAATTCACGCGTTGCATTGGTGTCGGGTAATAAACCAAATGTATGTGGCCCCAAAGCCAGGCCAACCAGAAAATATGCCAACATAGCCGGTAACTGCAATGCGCGAAATAGCGCCACTGCCAGCACTGAGCTAATCAGTAGAATTAAAATTAACGGTAGTGTTTCGAACATGTTCTTCTAAATTGGATATAAATTTTTATTGTTGCTTATTGTTTCACATCTACCGACTATATGACGAAAAATATAAAAATTAGACCATGGATGCAGCTTATGTCTGTTTAGTTAAGACTAATAGACATGGCAAAAACATGAAGAGAAGATTAATCGAACAAAATTAATCGCCAAATTAATAGCAAAAATTGTGCCCAGATTTAAGTTTTTACTAAAAATTAGCTACTTAGTAGTCGATTAGGTCTTTATAAGTGAGACATTCCCTTTTATACTTAGCCAATAGTACTTTTAATTTTTGTGAATTTCTAAAATATCATGTCATCACACCATGTCTTCAGCCGTTAGCGCCAGTCAGCCCGTATCAGTCAAGCAGCCTACATTAGTGTTGGCGCGTGATATATTGTTGCTTGAAGCCAATGAAGTTAAGGCGCTAGCCGCTAGGCTCAATGGTCAATTTACTGATGCAGTTGCAATGATTTTGCAATGCAAAGGTCGCGTTGTCGTAAGCGGTATGGGTAAATCCGGTCACATAGGCGGAAAAATTGCCTCAACACTTGCTAGTACTGGTACGCCAGCATTTTTTATGCATCCGGCTGAAGCTAGTCATGGTGACTTAGGCATGATTACCGCAGGTGATATTGTGATTGCACTTTCTAACTCTGGTGAAAGTGATGAGATTTTAGCCATTGTGACGCCTCTTAAACGCTTAGGGGCAAGCATTATTGCAATTACGGGCAATGACAATTCAACCTTAGCGAAAGCCGCTGACATTCATCTTAGCGCGCATGTAGAAAAAGAAGCTTGTCCATTAGGTTTGGCACCTACGTCAAGCACTACGGTAGCGCTAGCGCTGGGTGATGCGCTGGCTTTATGTGTATTAGATCAGCGTGAATTTACCGCAGAAGACTTCGCTCGTTCACACCCTGGCGGCAGTCTTGGACGCCGCTTACTTATCAATGTGAGTGATTTGATGCGCACTGGTGAGCGTATTCCACAGGTGTTTTCTGATGCAACGCTACAACAAGGTTTGCTGGAAATGTCTCGTAAGGGGTTGGGTTTGACAGCTATTGTTGATGCGAATAATGCACCTATAGGTATTTTTACCGATGGCGATTTACGTCGAGCTTTTGAGCAAAATGTGAATGTAGCTACCGCTAGTATCGCCGATGTAATGCATCCCAACGCTTTTACTATTCATCAGGATAAATTGGCGATTGAGGCGGTTGAACTTATGGAACAACATAAAATCAACGCTTTATTAGTCACGAATGATGCCGGAGTCTTAGTCGGCGCCTTAAATATGCATGATCTTTTATTAGCAAAAGTGGTTTAAACACAGATGGCTACCTTAGAATTCAGTACACAGTTAACAATAGAGCTAAAAGAGCGCTTCAGAAATATCAAGCTATTAGTACTTGATGTAGATGGCGTAATGACTGACGGTGGCTTGACTATAGGCGATGATGGGCTGGAATATAAAACGTTTCATGCGCATGATGGTTTAGGTATGAAATTATTAAAAGCCACCGGCGTTGAATTAGCCATTATCACTGGTCGTACTTCAAACATTGTAAAGCAGCGTGCTGAAAATACTGGGGTCGCACATTTTTACCAAGGTGCAGCAGATAAACTAGTGGCGTTTAATGATTTGATGGCTAAAAGCGGATTGGAAGCCAGTCAATGTGCTTTTATGGGTGATGATGTGGTCGACTTGCCGCCTATGCTTAAATGCGGCCTTGCGCTGGCGGTGCCAGATTCTCCAGCCTTAGTACTGAAGCATGCGCATTATGTCACCAATAAAGCCGGTGGCCGTGGCGCTGTGCGTGAAGTTTGTGAGCTGATCATGCAAGCGCAAGGTACATTCGCGGGGCAAATGGCACAGTTTCTAACGCAGGCTAGTATTTCTAATTAAACATGCGGCAAGTTCAAATTATTGTAACAGCACTTGTTGAAATTAGTTTTTTGCAAAGTGACCATATTCTATTGCGACACTCCAAATGAGGGTTGCTAACCGGCCTGTAATTTTATTTCCACTGGCTTTACTAGTTATGCTGGCGTTGCTGACTTTTTGGATCAATAGGGTCGTGCAACCGATAGTGCCAAAGCTAGATGGAAGCGGGCGTCATGACCCTGATTACATGATGAGTAATTTTGTAACGACGCAGACTGATATTAACGGCGCCTTACGTTACAAATTAGCCGCCACTGAAATGAAGCATTTTCCTGATGATGACACGACCGAACTGCAGCGACCACGATATACGCAGTTTGCAGTCGATAAGCCTTATACTCAGGTTGAGGGATTGCGCGGTTATATGTCTAGCAATGGCGAAAAAGTTGAGCTATTTGATAATGTTAAAATAACGCGTCAGGCTTTTGCTGGTAAAGGCGAAATGACAGTTGATACTAGCTATCTCAGCATTTTGCCTAATACGGAAATAGTGAGTACCGATAGGCCGGTGGTCATTCGTCAAGCACCAAAAACAGTAATTTATGCTACGGGCATGCTGTATGAGAAGAAAGAAAATACGGTGTCTTTATTACATAAAGTACGAGCGCACTATGAGCGACCGAATGTGGGAGTGCGCGCTATAAAATCTAGCGTCGACCAATCTAAATATAATGAAGCTAGTAAGGCATTTGTGAATAAAGGTCAAAGCAGTGAAGAAAACGCTAAGTTACAACAATCTCAGCCACAACAATCTACCAGCAATGCGCGAATTCGGAGACGCTATGAGTAATTACCCTACAACAAGGCTTGAGGTTATCTCAAGATTCACATTAATAATGCGTTTTACTCTACTAAGCTTGGCATTGCTTGGCTCGGCATTATTTGGTTTTACTAACCCTGCTCTGGCGGAGTCGGCAGATCGCGATAAGCCGATTGATTTGGAAGCGGATTCAGTCAAAGTAGATGATGCAAAGCAAATTAGTACTTACTCCGGCAATGTGATTCTAACGCAAGGCACTTTAGTGATTCGTGCTGACAAGTTAATTGTACGCGAGGATAAAGAGGGATTTCAGCATAGCACTTCACTGGGTAATCCAACGACATTCAAGCAAAAACGTGAAGCTAAAAATGAATATATGGAAGGTAGTGCACAGCGTATTGAATATGATGGCCGTATGGATAAAGTGCAGCTTTATAGCAAGGCTTGGGTAAAGCGTGGCGAAGATATTGTGCATGGCGATTATATTATGTACGACGCTAATGCAGAATATGCCGAAGTGATCGGTGGCACTAAATCTGACGATGGCAGCAACTCAAGTGGCCGCGTGCGGGCCATTATTCAACCAAAAAACAAAAAAACACCTGAGGTGGATTCGAATAAACCAAATAGTACTAACCCGGTAGCGAGCTAAAGTAACTCGTTATGTTGTTTACCAAATTACCACCACCAATTAAGACCTAGGCATTATGAGCGAACTTATTGTAGAGAATTTACGAAAATCGTACAAAGCCCGCACCGTTGTACAGGATATTTCTTTAAACATTAGCAGTGGCGAAGTAGTAGGCTTGTTAGGCCCAAATGGTGCAGGAAAAACCACTAGTTTTTACATGATGGTAGGTTTGGTGCCTCTGGATGCGGGCCGTATTTTACTCGACGGCAAAGATTTGAGCCGTATGCCAATTCATCTACGTGCTAGGATGGGCTTGTCTTATTTGCCGCAAGAACCGTCTATATTTCGTAAACTGACTGTCAGTGAAAATATTCTTGCAGTGCTACAACTACAAGATATGACTGAAGCTGAAATGGAAGAAAAGCTTGAATCGCTATTAGAAGAGTTGCATATTACACACATTCGCGATAATGCAGCCATTAGCTTATCTGGCGGTGAGCGTCGCCGCGTTGAAATCGCCCGCTGCTTAGCGACTAATCCTAGCTTTATTTTGTTAGATGAGCCATTTGCCGGTATTGACCCGATTGCTGTGATCGATATTCAAAAAATCATTCACTTTTTAACTGCACGAAATATAGGCGTGTTGATTACCGACCACAATGTGCGTGAAACCCTAGGCATTTGTGATCGCGCCTACATTGTTAATCAAGGTCATGTTTTTGCCTCTGGTATTCCGAGTGAAATTGTAGAAAATGAGAGTGTAAGAGAAGTTTATTTGGGCAAAAATTTCCGTCTATGAAGCAAGGTTTTCAACTTAAATTTTCACAGAGTTTATCACTTACGCCGCAGTTGCAACAAGCCATAAGGTTGCTGCAACTATCTACATTAGAGCTTAATCAAGAAATTGAAATGTTAATGCAAGCCAATCCTCTGCTAGAAAGAGGCGATGCTAGTGAAGATGAGTATGGTAATGCAACAGACAATAGTGCCGATGAAATTACTTTAAATACCAGTAGTGAAGGGTCTCAAGAATATAATACAGAGTCTACGCAAGATTATGACCAGAACAGTGTGCAACACAATTCATCCAATGAAGAAACTTATGATGCGGAATTTTCTGAGCACAGCGCGGACGCACAGCAAATCGATTTGAATCAGATTGATTTGAGTCGTGGAGAAGATAGCTTAAATGAACCAAGTTACACTGAAGTAAGTAAAAGTGAGTCAAATTCTACGGAATCAACGGCTACAGAATCGAGCCAGAAAGACGGGGCGGCTGAATTTCAAATTGAATTTAATGACGAATTTGATGAGTTTTCTAACGGCAGTCGCTGGGATGAAAATAGTACGCCATCGGATGATGATAGTGACTTCAGGCAGCAGGAAACATTACAGATTAGCTTACGCGAGCATTTGCTCTCGCAACTAAAATTAATGCCTTTATCGGCGCGTGACCAGTCGCTTGCTTTGCTTTTGGTAGATAGCATTAACGACGATGGTTATTTAGTCGAATCGCTAGAGGACATTATACAAGAAATGCCGCTAGAGCTTGAAATCGACCTGTTAGAAATACAAACTGCATTACACCTTATTCAGTATTTAGACCCAATAGGTGTTGGGGCTAGAAGCTTAAGTGAGTGCTTGCTACTGCAGCTAGATGCGCTCCCAGAAACGATCCCACATTTAACATTGGCTAAGCGCCTGGCTGAGCATCATTTGCCTGCGCTCGGTGCACGCGACTTTGTGAAATTACGTAAAGAATTAGCTTGCGATGAAGTGACCCTGAAAAATGTACAGCAAATCATTACTAGTTTGAATCCAAGGCCAGGTAGCGTATTTAGCATTATAGGATCTGAGCATTTTATTCAACATGAAGTAATCGTCAAAAAAGTAAAAGGTATTTGGCTTGCTAGCCTCAATGACGTTGTCATTCCTAAACTTAAAATCAATCAGTTGTACGCCAGCATTTTAAAACGTAATCGTGATAGCTCAAGTCAATATTTACAAAGCCAAATGCAAGAAGCTAAGTGGATGATTAAAAACATTCAACAACGTTTCTCAACCATTTTGCGTGTGTCACAAGCGATTACTGACCGCCAGAGAAACTTTTTTGAGTATGGAGAAGTGGCCATGCGGCCACTAGTGTTGCGCGAAATCGCCGATGAACTGGATTTGCACGAATCGACTATATCGCGTGTTACTACTAATAAATATATGCTGACACCACGCGGAATTTTTGAGCTTAAATACTTTTTTGGTAGTTCTGTAGCCACCGATACCGGCGGCACTTGTTCGGCTACCGCGATCAGAGCTTTAATCAAACAGCTAGTGGAACAGGAAAATCCTAAGAAACCCTATTCTGATAATCAGATAACTGAGCTGTTATCCAAACAAGGCATTGTGGTAGCGCGTCGCACCATTGCCAAATATCGCGAATCGCTCAATATTGCACCGGCTAGCCTGAGGAAATCACTGTAAGTTATTTTTCCACTATAGCATCAAATTGCCCTGCAAAATGTTGTCATAAAATTTCTTATTTTGATTAGCACAGACGCGAATTAAAGTAGTAAACTGAAATTGTTCGAAAAGTTTAGCCTCGCTAAAAAGTGTCAGCATGGCAGGTTCTAGCAAGTCTAAAACTTCAGAATATTTTAAAAAGGAGCAAGTCATGAATTTACAATTAACTGGCCATCATTTAGAAGTAACCCCTGCATTACGCGATTATGTTACAAGCAAATTAGTCCGAATTAGCAATCACTTTGATCATGTGATTGATATTAAAGTGACCTTGAGTGTTGAAAAACTTGCCCAAAAGGTAGAAGCAACACTTCATGTTCCAGGTAATGATCTACATGCAGCCTGTGAAGATGACAATATGTACAGCGCTATTGATATGCTGACTGACAAGCTAGATCGCCAAGTGGTAAAACATAAAGAAAAACATGCTGACCACCACAAAACAAATGGCGCAGTTAAGCATCAAGCTGTTGAGTAAATTAGATTTAGAATTACGCTAATTTTATTGTTGTTTCAATCACTATTGTTTTAATCAATTATGGCTCAAATAAATGTAGCTGAGCTATTCAAACAAACCCGCCTTAAGCTCAAACTGAAATGGGTTGCCGGACTTAATGGCGGGTTAAATGCCCTTACTAGTAATTCTGTTACAAAACCTTCTTTGGCATTAATTGGCCATCTTAATTTCGTACACCCAAATCGTGTGCAAGTATTGGGCTGTGCAGAAATGGATTATTTAGCCAGTCTGCCAACTGCTGACGCCAATAGTGCAATTACTAATTTATTCTCTACCGATTTAGCCGCAGTCATCGTTGCTAATGGCGAAGTTGTACCTGAAACACTTAGTGCGGCGGCTGATAAACACGACACACCTTTATTTACATCGCCACTGGCTAGCCCAGCTTTAATGGATTTGCTAGGTCACTTTTTAGTGCAGGCGATGGCAGAGTCTATCAGCATGCATGGCGTATTTATGGAGGTGCAAGGTTTTGGCGTGCTGATTAAAGGCGATGCCGCCATTGGTAAAAGCGAACTTGCACTGGAGCTTATCTCGCGCGGTCACCGTTTAATTGCCGATGATATTGTCGATTTTTTCCGCATTTCACCTGAACGTGTTGAAGGTCGCTGCCCGGCTTTATTGCAAGATTTTTTAGAAGTCCGAGGTTTGGGAATTTTAAATATACGTGCGCTATTTGGTGATAATTCGGTTAAACCGACTAAGCCGCTAGATCTCATCGTTCACCTAGCCATGGCGGATAAGCAAACGCCACACTTATTAGACAGGCTAAGTATCAAAACCATACATGAAGAAGTATTAGGCGTAAAATTCTCTAAAGTCTATATTCCAATTGCGGCAGGTCGTAATATTGCCGTGCTGCTAGAAGTGGCTGTGCGTAACCACATGTTATTATTGCGTGGGGTCAACGCGACTAAACAATTTACTCAGCGTCAGCAGCGTGAGATGAAGAAAAATAGATAAAGCCAGCCAGATGAAAGCTCGTTAAAGCGCATTTATGAAACAACTTATTATTGTTACCGGGCTTTCAGGTTCGGGTAAAAGTATTGCCCTTCGCGCGTTGGAAGATAGTGGCTACTATTGCATAGATAATCTGCCCGCAACTATGCTGCCGAATATTGCTGAGCACCTACAATCAGAGAATCAGCGCTCTAAAAGCGTAAATGCAGTCAACCATGACCGCGTGGCCATTAGCATTGATAGCCGCAGTGCTGCGATTGAAGCGCTACCGCAGTATATCGAACAATTAAAAGCGCAAAATATCAGCACACAAGTATTGTTTTTAGAATCTAACATTGAAACTCTGGTCAAAAGATTTAGCGAAACTAGGCGCAAACACCCCTTAAGCAAAGACACAGCTACCTTGGCTGAAAGTATTGCGCATGAACGTGAATTGTTGGGTAATTTAGGCAGTCTTGGCCACGTGATTGACACTAGTCACCTTAGCGCAAACACGCTTAGAGGCTGGGTAAAAGAAGTGGTTTCAGCCGACCAAGTTGGGCTGACTTTGCTATTCACATCGTTTGGTTTTAAACATGGTATCCCGCTAGATGCAGATTTTGTGTTTGATGTGCGCTGCTTGCCCAACCCGCATTACGACCCTAATTTACGTGAACTCACCGGGCGTGACGCCGAAGTGCAAGCCTTTTTAAATGGTCAAGAAAGTGTGCATGAAATGCTCAAAGATATTCGTCATTATGTGGAAAAATGGCTACCCTGTTTTGTGGCAGATAACCGTAGCTATTTAACGGTAGCCATTGGTTGCACCGGTGGCCAACATCGTTCTGTGTACTTTGTTGAGCAATTAAGCGAATATTTTACGCTGCAACAAAAAGTGATCACTAGGCACAGAGAATTAAGTTTGTAGTAGAGGCCAATTGGCAGTTGAATAACAGGCTAATAGTGAAAGCTACTAGCAAATATCTATAATAATAAATCGTAATTTTGAGGCTGGTTTTGCAATCTAAGCCTAAACACGGCCAGAATTAAAATAACTTAAAGTTGAGAAAATAATGATCGGTATTTTAATCATCGCGCACGGTAGCCTAGGTGAAAGCATGCTGGACTGCGCAAAACACGTTTGGGGCAAAGAGCCGCAACAGTTAGCTAGTCTTGCGGTTAGTATCCATGACGATCCAAATGCTTTACTGCAAAAGGCAAATGCACTGGTCGCCGCACTTAATAGTGGCGATGGTGTATTAGTGTTATCAGATATGTATGGTGCAACGCCATGCAATATAGTGGGTAAGCTATTGAACCCCGGCGTGGTGGAAGGCATAGCGGGTGTTAATTTACCCATGCTGATTAGAACCATCACCTATCGACAAGAACCGCTGATGACGCTCATTGAAAAAGCGGTCAGTGGTGGACGTGAAGGTGTTGTGCATTTCAACCGTGAAAGTTGTGAACGATATGATTAGTCAGCAATTGGAAATTATCAACAAATTAGGTTTGCATGCCCGTGCCTCAACCAAATTGACCCAAACTGCTAGTAGATTTTCTAGTGAAATCTGGATAGAGCGCAATGGTCGTCGAGTGAATGCAAAAAGTATTATGGGTGTAATGATGCTCGCCGCCGGTAAAGGCTCAATAGTGACTATAGAAGCGAATGGCGAAGACGAGGCGCTTGCGGTAGCGGCTTTAACTGCGTTGATAGCGGACTATTTTGGTGAGGGCGAATAATGTCTTATCGATATTATTCGACACAATTTCTGATGGATATAAGTATAAATGACCAGCTTTAGCATTCATGGCGTAGGAGTTTCCAGCGGCATTGCCATAGGCCATGCGCATCTGGTTTCTAATGCCTTGTTAGAAGTGGTGCATTACCAACTACCTAAGCATTTACTTGAAGATGAAGTCAAGCGCTTTAGCAGCGCTATCGCCACCGTTAAACATGATTTAGAGCAAATTAACAGCAGTTTACGTAAAAATACACCGGCAGAAATCAGCGCTTTTATCGGCACCCATTTAATGATGTTGGCAGATAAATCGCTTTCTGAAATTCCCAAAGATATCATCAGGAATGAACAATGTAATGCCGAATGGGCGATCAAGCTACAAATGGACGACATTGTTGAGCAGTTTGAGCAGATTGAAGATGAGTATCTGCGTGAGCGTAAACAAGATGTGATTCAAGTGGTAGAGCGCGTCATTAAAGTTTTGCTTGGCCACCCAAGTCAATTGTCCACCGAGCAGCAATCTAACGCGCAACATGAAGAACGTAAGCTCATTTTAGTTGCGCATGACATTTCGCCGGCAGATGCGATTCAGTTTAAACAACATCAGTTTGCTGCCTTTATTACCGATGTAGGCGGCGTAACCTCACATACTGCGATTCTTGCACGCAGCCTCAATATTCCGTCGATTGTTGCCCTGCAACGCGCACGTGATTTAATCAATGATGGCGAATTAATCATTGTCGATGGTGGTTTGGGCGTCGTTATTGTTAGCCCATCTAAAGAGATTTTAGCGGAATACAAACTACGCCAAGAACAGTGGGAGTTGGAGCAACAAAAGCTACAACGCATTAAATCTACCAAAGCGGTAACGATAGATGGTACTAATATTGAGTTATTCGCCAATATTGAAGTGCCTGAAGATATCGTCGCAGTGAAAGCTTCAGGCGCCACTGGTATTGGGCTTTATCGTACAGAGTTCTTGTTTATGAATCGGCGAGAAATGCCCGATGAAGAAGAGCAGTTTGCCGCATACAAATCAGTCGCAGAGGCCATGAAAGGTGCAACGGTTATTATCCGTACCTTGGATTTGGGTGCAGATAAACAAATGAACCCAGATACGATTGTGACCTGTGCAAATCCGGCGCTCGGCCTGCGAGCGATTCGTTATTGCTTATCTGAGCCGCTGATTTTTCATACGCAATTGCGAGCGCTGTTGCGGGCATCCCATTTTGGCAACATTAAAATCTTAGTGCCTATGCTTTCAACGCTATCTGAGTTAAGGCAAACCAAACTATTTTTAGAGCGCGCTAAAGCCAGTTTGCGTAAGCAGAATATTCCATTTAATGAACATATAGCGCTTGGTGGCATGATAGAAATTCCAGCAGCGGCCATTAATGCCGACGCGTTTGCCAAAGAGCTAGACTTCTTATCCATCGGTACTAATGATTTAATTCAATATACATTGGCCATAGATCGGACTGATGATACGGTGGCACATCTTTATAATCCATTGCATCCTTCAGTATTGAAGCTGATTTTAATGACGATAAAAGCCGGCGATAAATTAGGAAAATCCGTTTCAGTCTGCGGCGAAATGGCCGGCGATGCGAAGTTGACTAAACTGTTGATAGGCATGGGTTTACGCCAGCTTTCTATGCATCCCTCGCACATATTGAGCGTGAAACAGCAGATTTTGCATAGTCAGATTAATGAACTTAGCGCAAATGCAAGAAAAGTATTAACGCATACTGATATTGAAAAAATTGAACCACTTGTCGCTAAATTCAATCTGACTTAAAACAGATTGCTGGAAAGGATTTTTATGTCGAATCATACTGGTTTAGAAACACGCGCTAGCACTACCTACAACCCCAGCAATGATGAGAAAAATATTGCCACTATTACCCATTTGGCGGGCACATTATTCTCAATAATTCCCGCCTTAATTGTTTGGGTTCTGAAAAAAGAGGATAGCGAATATATTGCTATGCAGGCTAAAGAGGCGCTTAACTTTCAAATTACCGTCTTAGTCGCTCAGCTAATTGCTGGTATCTTGGTATGGATTTTGATTGGTTTTCTATTGTTGCCAATTATTTGGCTAGTCAATATTGTTTTATGCATTATTGCCGCCATCTCTACTAGTAGAGGCGAAAGTTATCGCTACCCAATTTGCCTGCGTTTGATTAACTAGGCTTCATTAATTACACCGATTTAAGGAATACTCCGTGTCTAACCAATTGCCTAACCCGTTGTTATATCTTGCTGGTCTACCTAAATTTAATGAAGTTAAACCTGAACATGTAAGCCCTGCAATAGAGAGTCTTTTAACAGAAGGACGGGCTTTAATTGAAAATTTGGCCACTTCAACAGAGGCGCCAACATGGGAAAATTTTGCACTTAAGCTAGAAGACCATAGCGAGAAAATCAGCCGCGCTTGGAGCCAAGTTGGCCATATGAACGCGGTGGTCAATAGCCCAGAATTGCGTGAAGCATATAACGAAAATTTAGCCAAACTGACAGATTATGGCAGCGATATGTCGCAAGATGAACGCCTTTATGCCAAGTACAAAGCTATTCAAGCTAGCGCTGCGTTTGCCAGCCTGACACCAACGCAACAAACCATTATTAACCATGAAGTACGTGATTTCAAACTAGGCGGTGCCGAATTACCAGAAGCGCAAAAAGCGCGCTTTAAAGTGGTGAGTGAAGAGCTTTCAAAACTAGGTTCTAAGTTTGAAGAAAACATCATGGACAATACCAATGACTTTGCCCATTACGTGGAAGATGTCGCCGATTTAGCCGGTTTGCCCGCCGATGCGATTGAAGCTGCGGCAGAGGCGGCAAAGCTAGATTCCAAAGCAGGCTATAAATTTAGCTTACAGTTCCCTTCATATTCGCCGGTGTTGCAATATGGCGAAAACCGTGGATTGCGTGAAACGCTTTATCGCGCTTATGCGACGCGTGCGTCAGAATTCAGTAAGCCCGATGAAAATGGATATATAAAGTGGGACAACACGGGCTTAATTAGCGACATTCTTAAATTGAAAAAAGAAGAAGCGCAAACGCTAGGCTTCAATAACTACGCCGAGCTTTCACTCGCCACCAAAATGGCGGATAGCCCAAAACAAGTCACCGAGTTTTTGGATACGCTAGCAAAACGTGCCAAACCATATGCAGAACGCGACATGCAAGAACTCACCGCCTACGCCAAAAAACTTGGGATTGATGAAATGCAATCTTGGGATGTGGCATTTGTCAGCGAAAAATTACGTGAAGACAAATACGCTTTTTCAGACCAAGAAGTCAAACAATACTTCCCTGAAAGCAAAGTGTTGGCTGGCTTATTTAAAGTCACAGAAACTATCTTTGGCGTACAAGTACAAAAAGCCGAAGCACCACTTTGGCATGAAGATGCCGCGTTTTATCAAATTAATGATGGCGCCGGTAAACCGATTGCCTACTTCTATTTAGATCTTTATGCTCGTAACAATAAACGCGGTGGCGCATGGATGGATGA
>CAIYLB010000227.1 GCA_903926935.1 uncultured Pseudomonadota bacterium
GAAAATGGCGTGGTAATTGGTGCCGGCGCTAAAGTACTAGGGCCGATTACTATTGGTGCTGGTGCAAAAATAGGCTCGAATGCGGTGGTAGTCAAAGATGTGCCCGCCAACGCCACGGCGGTGGGAATTCCTGCGCGTATTTTAGAAGAAGAAAAACCCACCAAGGATGACGCGAAAAATAATACGGCTAAAAGTGCGAGTTTTACCGCTTATGCAGTTAGCGATGATAACGATAAATTTAATCCTGAGGCCATGTCGAAAGCGCTACAAACTTTGTTGGCGCATAGTGCCGCGCAAGATAAAAAATTAGCCGCGCTGACCAAGCAATTAAAAGCACTTGTGGCTGAAACTGGAAGCGATGCGGAAGTCGCCACCGCGTTTGATATTAAGCAGGACTCTTCACACTAAATTGACGTGTAAAAAATTAATCTAAACTCGAATTACAAGGCCGTGAACTAAACCCGCTTAATAGTTGACTAAAGTTATCAGGTATTATAAAATTTGCATAACTTTTAAGGCTAACCTAAACACATGAGACTTACGACCAAAGGCAGATTTGCTGTTACCGCAATGTTAGATCTTGCCATGCACGAAGCAACTGCGGTAAGCGATGCTCAGAATTTGGGCAGCGATGCGGCCATCATAAAACCAGTAACATTGGCTGGCATTAGTGAACGCCAAAGCATCTCGCTGTCTTACTTAGAGCAATTGTTCAGCCGTTTGCGTCGCCAAGGTCTAGTCGTTAGTGTCCGCGGGCCCGGCGGTGGTTATAAGTTAGCAAAAAGCTATGCGGATATTTCTGTGGCCGAAATTATTAATGCGGTTGACGAGCAAATAGATGCAACCCAATGTGGCGGACACGAAAACTGCCGTGACGAAGGTCGCTGTATGACGCACGATTTATGGGCCACACTCAATAGCAAAATATTAGATTATCTTGCTGGGATTAGTTTGGGCGACATGGTAGCAACGCAAAAAAGTGGTCAAAAAATATCGATCAAACCACGTGCTTGCAACACGAATGCTGCAAGTTCGAACGAAAAACACAATGCTGAATCATTAGATAAAGCAATTGCGTAAGTAGTTAATTACTAAAAAACGCAGAACAATGTCACACATCTACTTTGATCATAATGCAACCACGGCGCTAGACAATAGCGTGCTAGAAGCCATGTTGCCATGGTTGCGTGCGCAAAGTGGCAACCCAACTAGCCGCCATATTTTTGGCCGATCCGCACGCGATGCGGTAGAAAATGCTAGAGCGCAGGTGGCCGAAGCTTGTGGCGCTTATAGCTCACAAGTGATTTTCACCTCATGTGGCACTGAAGCGAATAATTTTGCAATAAAAGGCATGGCTAGCCATAAACCTGCCAGTCAAATTTTGACCAGTGCCATTGAACATCCGTGTGTGACTCGCCCAGCAATGGCGATGCAACAATTAGGTTTTATTAGCCGCCAAATTGCAGTAGATGCTGACGGAAAAGTAGCGTTAGAAAAATTAAAACAGCAACTCTCAGCGCCCACAAGTTTGGTTTCTGTGATGTTAGCCAATAATGAAACTGGCGTAATACAAGACATTGCTAGCATAGCTGACATGGCGAGTTCCTCAGGTGCTTTTATGCATAGCGATGCGGTGCAGGGCTTGGGTAAAATTCCGCTGAATTTTACAGATTTAAACGTACACGCAATGACGCTTTCTAGCCACAAGATTAATGGTCCACAAGGAGCAGCAGTACTTGTTTTAGACAAACGCATTGATATTGAGCCATTATTTCATGGCGGTGGGCAAGAAAAAAACTTACGCAGCGGCACAGAAAATGTAGCGGCGATAGTCGGATTTGGCGCAGCGTGCCAGTTGGCAGCGGCTAGGCAAAAAAGTTATGCCAGCCATACCAAAATGTTACGTGATCAGTTTGAAAGTGGTTTATTAAACATTAATAGCGCAGTCAATGTAACTATGTTTGGCAACAAAGTGGCGCGTTTGGCCAATACCAGTTTCTTCGCTATTGATAATATTGAAGGTGAAACCTTAGTCATGGCCTTAGATCGTAAATCTTATGCGGTTGCGAGCGGTTCGGCCTGCTCTAGCGATAGCACTGAACCTAGCCATGTGTTGTTGGCGATGGGAATTGATCAAGACACTGCGCGCGGTGCAGTACGGGTGAGCTTTGGCTTAGATAATACTACCGAACAAGTTGCAAGATTTTTGGTCACACTTAAAGATGAAGTTTTAAGATTAAAACAATTAACGGCTATTGCGGCATAACAAGCCATAGCGTTTTAGATTACCGATTTATATTTTGTAAGGATAAATGAAAGAATGTCAGCATCAATTGAAATGCCAGTATTAAAAGATATGTTTGATGAAAACGGTC
>CAIYLB010000228.1 GCA_903926935.1 uncultured Pseudomonadota bacterium
AGCAATTGCCCAGCTAATGTTAGCTAATAACAAGAGCCAAGCGACAGGCGGAACATAGCCTAAAATTGCCGCAAAAGCCATAGGAACCCCCCAGCCGAAGGCGATACCCAAATACGCTTGCGGCATGGGGAAAAAACGCTTAGTAAAGGGATAACTTATCGCCAATAGCATGCCCACTAGCGACAATTTAATGGTTAGCGTGTTGAGCATACAAACTAGACCAAAGGCGACTAAACTCAGCATCGCTGCCAGCATATAAGCCTCTTTTTGACTGACTTCATTGGTCACTAATGGCCGATATTGCGTGCGTGCGACTAAGCCATCATATTGACTATCAGCAATATCATTCATCACACAACCAGCACTGCGCATTAGCACGGTTCCGGCGACAAATATCAGGCTAATTATCCAATCTGGCTCACCTTTACCAGCAATGAATAAACCCCATAGCGTTGGCCACAGCAATAATAAAATCCCTATGGGTTTATCCAATCGCATTAGGCGATGGTAAGCATTTAATTTCTGGATGATTTTTTTTACAGTCATTTTAAACTTTTCGACTTATCACTTATTTCACGGCTAGGCTTACTAACAATTGCGGTAAAAAAACCTCTGTGACCATAATATTCAATCGATTCAAACTAAAAATAGAGCGTCTAGCCCACAGATATCCCACCTTTTTGGTGTCAGCATTCAGCATTAGGTATTCCGTTGCTTGCTGAAAAAGCGCGTGATTAGTGCTTAATTTTTTATAGTTGAACGGCGTGCGCTTTACTTTTGGATTGGCAAATAAAGTGGCGCCTAGCGGCTTATTGCCAAGCTTACCAAGTCTATTCCACTCGCCTCGCAGACTGGCTGTTGGCAAGACGCTGTGGGCAAAAACGACAGGTTTATGATTACCCATGAGCAGCACCTCTCGGATCAAAGCCGCCCTGTAGCTAGCTTGACGCAATAAAACCGCTTCATCTGGCATGGGCTTGGCATATTTCATCGTGACCGCTTGCACTGTAAATTGACTATAGCGCTGCTGTAAACGGGCTGTGAGTGAGCCTTTATCTATTAACCAAGCATCATAAGCATGACTTGAGAACGGCTTTTTAAGCCAGCGACTTCTAAACTGAGATAAGTTTTTATGCGTTTTCACGACTTGGATTATCTCACAAAGCGACCTTAGTCATTATGCGGCTAAGCAGTAATTGGTTCGTAAAGGGCCTAGCGTTTGGTGTATTGGTCTTGCACCAATCAAACTTTCACCAATTCAGCTGTGCTAGCCATCCACCGATCCAAATGTTTTTCCACTTCGGCCGGATATTCTTTTAACAATCTATCAGCCAGCGTTTTAGCTTTTTCTAACAATGCGGCATCTCGGTTCAAATCGGCGATTTTTAGCATAGGCACGCCACTTTGTCGCACGCCGAGAAACTCGCCGGGGCCACGTAAGTTTAAATCAGCCTGCGCAATGGCAAAGCCATCGTTACTTTCGTAAATCACTTTCAAACGCGCTCGTGCCGTTTCAGAAAGTTTGTTTTGATAAAGCAGAATACAGGCACTTTTTGCCGCGCCCCTGCCCACGCGGCCACGTAACTGATGTAACTGGCTCAAACCCATGCGTTCGGCGTGTTCTATGACCATTAAACTCGCGTTAGGCACATCTACGCCGACCTCAATCACCGTAGTAGCTACTAATAACTGTAAATCAGCCGCGCTGAATGCTGCCATCACCGCCTGCTTTTCTGCGGATTTCATACGGCCATGCACTAAACCGATATTTAACTCAGGGAATTCGCTTTGCATCAAAGCGAATGTGTCATTCGCGGTTGCCAGTTGCAACGCTTCAGACTCCTCAATCAGCGGGCATACCCAATAAGCTTGATTGCCTTGCGCACAAGATTCTCGCACGCGCTGCAAAATTTCATCGCGGCGCGAGTCTGACACCAACTTAGTTACAATCGGCGTGCGTCCGGGCGGCAATTCATCGATTACCGACACATCTAAATCTGCGTAATAACTCATGGACAAGGTGCGCGGAATAGGCGTTGCTGTCATCATCAGCTGGTGCGGTTCAGGCTGGCCTTTTTGCCGTAATGCCAAACGCTGCTGTACGCCAAAGCGGTGTTGCTCATCAATAATTGCCAGTCCTAAGTTTTTGAATTGCACCGCTTCTTGAAATAAAGCATGCGTGCCTATAACAAATTGTGCGCGGCCATTCGCCATAGATTCTAGCGAGGCAGTGCGATCTTTTTTAGATTGACTGCCGGTTAGCCAGGCAATTTGAATATTAAGCGGCGTTAGCCAGCCCAACATTTTTCGATAATGTTGCTCAGCCAAAATTTCAGTTGGCGCCATTAATGCCACCTGCCAACCGCTTTCTATACTTTGTAGCGCCGCCATGCACGCGACTATCGTTTTGCCACTGCCAACATCGCCCTGCAATAGACGTTGCATTGGGTGCGGTTGGGTTAAATCGCGTTCTATTTCAAGCGCCACTTTTTGCTGCGCTTGCGTTAAAGCAAATGGCAGACTTTTTAGTAAACCTGAGACCAATTGTTTAGAAGGCTTAAACTGTGGCGCACTTACACTACGCCGCCGCGCATAGTGCTTACGCATAGAAAGCTGTTGTGCGAGTAGTTCATCAAAAGCAAGCCGCTGCCAAGCTGGCGTTGTTTTTTCTTCTAGTGCATGTAAATCAACTTCTGGAGGCGGATTGTGCAAATCTCGCAGACTGTCAGCAAAGCTAGGAAAATTAAAGGCTTGGTAAATGCTCGCGGGTAAAGTTTCATTAAGCACATTTTGCTTTAAGGCAATGGCAATGGCTTTACGCAAACTGCCTTGCGTAAGCCCAGCAACCGTAGGATAAACTGGGGTTAGAGTTTCTGCCACCATGGTTTTTTCGCCCACTGCTTTACAGGTTGGATGCACGATTTCGTAACCAAAATAACCGCTACGTATTTCACCATAAACACGTAGTTTATTACCCACTTTAAGCGTAGCAATTTGGCTAGGGTAAAAATGCAAAAAACGCAAAGTGAGCTGGCCACTGGCGTCTTCTAGTCTGGCGATTAAAGCTTTTCGAGGCTTGTACGTCACCTCAACATGCACAATTTCGCCCTCCACCTGCGAGGCTTCTCCGGCGCGTAAATCTCGCACGGCAGTAATATGCGTTTCATCAATGTAGCGCAGCGGCAGATGTAGCAATAAGGCTTGAATGTTATGAATACCAAGCTTAGCTAAGTTGGCAACAAGCGGCTTGCTGAAGGCTTTTATTTCGGAAAGACCACTTATACTCGTCATTTCAACACAGTCTCAATTAGTTCTGCTAACTAATAATGTGAAACTATTGAGCTGACTTTTTAACAACACTAGCAATATTACCCTTGCTACGATTAATTCTCACCACATCGGGAATTTTACGTAATCCGCGCATTAGGTCGGCCAAGTGAATGCGGTTTTTAACTTGCACAGTAAAATATAGATTCGCATAGGCGCTACCGTCTGCTTCTTCTACACTCACATTATCAATATTAGAGCCGGCATCGGCTATGCCAGAGGCAATTTTAGCCAACATGCCTGGCTGATTGGCCACAGTAAGATTCAGGTTAGTTTTGAAAAGCTTATCGCTATCTGGCTCCCACTCAACATCCAGCCATTTATCTGGATCTAGCTTGAATTTACTCACACTAGGGCAATCATGGGTGTGAATGACTAAGCCTTTATCTTTGTTGATAAAGCCTAAAATTGGGTCGCCCGGAATAGGCCGGCAACATTGGGCAAATTGTACCGCCATGCCTTCAGTGCCATGAATCGTAATGGTATCTAACGACTTAGCGGGTAACTTGGTGTGTTTTTCTAAATTCTCATCCGTCATGGCTAACAATTGATGCGCCACCATCACATTTTGACGTTTGCCCAAGCCAATGTCGGTCAAAATTTCAGATTTCTTCTTAACGCCGTAATCGCGAATGAGCTTCTGCCAATGCACTTCGGTAATCTGGTTTGGCTCTAAATGCAGCGCACGCAAGGCTTTATTAAGTAAACGCTCACCCAAATGACCAGACTCAGTGGATTGCTGTGATTTCAAGAAGTGGCGGATATGCGCACGAGCCCTGCCCGTCACCACATAATTTAGCCATGCGGGATTAGGCTTTGCCAATGCGCCCGTGATAATTTCCACATGGTCGCCATTATGCAGCTCAGTACGTAGTGGCGCTAAATCTTGATTGATGCGCACAGCCACGCAGGAATTACCGACATCAGAATGTACCGCATAAGCAAAATCCACTGCGGTAGCGCCTTTTGGTAAAGCCAAAATCTTACCTTTTGGGGTAAATACATAGACCTCGTCTGGAAACAGATCGATTTTAAGATGCTCAAGGAAATCAAGTGAATCTGAACTTTCACTTTGAATTTCTAACAAGCGCTGCAACCATTGGTGCGTTTGTTGCTGCAATGCGGTTAATTGGGCATCACTCGCTTTATATAACCAATGCGCGGCCACGCCGGCATCGGCAATATTGTGCATTTCAGCACTACGAATCTGCACCTCTATGGGCGTACCAAATGGTCCAAATAAAGTAGTATGTAAGGACTGATAACCGTTAGCCTTAGGAATCGCAATATAGTCTTTGAACTTACTTGGAATCGGTTTGTAAAGGCCATGCAGCGCACCTAATGCCAGATAGCAGCTACTTAAATCTTTAACCACCACTCTAAAACCGTAAATATCATAAATTTGTGAAAATGCCGTGGTTTTGCCCGACATTTTTTTGTAAATACTGTAAAGATGCTTTTCGCGACCTGAAACTTCAGCTTCAATATTGAGGCTAAGCAATTGCTGTTTGATTGAATCAAGAATCTTACTGACAACTTCTTTACGATTACCGCGCGCCGCTTTAACCGCCTTGGAAATCGCGCTATAGCGCATCGGATATAAGTATTTAAAACTTAAATCTTCCAGCTCTTGATAAATGGCGTTAAGGCCTAGCCGATTGGCAATGGGCGCATAAATATCCAATGTTTCCTTGGCAATTAGCCTTTGCTTTTCTGGCCGCATTGCCTCTAAGGTTTGCATATTATGCAAACGGTCAGCCAACTTAACTAAAATCACCCGCACATCTTGCGACATAGCCAGCAACATTTTTCTAAAGTTTTCTGCCTGCGCCTGACTTGCGCTTTGGAACTCGATTTTATCTAGCTTAGTAACGCCATCAACTAACTCAGCCACTTGCTGGCCGAATATATCTTTGATATCACCGGCAGTGATAGGCGTATCTTCAACTACATCATGCAATAAAGCCGCCATAATAGTCGGTATATCCATGTGTAATTCCGCCAAAATACAGGCGACTGATACCGGATGAATAATATACGGCTCACCGGTTTTGCGCACAACGCCATCATGCGCTTTGAAGGCATAGCGATAGCCCTCCCAAACTTGAGCAATATCTTGTGGTTTTAAATACTGTTTAAGAAGTAAAGTTAAGGCCGAGTCCTCGCTGTCCGCAGGCAGCAAGGGAGCCAAAGCTAATTTTTCTGAGCCTAGTTTATCTAATCCTAGTTTGGTTGCGCTAGACTTTGATAATTCCGCTGCATGATTTGTTGCGGGGTTGGACATGACATTTTCACTGCTAGGTATATTTGAGCTTGCTATTAAGTTTGCTTGGCTAATTAAGCTTATATGCGCTTTAGAATTTCTACGCCAATTTTACCAGCAGCAATTTCGCGTAAAGCTAGCACAGTTGATTTATCACGCAATCCTGCAGTGTTTATTTGCGGCTCTGCGCCGTTATGTAGTTGGCGCGCGCGGTAGGCTGCCACTAAAGTTAATTCAAAGCGGTTTGGGATTTTGTCTAAGCAATCATCTACTGTAATACGTGCCATGATGGTGTTTCCTATTAATTTTTAAGTATTAAAATGATCTATTAAGTTACGTGAGCGCTTTAATTAAGCTGGCGTAACGTTGCATCTGCAGGCTAATTGCAAGCCGCTGTGTACGAATAATTGCGCTAAGATCTTGTAGCGCAACATTAAAATCATCATTGATTGTAACATAATCGAACTCACTCACATGGGCCATTTCAGCGCGGGCTGCTGCTACTCGCTTAGCAATCGTCTCTGCACTATCTTGCCCACGGCCATTAAGCCTCTGCTCCAAAGCCTCGACTGATGGTGGCAACACAAAAATACTAATCGCTTGCGGGTACAATCGACGTACTTGTGCAGCGCCCTGCCAATCGATTTCTAGAATCACATCAAAACCGGCTTTTAGTGGCGCGTCGACTGCAGATTGTGAGGTGCCATAGCGCGCACCATGCACTTCTGCACTCTCTAAAAACTGCCCTTGCGCTAACATTTGTAAAAACGTCGCTTCATCTACAAAATGATAATCCAACCCATCTACTTCGCGTGGACGCGGCTGACGCGTGGTATGTGAAATAGAAAGCTTCAACTGCGTATTTTCTTCACGCAGCGCCTTGATTAAGCTAGTTTTACCTGCACCAGAAGCCGCTGAAATTATAAATAAGTTACCCGGTATCATGTTTAATCAACATCCTTAATGCGTACAATTTAATCAGTGCCAAATCATACCATTATGCATAAATGCTGATGCATAAAATTAGTAATTCCACTTAAAAACTTCATGCAATAGACTGTTGATAAAAACCGGACTAACGGCACAATAAAAAACCTCAAGCTAGACCGGAAAAACTGCTAATCCGAGACTAAGTTGAGGCTGTACTGCAATACTTTTAACGATTAACTGCTAGCTTACGCAAGGTCGAAGCGATCAAGATTCATGACCTTAGTCCAAGCTAGCACAAAATCATGTACGAAGGCCTGCTGCGCATCATCAGAAGCATAGACTTCAGCAATGGCACGGAGCTGGGAATTCGACCCGAAAACAAGATCAACCACCGTAGCCGTCCATTTAACTTCACCTGAAATACGATCAAGCCCTTCTAACACCTCTTTCGCAGCGGCTGACTTCTGCCACTTTGTCTTCATGTCTAATAAATTCACGAAAAAGTCATTAGATAAGGTATCGGCTTGCTTAGTAAATACACCGTGTTGCGCTTGGCCGACATTTGCATTTAATGCGCGCATACCGCCGATCAAAACTGTCATTTCGGGTGCGGTAAGCGTCATTAGGCTGGCTTTATCCAATAACAGCTCAGCCACATGGCCTTCGTATCCTTTACGCACATAATTGCGGAAGCCATCTGCAATTGGCTCCAGTACAGAAAATGAATCAACATCAGTCTGCGCTAGCGTTGCATCCGTACGGCCTGGTGAAAAAGGAACCTTAACTTCTTGTCCGGCTTTTTTAGCAGCAGCTTCGATAGCTGCACCTCCGCCAAGCACGATGATGTCAGCTAGTGATACCAATTTGTTACCCGTTTGCGTGCTGTTGAACTGATTTTGGATGGCTTCTAATTTTGGCAATACCTTTGCAAGTTCTGCCGGCTGATTCACTTCCCAGTCTTTCTGCGGCGCTAGTCGTAAGCGAGCGCCATTCGCGCCACCACGCTTGTCGCTACCGCGAAAAGTTGACGCTGAAGCCCATGCTGTCGTAACTAGTTGCGAGATACTAAGACCAGACGAAAGTATCGTTGTTTTCAATCGATCAATATCTTGCTCATCAATCAATACATGATTCACTGCCGGTACTGGGTCTTGCCATATTTGTTCTTCTTTAGCCACAAGTGGGCCAAGATAACGAGATAATGGTCCCATGTCACGATGCGTTAATTTGTACCAAGCCTTGGCGAACACTTCTGCAAATTCCTGAGGATTTTGGTAAAAGTGACGAGAAATTTTCTCGTAAGCTGGATCCATTCTCAGAGCAAGATCGGCGGTTGACATCATGGGCGCGTGACGCTGTGCTGGGTCATGCGCATCTGGTACGGTATCAGCACCAGCGCCATTTTTTGGTGTCCATTGGTGGGCGCCCGCTGGGCTCTTGGTGAGTTCCCAATCGTATTTAAAAAGTAGCTCAAAATAGTCATTGTCCCAACTAGTTGGGTTGGTGGTCCATGCACCTTCCAAACCACTAGTGATGGTATCGACACCTTTGCCGCTGCCAAAACTGCTTATCCAGCCTAGGCCTTGCTCTTCAATGCCAGCTCCTTCTGGCTCTGGGCCAACATACTTGCTTGGATCAGCAGCGCCATGACATTTACCGAAGGTGTGTCCACCGGCCACTAGCGCTACAGTTTCCTCGTCATTCATTGCCATACGCGCAAAGGTCTCACGAATATCCCGTGCTGATGCCACTGGATCTGGATTGCCATTCGGGCCTTCTGGATTTACATAGATTAGACCCATTTGCACAGCCCCAAGCGGATTCTCTAATTCACGGTCACCGGTATAGCGCTTATCGCCCATCCACTCGGCTTCAGGCCCCCAATAAATTTCTTCTGGCTCCCAAACATCTACTCGACCACCAGCAAATCCAAAAGTCTTAAATCCCATCGAATCTAATGCAACGGTACCCGCTAGTACCATTAGATCTGCCCAAGAAATTTTACGGCCATATTTCATTTTAATGGGTAAAAGTAAACGTCGCGCTTTGTCTAGGTTGCCATTATCTGGCCAGCTATTCAGCGGTGCAAAACGTTGTGAACCTGCTCCTGCGCCACCACGACCATCGGCAATACGATATGTGCCTGAACTATGCCAAGCCATACGGATAAAAAATGGGCCATAGTGACCATAATCTGCTGGCCACCAATCCTGAGAATCTGTCATTAGGACATGAAGATCTTTGACTACCGCATTCAGGTCTAAACTCTTAAATGCCTCGGCATAGCTAAAATCCGCACCCATAGGATCTAAGCGCGGTGAGTTTTGATTAAGTAATTTTACGTTCAGCTGGTTTGGCCACCAGTCTGCATTAGTAGAGGCTCCAGCGACTGCATTTTTTGCTACGCCGCTCGAGAATGGGCATTTTGCTTCGTTAGTCATGAATATCTCCTTTGTGTGCTTATTAGCGTGTTTTTTGGTTGGTTATTTGAATAATGACTTAATAATAAATGTCAAAAATGACTGTATTATTTTTTAATGAGAAAGCGCAAAGTTAGCCAATATTTCCATTGCCGAATCTGCTTCGCCGTTTAGATGTAAGGTATCTAACAAGCTACTGAGTATTTTTTGTGCCATAGCGCCTCCTTATTTATTTAATTAATTACTTATAAACCTATGATAAGCATTAAATATCAATAGGCATAGTTGAATGTTCAAATGCTATTGATATGCTAAACTTATCGTAAATATCAAATGTGTAGGAGTTCTGCGTGACATTAAGTGAATTACGATTTGTAATAGCCGTTTCAAAAGAAAGAAATTTTAGGCGTGCGGCTGAAAAATGCTTTGTGAGCCAACCAGCGCTTAGTTTGGCGATTAAAAAGTTAGAAGAAGACTTAGGTGTTTTAATTTTTGAACGCAGCCGCACCGATGTAAGCCCAACGCCAATAGGCGAGCAGATTATTGAGCAGGCGATTCGTGCCGTTGAAGAAGTTGCGCATATTAGAGAAATTGCCAAGCAAGGCAATAATCAACTGGGAAGCGCATTCAGGCTAGGCCTGATCTACTCAGTAGGACCGTATTTGTTGCCAGAGATTATTCCGATATTGCGCGAAACAGCGCCTGGGATGCCATTGGATGTTGAAGAAAATTTGACCGCACAATTAGAGTCTCAACTAAAAAGCGGTGTTATTGACGCCGCAGTCGTAGCGCTACCGTTTGATGTGCCTGGCATTAAAACCATGCCACTTTATGACGAGCAATACGTGGTAATGGTGCCAATTAATCATCGCTGGGCTGACAGACAGGAGATTGATGCAGAAGAGCTTATCGATGAAAATGTTTTACTGCTGAATAGCGGCCATTGTTACAGCCATCAAGTTTTACTGGCTTGCCCAGATCTATCTCGTAAAGGTCAGGTGTTGCAAGGCAATTCCTTAGAGACAATACGCAATATGGTCGCCTCAAATTTAGGCATTACTGTATTACCTTGTAGCGCTGCCACAGGGCGTTATGTAAGCGCAAATCCTTTAGTGAAGGTCATTCCATTTTCTGAGCCAGTACCTGCCCGTAGAATTGCCCTAGCATGGCGTAAAAGTTACGCAAGGGATTTGGCAGTTAATTGCATTGCTGATGCGATTAAAGCCATTAAGTCTGAATGCTTACAACAGATTAAGTAAACATTTATGTAATAGCTGGCTTAATGGGCGACTGGTTTAGCTGGCGATAGTCCGAAATGCAAAAAGGACGCCTGAGCGCCCTTTTTTACTTCAAATTAAACTACCATTTGAAATTTGAATTTAAAATTATTTATTCATTACGTACATTGTAACTTCGAAACCGAAACGCATTTCAGTTGCAGCTGGTTTTGTCCACATGTTGATTCTCCTAAAGTTATTTATTGAGTACAGTTCACAACTCAAATAATATAGAACTATTAAAATAAACAACTATGTAAAGTGATTAAATAGCACTCATGATTTTCATTAGCGTTATTCAGTAGACGGTTTAGTGCAGTTTAGTAGCTGACAAATACTCGATATCCAGTCACGGCAATGCCTTGCGTGGTCATAGCGACATTCACTTTAACGGCTGCACCTGCCGCCAAACCAAACGCAATATTAGTCTTGGCTGGCAAATATTCAATCGGCTTGAAAATACGGCGTAATTTAGGCTTGTCATCAACATCGGTCAGGGTAAGCTCTAAATTTGGGTATGCCTGATAGAAACCGGCCTGATTGATTAAAGTAGTTGATAGGCGCATGACGCCA
This sequence comes from uncultured Pseudomonadota bacterium, assembly GCA_903926935.1. Lineage (GTDB taxonomy): Bacteria > Pseudomonadota > Gammaproteobacteria > Burkholderiales > Methylophilaceae > Methylotenera. The sequence continues at coordinate 10,791 of CAIYLB010000228.1, forward strand.
GTGTGCTCAGCATCTTCCTGAATATCCGAGTCATCAATCAAAATAAGCTCAATTTTTTTTGGCAAATCGATACTACAGCCAATTTTCTCGCAAGCCAGCACTAAGCTAGGTTTGATATTCGGATAATACAAGGAAATTTGGTGGCGTAAAAAAAATATGCTCTGCACAACCATCATTAAGAGCATTACAATTAACAATATCCATAGCAAAACTGGTGATTTTTTAGTGGCTGATGTTGGCATTGCTTGCGCGGCTAAGTAATCATGCTGACCGGCCTGAACTTCAATCGTCTGAACTTCGGTAGTTAGCTCTTGAGTAATCGGGTCTTCGGTAACGAGTACTTCTGTGACCAGTGCTTCGGATAAATCAGGCTTGATTAAATCTGGCGCGATGAGCGCATTAAATTCTGACGTGGGATGATGATGCTCGGAGTGGACTTCGGTATTAACTAATTGTTCTATAGCGTTAAACACATCTAAACAATAGCCACAGCGCACTGTGCCGCTATGCTGATTAAGTTGCTGTTCGGTTACAACAAATTGTGTTTGGCAAACAGGGCAATGGGTTATGGATTGCATTTCTTAGTACCGGTCAGCAACACCCAGGCATCCATATATTGCGCGGGTGCCAAATCAAACCATTCGGCATAAATGGCAGAAACTGCCGACTCTTGCTCTTTTAATATGCCAGATAATGCGATTTTACCGCCAGCTTTGCATGACTTTGCCAGCGCCGGTGCTAGCACGCTTAATGCGCTGGATAGAATATTGGCCACCACAATATCAAACTCCTGAGATTGATATTTGCTGGCATGATAGAACTCAGCAGTGACGGCATTTTGCTCGGCGTTATACAAGCTAGATTGAATCGCTTGTGCATCAATATCAGTACCTATCACATTGCCAGCGCCTAGTTTTTTAGCAGCAATGGCTAAAATACCTGAGCCGCAACCGTAATCTAATACGCTCTGATTGGCAGATACCGTTTGCGTAAGCCAAGCTAAACAAAGATGCGTCGTTGGATGACTGCCAGTACCAAATGCCAAACCCGGATCCAGCACAATATTAAGCGCATCGGCATTAGGCGCACTATGCCACGTAGGGACTATCCATAAATTATCGGTGATTCTAATTGGATCAAACTGAGATTGCGTAGCGCGCACCCAGTCTTGTTCCTGGATAATTTCAGTCGAATAAGGCAACGCATTAAAGCCGGTTTTTTTTGCCAAATCGGCCATGATCTTACTAATATCAACGCCTTCATCAAACAGCGCGCTGACTAAATTTTGCTGCCAAATTCCCGGCGGTGGATCACCAGGTTCGCCAAAAATTGGTTGCTCGTCTACGGTTTCTGCATTGGCATCCTCAATAATGGCGGAAAGTGCTCCTATTGACATCAGCGTATCGCTAATTAAATCAGCTGTATTATCCTGCGCTTCAATTTTTAACGATACCCAAGCCATGCTTACCCTA
>CAIYLB010000229.1 GCA_903926935.1 uncultured Pseudomonadota bacterium
GGAGAAGTTCGTTCTCCTGACGAATGTCAACGGCATCATGAAGGATAAGAATAATCCTAAGACGCTGTACAAAATTAGGCAAAACAGCAGTATTCGGCATAAAAATATGTGCCACAAAAAACAGCGCTAAACTCAAAATCACACCAACCACAGCAGCGGTAATGGCAGTTAATGGCCCAGTAAATTTCAAATTACCTTGCGTTTTTTCAATGAAAGGCCCACCCATAAAAATGAACACAAACGAAGGTAGAAACGTAAAAAACGTCACGATACTGGCCGCAACTACACCAGATAATAAGAGACTTTCCGCACCAAATACCTGTTGCGTCCAGCCGCCGACAAAGCCAACAAACGCCACAATCATAATCAGCGGACCTGGTGTAGTTTCACCCAAAGCCAATCCATCTATCATTTGCGTAGCGCTTAACCATTGATAATGCTCTACTGCACCTTGATACACGTAAGGCAATACCGCGTAAGCACCACCAAATGTCATTAATGCGGCCTTAGTGAAAAACCAGCCCATCTGAGTAAATGTTGCATGCCAACCGTAAATAATCGTCAGTAGGCCCATAGCAACTAACCATACAGTCAAACCTAGCGCCAATATTTTATGTAGGTGTTTAATATTAAATTTTGCATGGTCAGGCGTAGGCGTATCGTCATCTATCACCGCTTTGCCAAAGCTTTTATGGCTAGATTGATGCCCAGCGCCTAAGTTAAAAGTATTTGGTGAATAGCGACTACCGATATAGCCGATGACAGCAGCAAACAACACTATTAAAGGAAACGGTAGCTTGAAAACAACAATCGCAACAAAAGATGACCATGAAATCAACCACAGCCATTTGTTTTTTAAAGCGCGACTGCCAATACGATAGGCTGCAAATAAGACAATGGCAACAACCGCAGGTTTAATGCCATACAAAATACCGGTCACAATGGGCTGCTGGCCAAAGCGCAAATAAACATAGCTAAGCGCAATTAAAATAAAAAGTGACGGCAACACAAATAAACAGCCGGCAATCAGCCCACCCCAAGTTCTATGCATCAACCAGCCAATATAAGTCGCCAATTGCTGCGCCTCTGGCCCCGGTAATACCATGCAATAATTAAGCGCATGTAAAAAGCGTTTTTCTGAAACCCAACGTTTTTTCTCCACTAAATCGTGATGCATAATAGCAATTTGGCCGGCCGGCCCGCCAAAACTCACAAAGCCCAGTTTTAGCCAATACCAAAAGGCTTCTTTTAATGTTGGAGATTTTGGTGTCAACTGGTCATTAGGAATATTAGCCATCAATTGTTTTCTGGATGATATATAAGGGCTGTAATCAATGAAGATCGTATTATATAAAAAATATGCCGTGACATGATATCAGAGGATATTTAATAAGAACTGCTCATGTTGATAAAATTCATTGATTAGTTGATGTTTCATCATTATTCAAATTTCACGATTCAGGTTTCACGTTCCTGGCAAGCGTCAGCCACTTGTCATATTTATATACGACTAACTTGGTATAAACATGCACAAAGCTAAAATACTCATCACTACGGTAGTCACCCAGCCAATCACTATGATTGGGCGACTGGCAGTGAACGCTCCCATCACAGATTTACTTGAGGCTAACATGATAATCACAATCATTAGTGGTACTGCAACGACTCCATTAATAACAGCGCTCCAGAATAACGCCTTCATCGGACTGATTGGCGAATATTGGATGATAAGCCCAGCAAGTATGCTAACAGCAATAACTCCGTAGAAGCCACGAGCATCAGTTGCTTTGCGCTCAAGACCCCACTTCCAACTCATTGCTTCTGATAGTGCATAGGCTGCCGAGCCAGCAAGTACAGGCACACCAATTAGACCGACGCCAAGAATACCGATGGCAAAAATAAGGTATGCGAATTCTCCAGCAAGTGGACGTAGTGCACCAGCAGCTTCCGCAGCGGTATTTATGTCAGTAATTCCTGCAACGTTAAGCGTAACGGCCGTTGCTAATATGATAAAAAAGGCGGTGATGTTCGAATAAAACATCCCACTCCATGTGTCCCAGCGGATACGACGTAATTCTGGCTCAGCATCATGCGCATTTAGCAATTGCAGCGCCACCTCTTGCTTTACCCGCATATCTTCAACTTCTTCTGAGGCCTGCCAAAAGAATAGATAAGGGCTTATAGTAGTTCCAAATACAGCTACAATTACAGTCGCCGTATCGGCGTTTAGTGTAAATTTTGGCCAGATGGTACGTAGCATGACCTCACTCCAAGGAACGTGAACAGTAAATAATACCGCTGCATAAGCCAGCAGTGATAGTGTCAGCCACTTAAGAAAGAATACGTAACGATGGTAAGGAACAAACACCTGTAATAGTAGCGTTCCAAATACAAAAAATGCGGTCATCAGATGGCGATCAAATCCTGTGATGAGCTCTGCAACCTCCCCCATTGTAGCGACGTCTGCAGCAATGTTGAGTGTATTGGCAAGCAACAGAAGAAGTACGACGACTTGAAGTACAATGGGCGGAAACGAGGCTTTAATATTGGCCGAAAGCCCTTTTCCAGTCACTCTGCCAATAAGGGCGCACATGGACTGAACTGCAGCCATCATAGGGAAAGCGACGGGCATCGTCCATAGCATATTGAGACCAAATTGAGCGCCGGCTTGCGAGTAGGTCGCGATACCACTTGGGTCATCATCAGCAACACCAGTGATCAAGCCAGGTCCAACGCGTGCTAATGGATGCTCCTTGAAGCGATTCCAAAGAATTTTAAAATTGATCATTGAATTAGATTCATATCAAGAATCTTGGCGAAAAATAAACACGTCCGATTCATTTGTTTATAAAAAGACAAACCATTAATCTCCAAAATAGACCAGATCAACTTAGCTAGTCACTGAGCCGCCCAACTAGGTATAAATGGCTTAATCAGTGAGAGCGTCAATGAAAATATCAATCGCATAGACCTTGTAGCAAGTGTTTGTGCCTATTTCACCGCAGTTAAGAAGCAAGCATTGCAGCGGACTTTTACTACCAAGACTTGCCTTTCCAAAGCATTAATGTAAATGACACTATTATTTCTAAGCTAAAGAATCCAATAATTAAGCCCACAGTAAGATAATCTTCCCCTAGATGTTGGACATTAAATCTAGCTTAAAAGTAAGGCTTGATCAATGTATTGTACAGGACTCAGTGCTTTTAATTTCGTCTTAATCCTTTAGTTATGGCATATCAAATATATTCCAGCAGCCCTAATGGCAGCTAATGTGGACTTCACACCTTTGCGTTAGATCCCATCCTGGGACAGCTAATAAGGCTATTTATGTCAGTGAAAGATTCACTACACATATTGATAATTTTAGCAAAAAAAGAAAGTAGTAATACTTTACTTGGCTGCTTATTTTCTCATGGCGTATGACCAGAGTTTACATTGCGCTGGAATTGGCAAGTGAATGACATCGGGGTTTTAGACAATAGCATCACGCAACATTATGTAGTAGCCAATTATTTTCTCGAATACAAAATCATCCATCTCGCCATTATTGTTGGAGATAAACCTTATTTACAAGGCTGCCAAGGTAAACAGTCATGGCAGACTAAGCCACAACGGTCAATCCATCCGCAGTATTTTCTCATTTGATAGAAACTACTTGCCAATCAGGTAAATAAACATAATAATCGCGTGCATGAAAACTAAAACATCTCTCGCCTACATTAAGTTTTTAAGCTTGATGCAAGCCGTTAATCAACCTCCTCAATTCCCGTCATTAGACCCAATGGAAGAGCGACTGCTAAATTACTTTGCAACGGCTTGGCACTCAGGTAAAAAACTGACCGTGCTAGAGACTATGCATGCCTCTTCCGAGGCTTCTCCAAGTACAGTTCATAGACGCTTAAAGACACTCCGTAAAAAAGGATTGATTAATTTAGATATAGATCCAATAGACAATCGTATTAAATACATTGTAGATA
>CAIYLB010000230.1 GCA_903926935.1 uncultured Pseudomonadota bacterium
GTTTTATATGGCTTACGTATGTTTGCTGTGACTGGATTTTACCATCGTTATTTTTCTCACAAAGCATTCCGAACCACACGTTTTTTTCAATTCATAATAGCCTTGTTAGGTGCAACAGCGGTGCAGCGTGGTCCATTATGGTGGGCCTCACACCACAGAGATCATCATGTCAATTCTGACCAAATTGGCGATGCACATTCTCCATCGCAGCATGGATTTTTATGGAGTCATTTAGGCTGGTTTTTATCGAATAAAAACTTTGTAACTAATACGCAGCGAGTCAAAGATTTAAATAAATTTGTTGAATTGCGCTGGCTAGATCGGTTCGATGTCATTGTGCCTATATTGTTGGCTTCAAGTATTTACTGCTTGGGCGAATGGCTTGAATCTAGCTTTCCTATTCTTAATACTAGTGGGCCACAGTTATTAATCTGGGGTTTTGTTATATCAACCGTGGTTTTGTATCACGCTACCTTTACAGTAAATTCACTGGCACATATATGGGGCAATCGGCGCTACGCAACCAGCGATCGTAGCCGTAATAATGCATGGATTGCAATATTCACATTGGGTGAAGGTTGGCATAACAACCACCATCACTATCCAGGCTCAGCACGCCAAGGATTTTATTGGTGGGAACTTGACCTCACGTATTACGGCTTAAAATTACTCGCAGCCTGCGGTTTAATATGGGACATAAGGACAGTACCATTAAGCATTCGTGAATCCAAAAAAATAATTAACTAAAAAAATTAACTAGCAACCAGGAAGGTGATTGTTTGAAAATTGCAATTATAGGAAGCGGTATTGCCGGCAACACCATTGCTTATCATTTACATAAACAGCATGACATTACCGTATTTGAATCTGAAAGCCATATCGGCGGTCATACGCATACCCATAACGTCAGCCATGAAGGCCGGCGTTATAACGTTGATACTGGTTTTATTGTTTTTAACGATCGTACCTATCCTAATTTTATTGCGCTGTTAGATACGCTAAAAGTCGCTTGGCAGCCCAGTGAAATGAGCTTTAGTGTACGCTGCGAAGAAACTGCTTTGGAATACAACGGTACCAATTTGAATAGTTTGTTTGCACAGCGTAGCAATTTTTTTAAGCCATCTTTTCACAAAATGATACGGGATATTTTACGTTTCAATAAAAGTGCGCTGGAATTGCTCAATGATGGAAATGAAATTAAGTTAGGTGATTATCTAAAGCTTGGGCAATACAGCCAACAATTTATTAATCATTACATTATTCCAATGGGCTCAGCTATTTGGTCGACAGAAGCTCAAAAAATGCTAGATTTTCCGGCCAGATTCTTTGTGCGCTTCTTTCATAATCACGGCATGCTTACGGTGAATGATAGGCCGCAATGGCGGACAATTGTAGGCGGTTCGGCTAGTTATGTTAGTGCTTTAACTGATGGTTTTAAGCATAAAATTCGTCTTAACACGCCAGTGGAAAGTGTGCGTAGATTAAAATCATCAGTGCGTATTAAACCTAAATTTGGTGATGAAGAGAAATTTGATTATGTCTTTTTTGCCTGTCACAGCGATCAGGTACTCAAAATGCTCAGTGATATTAGCGCTCTAGAGAATGAAATTTTAAGTGCCATTCCATATCAGGAAAATACTATTTTCTTGCATCACGACGTTTCGCTAATGCCTAAACGTAAACTTGCTTGGGCCGCTTGGAATTACCATGTGACTGAGCCTAGTGCAAACCGAGTATCAGTGACTTATAACATGAACATCTTACAGAATTTACAAAGTAAAGACCCTTTGCTGGTCACGCTTAATCACACTCATTTAATTAATCCAGCCAAAGTCATTAAGCGCCTTAAATATATGCACCCTGTTTACACGGTTGCCGGTGTGGCTGCGCAAGCAAGGCATGCAGAAATTTGTGGCAAAAATAATACTGGTTATGCTGGTGCTTATTGGCGTAATGGCTTTCATGAGGATGGGGTAGTGAGCGCTTTAGAAGCGCTAAAGCATTTTGAGCAACGTCACGCAAACGTGGCATAACATCCATTCAACTTAAACTAAATCAAATCTAGACTAAATGTTAAATAGTGCAATATACCAAGGTGTCGTTAGTCATCAGCGACATCTGCCCAAGCCACACGGCTTTAGTTATCGCGTGTTTATGATGTATTTAGACCTAGATGAACTGCCCGATTTGTTTAAGGGATATAAGCGCTGGTCTTATCAAATAAAAAACTGGGCATATTTTAAGCGCGAAGATTATTACGGCGATCCGCAGCAGCCACTCAAGCAGGAAATTTCTAGCTTAGTTAATCAGGCGACAGGTTCCGCTCCGCGAGGCCCCATAAGACTGCTGACGAATATGCGTTATTTTGGACATTGCTTTAACCCGGTGAGTTTTTATTATTGCTTTGAAGCCGATGGCGTTGGTCTGCAAGCCATAGTCAGCCATATTACCAATACACCGTGGGGTGATAATTATGCCTATGTGCATGATTTTAATTACGATAAAGCCATTAAAAAAACCAGCAATAGCGAATTAACAGTTTTTAAGCTTGAAAAAAATTTCCATGTGTCGCCATTTATGCCGATGAATATTGACTACCACTGGGCGTTTCAGCTTCAGGCAGGCCGACTATTCATTAATATGAAAAGCCTACAGCATGGCACTGAAATTTTTAACGCAGTGTTGGCATTAAAGCGCCATGAAATCAATGAAAAAACGCTCAATTGGCTACTCGTTAGTTATCCGTTCATGACTATAAAAGTGATAGCGGCTATTTACTGGAATGCCTTAATACTATGGTTTAAGCGCACGCCATTCTATTCACGACCTCAATCTTCTGCTAAATAAATATGACCAATAATAGCTTACTGCAAGAAACACTCACTGCCAGCCTCAAACAAAAAAGCCGTGCCAAGTGGGTGGCTAATTTTGCGAAATCACAAATACTTAAAAATTTACGACAACTTAAGCTTGGCCAATTAAAAATTGTAGACAGCAATGAAATTTATCGCTTTGCTGGCAATGGCAATGATGAAATAAGCGCGACTATTTACGTACATGACGCTAGGTTTTATGGCGAGATTGCCTTTGGTGGCAGCATAGGTGCAGGTGAAGCGTATATGCTCGGTTATTGGACGGCCGACAACTTGACTGACGTGATTAGAATAATGTGCGTTAATCAAACTGTGATGGATACACTGGAAGGTGGTTATCAGTGGCTGACAAAACCATTTATGAAAATGCTGCATTGGCTGAATAGTAATACCACCGAAGGCAGCCGTAAAAATATTGCCGCGCATTATGACTTAGGCAACGAGATGTTTGCCTTATTTTTAGACCCAACCATGATGTATTCAAGTGCGATGTTTAATGCTGATACGCATAATTTGCAGGCAGCTTCTGAACTTAAACTTAAAACTATTTGTGATAAGTTGCATTTAAAGCCCAGCGATCATGTGGTGGAA
>CAIYLB010000231.1 GCA_903926935.1 uncultured Pseudomonadota bacterium
ATGAATTCATAATCCCCCATACTGTGCCAAATAGACCAATATAAGGACTAATAGATCCCCACCTCAAAAGAGCAAAACTGCAGAATATATCAAAACACAACTTGATAAAACTCGCCTTTCGCAAAAACGAATATCTGAAGAAATGGGATTTAAAACACCTAATTTACTCACCATGATTAAACAAGGATCAATCAAAATACCCATCTATAAAATACCCAAATTAGCAGAAATTCTCAAAATAAACCCCGCTAAATTATTATCAATGGCGCTCAGAGAATACAACCCAGACGCATACGCCGCCATTAAATCTATATTTAACTACCCTATTACAGACACAGAAACTAAAATCCTAGCGCACTTACAAACAAACAATTCATACAATGCAATTGATAGCCGTGAAGAATTACAAGATTATTTAGATAAATTAGAAGTGCGTCTAAAATAAGCAACGATTCAACAGCCCCCTCTAACTCGGCATAAAACTCAACAGCACAAAACAGCGTGCTGCTCAGTTTTACACCTCAAATGGTGCTCCGCAGTCATTAAAGCGTAACGCCTAACAAACCAAGCGGAAAAACACCCGCATGGCTCGTTATGCCTACACATTGCCGCTTATTTATTAAGCCCAATACAGCGAAAAAGCCCGCTGATTTAGCCTTTAATAAATAAAGATGCTAGCGGGATTCATAAAGCCTATCTAAATCGGCGCAACACCCAACAGCACAACAATTTTTGCTCAGTTTGTTTATAGCCATAACCAAACATCACAAAAACCAGTACTGAAAGGTTTTACACCTCTAGTGTGGCTTCGCAGTTAGTTAAGCAGACCAGAGAAACAACAGCAGAAAAGCACTGCCATTGTTTCCTTGGTCTACAGTCTTGCAAAATTACACCGTTTTAACTCGCTGCCGGCCATGCCTTCAGCTCAAGCACAGGTGCGGGTTAATACAACATCATGCCAATATACATAATGCATACGGGCATTATGCTAAATTGCCCCGCCAGAAAAGCGCTGGCGGTTCAACATCGCATAATCTGCACTATGTAAAATGGCATTAATATTGTTAATTCCCGCTCTGGTGTTCAGTGGGTCAGCCTGCCCCAAACCCCGGGTCGCTTTTTCGCCGCTGGCTTATTATTTAAACAACGGGCGTCGTGCCCGCCCAAACATCCCTGTTTGGGTAGCCAAAGCCCAAAGTAAAACTCCCGTCCAGCTACGCCTACCGATCAAACAAGCGCAAAAATAGTAGTGATTTAAGCTTAATTGTTCGATAAAACAGTCAAGGCATTTGTAAACTATCGATTGACCCATACCTAACCAAAAACTATTATCTAACTAAAAATGCCCCTCACGCATTCCGTCAGATCTGCGCACCATGAGGGGTTTTTCATTTGTGAAGATTAATTTAAAAAACTAACATCAAGTTCATCTTGAAAATTAGAGGTAGTTAACTGCTCATTGGCGGGGTATATACAAAATATTCAGTTATGTTTCGAACTCATATTTCTCTATCATTTAACTGAATTTATTTCTTCTGAGTTCTATTGGTAAAAAAGCATCAATTTCTTCCTCAGAAAATGTCATATCTTCATTTTTCTTTAAAGCCTCTTGGGCTTTTCTATAGGCTTTATAAGTTGTGCTTGGTGATCCAGCGTAAACAGAATGTAATTCTTCCAGCAATTTGTCTCTTTCAATTTTTATATTGTTTAGTGACATATCATCCATTGCAAGATCTGTAAGAAGCGACAGATACTTTTCTCTGATAAGCCAAATATCATTAGCCGCTTGTTTATGTTTTTGAGCAAGCTCAC
>CAIYLB010000232.1 GCA_903926935.1 uncultured Pseudomonadota bacterium
CATCTCTCGCCTACATTAAGTTTTTAAGCTTGATGCAAGCCGTTAATCAACTTCCTCAATTCCCGTCATTAGACCCAATGGAAGAGCGACTGCTAAATTACTTTGCAACGGCTTGGCACTCAGGTAAAAAACTGACCGTGCTAGAGACTATGCATGCCTCTTCCGAGGTTTCTCCAAGTACAGTTCATAGACGCTTAAAGACACTCCGTAAAAAAGGATTGATTAATTTAGATATAGATCCAATAGACAATCGTATTAAATACATTGTAGATACGGATTTAACCAATCGCTATTTTTCCCATCTGGGACAGTGCTTATCTAAGGCTGTTGATGCTTAAGTGCGCCTGCGATCGTTTCCGATAACTTGGGGAATTAACACCGTTGCTCTTCAACTAGTCGCAGTAGCCATGATTTGGGTATTGTTCTACAAGTTAAATTTGTGGGTATTTTCTTGTTTTGAATACAACCCGCATGTCTCCTGGGTATTTCTACCTGCTGGCATACGTATGATTGCCGTATTTATCTTTGGTTGGGCTGGGGTTATAGGTCTTTTTATAGGCTCAATTATCACTAACGACGCGGAGATGAGTAGCGATGTAGTTTACTTAGCAGCAATTTCCGGATTAGCGCCAATGTTAGCTAAAAGCGCTTGTAAGTGGTGGTTTAACATTCCAGACTCACTACAGGGATTAACTGGCTCTCAGTTACTAGTCTTTGCATTCGCTGGCGCTTTTGCTAATGCTTTATTCAGCAGCCTACAATTCTACTACAGCGGAATAGCGGAGAGTTTGCATAGCTTCTACCCTATGTTTGTAGGCGACTTACTTGGCACGCTGATTATTTTCTATATAAGCCTAGGGCTGATTAGGCTGTCGACTACTTTATACAAGCTTCCCGTCTAGATCTACAAGGAAACGCATGCATTAGAAGGTATTGTAAGATAGTCTAGATTTAGGCTGACTTCACTTACTTAATTGCTATTCTATAATGCAGATTATTGTCGAAGTGACATTATTACAAACAATGTCTCACTCATAATCCTCACGCTTTTCTGCGCTGGCAACGAATTTACGCCTTAAACAGCTAAGTCAGTAATTGCCATGTTTATGCCCTTTATTCTCAATTCCTCGATTTCTTAGGACGAAAAAAACCCCAATTAAGGGGTGTTTGGCAGAGGGATACAGAATCGAACTGTCAACCTTTCGGTTGGAATACCTTTCCAAGGTACTTAGCTTCCAAAGCAACAACCCTCTATAAAACTTGCTAAATTATAATCTAGCCTGAAACTTTAATCACTATTACAAAAAACTAAATTTAACAGTAAAGAGCCTATGTAAATATGCAAAGGTTAAATATCAGCTTAACCCTATATTCCATACAGCCTATAGATACATCTTAAATGCACACCAACTTCAAATTTAAATAAGAACTGATCAACTATTAGCCTAAGCACGCTTTAAAGACATTCGAGTTAAAGGACTATTTCATTTTTTAAAAAAGATGTTTCTATAAATAGACTATTTTTATAATGAAAACATTATAGTGCATTTATGAAAATAGTATATTTACAAAATAGAAGTTGCCGTTAAAAAAAGCATAAAATCAATCACAGAAATATGAAACCCCTTTAAAATAGCGCTCTGATAGTACAGTTATCAATACGTACATTTATCAAGAGTACGTTTATCAAGGTAATTTCATTAAAAATAGCAGAAAAATCAGGATTAGCATGACCACAGCCAACACTAGCCTTAAAGTACCTTTCAATGAAAAAGATCAAGCAAAAGCACTTGGTGCACGCTGGAATGCCGAATTAAAACAATGGTACGTACCACAGGGGCTAGATACAACACCTTTTACTAAATGGTTTACAGATGCGCCTAGTTTGCCGACAAGCACCACACCCTCTAGAAATAGCACAAAAGCATCGCCGATCTCAACGGTGCATGAAAAAGCTTTAGATGATGATATGGATGCTATTAACGCCAGGTTACGCGACGCATTTGAAGCAAGGGAATTTGATGAAATTTAATACTCACGTACTACTAGACGCTCACTGAGTAATGACTAATTACTAATTACATTAATCAAAGTCATCCGCATCGATTGATACTGGTGAGTTTTTAGCTTTTTTCGCTTCGGCCTCATAGCCAATATTCTCCAGTTTTACTCTGTATTCACATGAGGGCAAATGTCCTTCCAACTTACCGTTAATCACGGTTGTTTCCACTTTACAATAAGAGCATTGATACTTATGCATTTGCCCCTTTAGATGCTCTTGAGGGAAATCGATGTAATAGAGTTTTTTCATTTTATACCGCCTTTAAACTTAAGCTGAACATAATATATTTTAACAGTAGCAAATAATACACCAAACAATTAAACGCGGTTTGAACTCAGCATTTTTGTTGTGGCGCTTAAAGTTTCATAGTTAAATTACCACACAGTTAATTTAAAACCTAGCTTCCGATTTAGGTTTAATAATGTCAAGTACTTAAAGTGCAAATAAGCGCAATTACAGACAAATAAACAGCTAAAATAACTTGACTTATGCACACATACTTAATGCTTCACTTTAAGTATTGAAATAATCCATATAAATCAATGACTAAAACATAAGCAATTGATTTTAAAGTAAATTATTAAATAGGTTAAAGTTTGAGCTTATTTAAATAATCCTTATAAAACGGTAAGTTACGAGCTCAAGTCACAAGTAATCACAGAGTTATCCACAGAGATTGTGGGGCTACATTAAGATTCAGCTACGATTTAAAAAGTCAAAACTTGTTATTTTTAGGTGAATATTTGTTCGATATCAAATAAAGCCTCGCGCATCACTATTTGGGGCAGCATTACAACGATAATTGTCCGTATCAGCATACTAATATTCAGCAGCATAGTTGCGTTAATAACTTGAATACTGCCCCAATAATTTTATGCTCAGGTAGAACTGTTTTATAATAGCTAGGTCGTATTTATAGCTTAATTACTTAAGTATTATTAATCAATGATGCCATTTGGAATGTGAATGAAAAATAAACTGCTATGGCTACTGTTTGCCTTTATAACAATATCGCAAACGGCACAGTCCCTTGAAATACATCAACTTAAACCATTACAAGAGCAATCTCAGGCGGCGCATTTAGCCGCAGAAGTATTGTCGCGTTACCATTACAAACCAGTAAAGTTAGACGATACCAGCTCAGCCAAGATCTTTGATAACTACATAAAATCTCTAGATAATCAGCGTATATTTTTCCTGCAGGCAGATATTGATCACTTCTCCGATAGCCGAACTAAATTAGACGATGCCATCCTAAAAGAAGACCTTAGTATCCCTTTTGCTATCTTTAATGTCTACCAACAGCGTATTGTAGAGCACACTAACTACGCAAGATCTCTGCTTAAAAAAGGCTTTAATTTTGACAAAGTAGAAGGCTATCAACTCTCGCGTGAAAAAGAATCTTGGGCACAATCTCAAGATGAGATTAATGACCTATGGCGTAAACGTGTTAAAAATGATTGGTTACGTTTAAAAATGGCCGGCAAAGACGATAAAAGTATCGTCAGTACTTTAGATAAGCGTTATGAAAACACCTTAAACAGCATGACTAAAATTAAAACTGACGATGTATTTCAAAGTTTTATGAATGCCTACGCTATGACGGTAGACCCGCACACCAATTATTTTGGTATACGTGCATCAGAAGATTTTGATATTTCAATGAAGTTATCACTGGTTGGCATAGGCGCTGTACTACAAGATAAAGATGAATATACTACCATCCGAGAACTTGTAACCGGCGGCCCTGCAGCACTTTCAGGCAAGTTAAAAGTGGGTGACCGCATTGTAGGTGTCGGCCAAAGTGAAAAGAAAGCTGCCACAGATGTAATGGGATGGCGACTTGATGATACGGTTGCGTTAATTAGAGGGGCTGAAAATTCAGTAGTGGTACTCGACATTTTACCGGCTGAAGCGGGCCCTGATGGTAAGCACAAATTCATTACACTAATACGTAAAAAAATAAGCTTAGAACAACAAGCTGCAAAAAAATCTATCATTGAAGTAAAAGATGGCAATGACACTAGGCAAATTGGCGTAATTACCTTACCCGTTTTTTATCAAGATTTTGGCGCACGACAAAACGGCGATAAAAATTATAAAAGTGCGACGCGTGATGTAAAGCGCTTAATTGAAGATCTGAAAAGAGCCAAAGTGGACAGCGTTCTGGTTGACTTACGTGACAACGGTGGAGGCTCTTTAGATGAAGCTATAGAACTAACAGGCCTATTCGTAGGCAATGGTCCAGTACTCCAAGAACGCGATATGAAAGGTGCAATTAAAGTAGATAGCGATACTAATGCTGGTGCCACATGGGATGGCCCGTTAGGAATATTGATTAATCGCGCCTCAGCGTCTGCCTCTGAAATTTTTGCTGCAGCCATACAAGACTACGGTCGCGGTGTAATTATTGGCGAACAAAGTTTTGGGAAAGGCACCGTACAATCAGTTGTAGATTTAGACCAACTGGCTAAAAACGAACAACCAAAATTCGGTGAAGTTAAAATGACAATCGCCCAATTTTTCCGTATCAATGGCAGCACAACACAACTACGTGGCGTAGTACCAGATATTAGCTTGCCATCAGCCACTGATCCAGAAAGTTTTGGCGAGTCCAGCTATGATAACGCTTTGCCTTGGTCGCGGATTAAAGCAGCGGATTATGTGCCTGCAGGTGATTTAAAAATGCTAATTCCGCTATTAACTACCAGCCACCAAGCGCGCATCAATAAAGACAAAGACTTTCAATATTTAAATGAAGATATTGCAGATTTTAATATTCAACGTAAGCAAAATCTCATTTCCCTTAATGAGACTGAGCGCCGTAAAGAGCGAGAAACTCAAGAAGCGCGTTTGTCTGCGCGAGAAAAAGTCAGCATAGCTACTGATAAAAGCACTGATAAAAGTACCGATAAAAAACTAGTTAATAAAACAGAAAAAACTAGCGCGGTACGAGATGATGGGCTACAAGCAAACGAACGTAATCTAGAAGCTGATTTAGCGATGGAAAAAGTAAGAAAAGAGACTAAAGATATTTTACTCACCGAATCTGCACATATTCTTAGTGATGCACTTGGCTTACTTAAAGGCGATGCCAAGCTTACTGCCAGCATTTTTCCTAACGTAAAAACTCATTAATACCGTATACAGAAAAGCTAGCTTATATAAAATATAAGTTTGTTATAAATATAGTGTTTATGGTCTCATTTACACTTGATTTACATTCGGCTAAAGGTTATTGTTTAGCTAAGGCTTAATATTAATAATTCCTTTATTAACAAAGGCGTTTAGTGTTTTAAGTTAGTTTATTAATACCATAAAAATAGTAACGAAGTAATGCGCTTCTACCAATAGAAACGCTAAATTATCATTATTAAAACTAGAGGAGTCAGCATGAGTTTAGATCTACTAAAAGGCCTTGGCGTAACCATACCTTACAAAGCAAAATACGATAACTTCATCGGTGGCAAATGGGTTGCACCAGTAAAAGGTGAGTATTTTGATGTTATTACCCCTATTACAGGCAAACCATACACAAAAGCTGCACGCTCTAGCGCTGAAGACGTTGAGCTTGCATTAGATGCTGCTCATGCAGCAGCTGACAAATGGGGCCGCACAGCGCCAGGTGAGCGTGCTAATTTACTACTTAAAATTGCAGATCGGTTAGAAGCGAATCTTGAATTACTAGCCACAGCAGAAACGATTGATAACGGCAAACCAATTCGTGAAACAATGAATGCTGATATTCCATTAGCTATTGATCATTTCCGTTACTTTGCAGGCTGTATGCGCGCACAAGAAGGTAGCTTGAGTGAAATTGATGAGACTATGGTTGCTTATCATTTTCATGAGCCTATCGGTGTTATCGGCCAAATCATTCCTTGGAACTTCCCAATTTTAATGGCAGCTTGGAAGCTAGCGCCAGCAGTAGTTGCAGGTAACTGCGTGGTAATGAAACCAGCAGAATTTACACCAATCAGCATTTTGATTTTGATGGAATTAATTGCGGACATCTTACCTCCAGGCGTAATCAACATTGTGAATGGCTACGGCCGTGAAGTAGGCGCGCCATTAGCAAACAGCCGTCGTATTGGCAAAATCGCCTTTACTGGTTCAACTGCAACAGGCCGCGTCATTGCACAAGCCGCTGCTTCAAACTTGATTCCAGCTACTTTAGAACTAGGTGGAAAATCACCTAACGTATTCTTTGAAGATATTGCTGATGCAGATGATGACTTCTTTGATAAGGCGGTTGAAGGTCTTGTATTATTTGCGTTCAACCAAGGTGAAGTTTGTACTAGCCCATCACGCGCATTGATTCAAGAATCTATCTATGACAAATTCATGGAACGCGTATTACCACGCGTAGCGGCTATTGTGCAAGGCAACCCATTAGATCCTAACACTATGATTGGTGCACAAGCATCAGAAGACCAAATGAACAAAATCATGTCGTACATGGACATTGGCAGACAAGAAGGCGCGCAAGTGCTTATTGGTGGCGAACGTAATGTATTAGGTGGCGATTTTGCAAATGGTTATTACATTCAGCCAACATTGCTTAAAGGCCATAACAAAATGCGCGTGTTCCAAGAAGAAATTTTTGGCCCAGTGCTTGCAGTTACAACCTTTAAAGATGAAGCGGATGCACTAGCCATTGCTAATGACACTGTGTTTGGTCTAGGTTCAGGCGTTTGGACGCGTGATGGTAGCCGTGCTTACCGCATGGGTCGTGGTATTAAAGCTGGTCGCGTTTGGACTAACTGTTACCATGCATATCCAGCACATGCTGCATTTGGCGGTTATAAAGAATCTGGCATTGGTCGTGAAACACACAAAATGATGCTAGATCATTATCAACAAACTAAAAACCTTTTAGTCAGCTACAGCCCTAAAAAGCTAGGGTTTTTCTAAATAACAGTCTATCTAAAATTACATGCCTAACCAACATTAACCGTAGATATTAATGCTACGGTTAATGTTGATTTAAAATTGTAAAAAGATTGATAATAAGAGGCGGTTCATCCGCCTCTTTTTTCGCCTGATATTTAGCATCATTTATTTAGCATTATTGATAATTTAAATTTTTTGGAGATTTTTAATGACTGAGCGCTTATCTGCAACGCCTTCTGCCATAGGCTTAATTCAAAAACTCACCGCACAATATGGGCCTATCCTATTTTTTCAATCAGGCGGATGTTGCGAAGGCAGTGTGCCACTTTGCATGCCGGCTAATGAATTTAAACCTAGCCCGTCAGACGTAGTGCTAGGCGAAATTGAAGGTGCCGTTTTTTATATGGGACATAATCATTTTCAGTTCTCAGAAAATACCCACACGATTTTAGATGCCTTGCCAGGCTCTAGCGGCTCATTTTCGCTAGATTGCGGTTCGGGCATGGCCTTTATTACTAAAGGCCGCTTGTATAGCGATGAAGAATTACAGCAACTAGCTCCAGTAGTCACCTACGGCTATCGCTAAGTGCTAAGGTATTGATAAGTTTTAGCAGGCTTAGCTAATGTAGTTAGGGCAATAAATATTTAAAAAATAATAGTTAGCGTTACATTCAAACAGCTAAAGTATTGTAAAATTGCATCTGGCGGGCCTCCCCGCATTGTAAGATAGCCAACCTGGTCAGATGCGGAAGCAAGCAGCCACAACTATTAAGCAAGTGCCGGGGTAAGGGCTCGCCTCTTTCGATTTACGCCACCGATAAAGTTTTAGCAATAAAATTTTGGCAATATAAAGCTGGCTTTGTAAATTCGGCATAAATTACTTTTTGAAAGTAGATGAATCGATCTCATGAGTTATGCAAGCACTGTCATTTATCCAAGCATGATCAGCTACGCAATTGCTATGCGTGACAATCCGCTATGAGTTATCAAGTACTGGCGCGTAAATGGCGGCCTAAATCTTTCGAAACATTAGTCGGGCAAGACCATGTGGTGCGCGCACTGACGAATGCACTTGAACAAAATCGCCTGCATCATGCCTACTTATTTACCGGCACGCGCGGTGTAGGCAAAACCACACTCGCCCGTATTTTAGCTAAATCACTCAACTGCGATACTGGTATCACGGCAAAACCATGTGGCGTTTGCGTCGCTTGCATGGGCATTGATAGCGACAGATTTGTAGATTACATTGAGATAAACGCGGCATCAACACGTGGTATTGATGATGTTAGGTCTTTGCTAGAACAAGCGACCTACGCGCCAACACAAGGTCGTTTTAAAGTCTTCATGCTCGATGAAGTTCACCAGCTCACGAAAGAAGCATTTAATGCTTTATTAAAGACTTTAGAAGAACCACCAGCGCACGTAAAATTTATTCTAGGCACCACCGACCCACAAAAAGTACCCGTCACGGTATTGTCGCGTTGTTTGCAATTTAATTTACGCCAAATGGCTGGCACGACTATTATCAGCCATTTACAAAATATACTTGGTCAAGAAAATATTCCTTACGAGGCAACCGCGTTACATCTAATCGCGCGGGCAGCCTCTGGCAGTATGCGTGATGCATTATCGCTCACAGATCAAGCCATTGCTTACGGCAGCCAATCAGTCAATGAGGCTGAAGTACGCACCATGCTAGGCGCAATAGACCAAAGTTATTTATTTGAATTACTCAATGCATTACTGGCCAATGATGGCGCCAGCCTAATTGCTCAAGCCAAAGTGATGGAAGAACGTAGCTTATCTTTTGAAGTCGCACTGAATGATTTAGCCCAATTATTGCATCAAGTAGCCATGGCGCAAACTGTACCTGATAGCGTTGCTAATGACTTGCCCGAACGTGATGCCTTACTGAATTTGGCACAAAAAATCCAGCCAGAAACCTTACAGTTATATTATCAAATAGCGCTATTAGGCCGCCGCGACATTGGTCTTGCGCCAGATGAATTTGCTGGTTTTACCATGAGTTTATTACGCATGTTGGCATTTACGCCGAATGCCAGTGGCGCACAAAATGATAGTAGCTCGCAAAAATCACCGACTAGACAAGCAAGTGCCTCTTTAGCGAGTGCATTAAAGCCTCAGACTTCTATACCATCGGCACAAATGTCCGCACCAGAAGTCGTACAGAAAAACCTGGCACAACAAATTGCGCCAGCCAAATATACAACAGATGAGGCCATGTCTGAACAGACACGATCCAGCCCTGCAGACTTGTCGCTTTCCGCAGAAAACAACACCGCAAGAACTAATAGCAACAGCCAATTTAACGGCAACTGGCGTGGCTTGCTTGAAGAATTGAAACTAGGTTTAGTGCGTACCTTGGCGCAACATTGTGAACTAATCAGTTACGATGAAAACAGTATTTTACTGAGTGTGCCAGAAGCGCAAAAACACTTATTAGTGCCTAACTATCAAGAAAAACTAGCTAGCGCAATCTCGCAGTATTTTGATAAAAAAATTAAATTACAATTTAGCATCGGTGGAACAGGCAACACACCAGCTAAACAAATTTCGCAAGAAAAAGCCCACGCGCAAGCCAATGCAGAAACGGCCATTGAAGATGATAGCTTTGTACAATCATTGATCAATGATTTTGGTGCGCAAATCATTCCCAACAGCATTAAGCCAGTTTAGAGTCACTAGTTCAAAGTAAATTTTAATTCAAACAATTTAATAAACTCAAATAGTTAAGGAAAATATATGATGAAAGGCGGTATGGGCAATATGATGAAGCAAGCCCAGCAAATGCAGGCAAATATGCAAAAAGCCCAAGCAGAGCTTGCAAACATTGATGTTGAAGGCGTTGCCAGCAACGGTTTGGTCAAAGTTACTATGGCTTGCAATAACGTAGTCAAGCGCGTTACTTTAGATGATAGCGTGATGGACGATAAAGAAACCCTAGAAGACTTATTGGTCATCGCCTTAAAAGACGCTACCGCAAAAGCTGAGGCAACTTCATCTGCGCGTATGGCTAATTACATGCCAGCCGGCATGAAAATGCCATTCTAGTTGTTAGCACACTAAAACTGCATGAAGAATCCGCCATCGCTTGAACAACTGATTGATAGCTTACGCTGTCTGCCAGGCGTAGGTCCAAAATCAGCGCAGCGCATGGCATATTATTTATTACAGCGTGACAGGAAAGGCGCAAGTACTTTGGCAATTGCGCTGGATAATGCCTTACAAGTGGTAGATCATTGCAAGTTGTGCAACACATTTAGCGAGCAACCCATTTGTCCACTATGTGAATCTGAGCAACGCGATAAAAACTTATTATGTGTGGTAGAAATGCCCACAGATTTAATGATGCTAGAAAACACCCGATCCTATAGTGGCATGTATTTTGTGCTAATGGGCCGATTATCGCCTTTAGATGGCGTAGGCCCTAAAGAGATACATTTAGATAAACTCATTAAACGTGCGCAAGATGGTTTGGTGCAAGAAGTGATTTTAGCCACCAACTACACAGTAGAAGGTGACGCCACCGCACATTACATTAGCGAACTACTCAAAGTTAGAGGCATTAAAACCAGCCGTATTGCGCGCGGAATGCCCATGGGTGGGGAAATTGAATATGTCGATAGCGGCACCTTGGCACAAGCGATGCTGGAACGACGCAGCCTCGCCTAAAGTTCAAACAAGCAAGTTAATTTACAGCCAGCCCGAAAACAATATCTTCATATGGCGAGATCATCTATCTGTAGGAGCGACGCCCTCGTCGCGATTGCACCATTGCTTCGCGACGAGGGCGTCGCTCCTACCGAAAACATTACATGATGAATTATTTACAGGGCTAACTTACAAATAATCCATCAATTCTAAAGGTGTATTAATCAAAACATCTGCGCCCCACTCTGCCGGTTTATCGCTTTGGGCAATATAACCAAACAGCGCTACGACGGTTCTCATACCAGCCGCTTTGCCAGCTTGCACATCACGCTCGGCATCGCCCACGTAAATACAATCACTTGCCAAAAATCCCGTTTCTGCACAAGCCATTAATAAAGTCGTTGGCGCTGGCTTTGGTAAAACCGCATCATCGCCGCATACCAAACAAGCTGATCTTTGGTGCAGATTGGTATCACCCATTTTTACCGCTTTAACTAAATCTACAGAAAAACGCCTAGGCTTATTAGTCACAATTCCCCATTTAATACCTTGCGCATCCAGCGTATCTAACAACACTGCAATGCCGGGCAATAATCGTGGATTATTGGTAAATACAGCTTCATATAAATCTAAATATTCCACACGCATTTTTTCAAAGTTGGCATCAGCTGGCATAATGGCAAAACCCAATTCTAGTAAACCGCGTGAACCATGTGAGGCGATTGGCCAAATTTCATCGTGGCTTAATGGTGGCTTGCCGTACCGCTCCAACTGAATATTAAGCGCCAATCCTAGGTCGTGCGCGGTATCCACCAAAGTGCCATCTAAATCAAATAAAATCATCAGGTAATTAAGCCATTTAGCCGGCTAAAACGGTATGCATCATATAATTCACCGCTACATCATCACCCAAACTGTAATGCTGTGTCATTGGGTTATAGCTCATGCCACGCATCTTACCTACATTCAATTCTGCAGATCTCGCCCAGCCGGAAAGCTCTGACGGCTTGATAAATTTAGCATAATCATGCGTGCCTTTTGGTAGTATATTTAAAATGTACTCCGCGCCTATAACGGCGAATAAATAAGCTTTTGGGCTACGGTTAATAGTAGAGAAAAATACAGCGCCGCCTGGTTTTACTAGTTTGGCACAAGCCGCCACAATCGCCGCTGGGTCTGGCACATGCTCGAGCATTTCCATACAAGTGACAATATCAAAACTGGCTGGCTGTTCTGCGGCCAATTGCTCTACCGCGATCAATTGATAATTAACTTTAGCGCCACTTTCTAATTGATGTAGCTTTGCTACATTAATGGCTTTTTCGCCCAAATCAATACCGGTCACATCAGCGCCTTTAAAATACATAGATTCAGACAAAATGCCGCCACCGCAACCGACGTCCAACACGCGTTTGCCATCTAAAGCGGCTAAGCCATCAATCCAGTTTAATCTTAGGGGATTAATTTCATGCAACGGTTTGAACTCGCTGTTTTTATCCCACCATTTGTGCGCTACATCACCAAATTTCTGTAACTCTAAGGCGTCAGCATTTAATGTTTGTGCTGTTTTAGTTTCGGTTGCCATGTGTTGATAATTTCCTTTAATTCGTTCGGTTCTATATTAGCGTAGACACCATTGCTGTAGCGCAATTCCCCCGCCACCCAAGTATGCGTTACATGCTCACGCCCACAGGCGTAAACCAAATGTGAAATCGGATCATAATACGGCGCTGTGGCAATATCACTTAATTTAACTGCCGCTAAGTCTGCCAGTTTACCCACTTCAATTGAGCCAATTTTATGCTCTAAACCCAGCGCCTTGGCGGCGTTAATAGTCGCCATTGCCAGTGCTTGGTGGGCAGGCACAACAGTTGCATCGCCGCTCACACCTTTAGCTAAAAGTGCGCTTAAACGCATTTCGGCAAAAATATCTAAGCGGTTATTACTTGCCACGCCATCGGTGCCTAAGCCCACATTGACGCCTTTGGCCAATAATTGTGTTAAGGGCGCAATACCACTCGCCAGTTTTAAATTAGAATTCGGGCAATGCGCTACGTGGCAGCCATACTCGGCTAATAAATCAATTTCGTGCGGCAATAAATGTACGCAATGTGCCGCCACTAGATTAGGCCCGAGCAAACCAAATTCGGCTAATCTTTGTATTGGTCGTAAACCATATTGCGCTTCACTTTGGCTAATCTCATCTAGGGTTTCATGTAAGTGCGTGTGTATGCTCAGAGATAATTGCTCCGCATAAGTAATAATGCTTTCAAAGGTTTTGTTAGAAACCGTATAAGGCGCATGCGGCGCAATGGATGTGCTTATCAGCGGATTATTTCGCCAACTATCATGCGCAGCAAAGCCTTTTTGCAAGTAATCATCAGCATCATTCGCATAAGCTGAAGGAAACTCCAAGACCAACAAACCCAAATTAGCCCGCATGCCGGCTTGATTCACCGCAACAGCCGTCGCTTGCGGATAAAAATACATATCGTTAAAACAAGTAATGCCGCCACTTAACATTTCAGCACAGGCTAATAAAGTGGCATCCTGCACATAAGTCTCGCTCACCACCGCCTGCTCTGCCGGCCAGATATGTTGGTGTAGCCAAGGCATTAAAGCAACATCATCGGCAATGCCGCGCATTAAACTCATGGGCGCATGCGTATGCAAATTAATCAGACCAGGAATCAACACATGCTCGTCTAAACACACTAAAGAAGTAGCGCTGTATTTTTGCCTAGCTTGAGCAATAGGCAATATTTCAACAATATTACCGGCCTGAACAATCACCGCATGATTTTCAAGTAAAGGCTGCTGGCTGGCAACGGTGGCAATCCAACGCGCTTCAATAACAAGATCCGCTTGAATAGTAGGATATGACGAATTATTTGCATTAAACATGTACATATTTTACCAATAATAATGCATCCCTACAGGAACAAATAGCAATAAGTAGGGATAAATAACGATATATGCAGACATACAGCCAGCTCAATGCCTTAAATATAACGCGCTAAAAAAAGTCTTTTTGCGTGCTGACTAATCCAAACAGCATAATTATTGTTACAATAATTACTATGCTAAAAAATGATGATGCAAAAGTAAGTAAAATCGCCCCAAGACAAAACCGTGCTGGTGGCGGCCGCAAAGTCGGGAGCGGTAAATTTGGTGAGCCCACTTCGGTAGTACGCGTGCCAGAAAGCCAAGCGCCAGTCATTAAAGATTTTCTTGCCGCTTATCAAAGAAAAAAATTAGCGCCAGACTTACCTATTCTAGACGTGATTACCGAATTTGCCTTGCCAGTGTTAGATGCCGTGTCGATTGCACTACCGCTCTATTCATCTAAAGTTTCCGCTGGCGTGCCCAGCCCAGCCGAAGAACATATTGAAAAACGCTTAGATCCTAGCGAGTTTTTGATAGACCATAAAGAAAACACGTTCTTTGTCACCATTCAAGGTTATTCAATGATAGATGTTGGCTTGCTACCGAACGACAAAGCCGTGGTTGACCGCTCTAAAGTCGCAGCGATTGGCAATATTGTGTTGGCCGTGCTGGATGGCGAGTTCACCATCAAAATGCTTAGCCGCAATAAAGATGGCGCGGTACGATTATTGCCAGCTAATTCCAGCGGCGATTATGCGCCCATAGAAATTACTGAAGAGATGGACTTTGAGATTTGGGGCGTGGTAACCGGTTCGTTTAGGCGGTTTAAGTAAGAGCTGTTTAATAACTAGCATCCAAAAAGTACCATGCAAAAAAGCCTAGTTATTGCTAACTAGGCTTTTTTAAATTTGATGCAAATTACTTATTCATTACGTACATTGTAACTTCAAAGCCAAAACGCATTTCAGTAGCTGCTGGTGTAATCCACATAATAATCTCCAAAATTTAAACTTTGAACTGACAACATGTCTTGTTCGTATTAAATAAATTATGCGCTGCTATCATAATTTAGCACTATTACTGTTCATGAATAAGCCCTCAGTAAAATCATGAATGGCAAGTCGCCCATTGGCAGGTAAGAACGCTTGTTGATTGCTAAACTCAGGCAATTAAATATATGAATGCCTATTCCCACTGACAACAACCATTAAATACTACTAGGTCAGCGCAAAAAACCGCGAGCTAAGGTTGTTGAAGGCAACTCATTAAAACGTAACTTGTAATAATACGTAAAGGCTGACGCCTTATTAAATCCACACATCAATGAAACTGCTGTGACGCTCGTACCAGGAGCGGCGTTAATAAGCCGCTCTTTAGCTGTAGCTAAACGCTGCAAACGAATCCACTGCGTGGGAGTACATTGAAACCGCTGCTTAAATGCATATTGTAAATTACGTTCGGACATGCCACTGACATGCTCCAACTCGCTCAAAGTGATGGCTTTATCTTGATTATCCTGAACATACTGACATGCTCTATCAACTAAGTTTTTTCCGTATCCCACAGAGCCGGACATCGTTGTATCAACCGTAATTAAATGGGGATTTAACATCATAACTATCACCCGATATATACCATCATCCACACCAGAAAGATTGAGCATTGAATGCTGTGAAGATAACGTATCGATGAGACCTGTGAGCTGATAAAAAATTTTATCGAATGAAATGCGACTATATTGCAGAGAAATTTCTTTAGGTCTGCCTAAATCAAACATCCAAGGCGCCTGTCTATCTAGTCCAAACATGGCCCGAGCAGTGGCTTCTAGCCTATCTTAGTTAATAAAAATTGCCAAAGAAGCTCTTACTGAGCTTTCACCAGTAAATGCTTCGCTGGGTAAAAAAACCGCCTTATCACCAGCACGCCATAACAATTTTTCACCCGCCATTTGATAGCTTCCAAAACCAGAAAGCGGGATTAATAACATTGGCATATTAACTTTTTTTAACTCAACCCTTATTGGCGTGCTCGCGACTGAACCTATGGTGAGTCCATTAATATGTACAAACGATGATTGATGCATAAACTCGCTTTGCGCAATCAGTGAATCATAGGTATGCAAACCATTACCTAATAATTTGAGACGTTCTTACATTGCATAAACAGATAGATCTACATGTGCAGCTACCCCACCAAAAGCTAGGCTAGGCAGCATGGTAGGTATCAAGTTAAATCAGCCTGATTATTTTGCATCGCTTTTACCCTGTCAATATTATTTTCTATATTAAAAATTTGTACTATAGACAATATTATTTGTCTCTTAAGTTTATTGCGGATAACAGGTATGCAAATGAATACATACTTGTCAAAATTAATTACCCACCTTAAACTTTTTTTTTGATAATTTAGAAAGCTTTAAGTCTTACTTAAAAAATCAAGTTATTGGACATAGGTAACCCTAAAGAAATATCTTTTGCCTAATTAAAATACCCAAAACCAAATTCCGCTCCTAGCCCATCCAAGTCCCATAAAACTTAAATAAAGTGTCCATAATACGGCCACAAGAGACTAATTAACTTAATCAATGAAACTTTCACTAAGCGAACTTTTAGTAAAATTAATCATCAGCACTGGAAACGATTTTATGTATGCTTAAATCTGCGCCATCAAACTCTTCTTCTTGGCTTAAACGTATTCCTACAACAGTTTTCAACAGGCCATAAACAAGTGCGCCACCGACCAGTGCGATCAACACGCCTAAGCCTGTGCCTAAAAGTTGTGACATCAAACTTACACCGCCAATACCACCTAATGCTTTTGCACCAAAAATACCTGCGGCTATTCCGCCCCATGCGCCACAAAGCCCGTGTAAAGGCCAAACACCTAGGACATCATCAATTTTCAAACGATTTTGTGTTTGCGTGAACGCCCATACGAATAATGCGCCAGCGACTACGCCAGTCACTAAAGCACCTAATGGATGCATCACATCTGAGCCGGCGCAAACTGCCACTAAGCCAGCTAAAGGACCATTATGTACAAAGCCTGGGTCATTTTTACCCATGACTAAAGCAGCCAAAGTACCGCCAACGAGTGCCATTAATGAATTTACTGCGAC
>CAIYLB010000233.1 GCA_903926935.1 uncultured Pseudomonadota bacterium
CAGCAAACTTTTCCAGCAGGTCAAATAGCTCTGTGGCTTGCCGCTCAGTCATATTGTTTTTGACAGCGCCTTCAGTGAAGGTTTTACGCTGATCATCCATCTCTTCTTTTTTCTTTTTACCCATCGCGCGACGCAGCAAATCGGCGCCACCTAGACTATAACCGGCCACAACTTGGGCAATCTGCATCACCTGCTCTTGATACACGGCAATACCATAAGTTTCTTTCAGGATAGGCTCAGTTAGCGGATGTGGATATTCCACACGCTGTTTACCATGTTTACGGCGACAAAAGTCAGGAATCAAATCCATCGGGCCTGGTCGATACAGCGCCACTAGGGCAATAATATCTTCAAAGCAATCTGGCATCGCCTGCTTCAACATATCTTTCATGCCGCGTGACTCTAGCTGAAACACCGCCGTAGTATTAGCCGTTTTTAGTAGCTGGAAAGTCGCTTTATCATTTAGCGGTATGGTGGCAAAAGCTAAAGGTGTTAAGCCTTCAGTAGCACGCTGTTTATTGGCATTCACCAACGCTAACTCTAAAATTGTCAGCGTGCGTAAACCTAAAAAGTCGAACTTCACTAAACCTACTGCTTCCACATCATCTTTATCGTATTGACTGACTAAACTAGCGCCGTCTGCCTGACAATAAATAGGTGAGAAATCAGAAATTTTGCCCGGAGAAATAAGCACGCCACCGGCGTGCATACCAACATTTCGCACCAAACCTTCTAGGCGTAAGGCTAACTCTAACAACTCGCGTAATTCTTCTTCGTTCTCGCGACGCTCAGCTAATTGCGGTTCTTTTACCAAAGCATCGGTTAAGGTAATGCCTAGCTCTAGCGGAATGAGCTTACTGATACCATCGACAAAGTGGAACGGTAAATCCAGCACGCGGCCAACATCGCGTATAACCGCCTTTGCCGCCATAGTACCGAAGGTAGCAATCTGTGAAACAGCATCTAAGCCATATTTTTGCTTGACATAATCAATGACGCGATCGCGCCCTTCTTGGCAAAAGTCAATATCAAAATCGGGCATAGAAACGCGGTCTGGGTTCAGAAAACGCTCAAACAATAAGTTGTATTCTAGTGGATCTAAATCGGTAATACCCAAGCTGTAAGCCACTACAGATCCAGCACCAGATCCACGGCCGGGACCGACAGGTACGCCATTATTTTTAGCCCAGCTAATAAAGTCGGCCACGATTAAAAAGTAGCCAGCAAAGCCCATTTGATTAATGACGTTTGTTTCAAAATCTAGCCGCGCATCGTATTTAGCTTGCTGGACATTGCGCTGATTATCATCTGGATACAAAACCGCTAAGCGCTTAGCTAAGCCTGCACGGGCTTCGGCTATTAAATATTCATTTAAGCTTTCATTATTAGGCGTTGGAAAGTTAGGTAAATAATTTTTGCCTAACACGATTGATAAATTGCAACGCTTCGCAATTTCCACGCTATTACTCAGCGCTTCCGGCATATCTGCAAATAGCTCAGCCATTTCAGCCTGCGTTTTAAAAAACTGCTCTACGGTGAAGTTTTTGGGGCGACGTGTATCCGCTAAAATATAGCCTTCAGAAATACAAGTGCGTGCCTCGTGTGCTCTAAAATCATCCGGCGTCATAAACTGTATTGGATGTGTAGCAACCACTGGCAAATTCAGCGTATTGGCAATGCCGCGCACCAGATGAATATAATGTTCTTGTTGTGATTTTTTTTGGCTATTTTCTGAGGCATCGGCAATACGATGCACTTCTAAATAAAAGCGGTCTGGAAATAGACTTTGCCAACCAGCGGCATGTTTAGTCGCAAGCGCTATATTATCTTGCAAGCAAGCATGGCCAACATCGCCAGCTTGGGCGCCAGAAAGCAAAATCAAACCTTCGGTGCCACATTCAACAAACCATTCGCGCTTAAATTCCGCACGACCGCGATACTGGTTAGTTAAGAACGCACGGCTTAATAATTGGCATAACAGCAAATAACCAGCTTGTGATTGGCACAACAAAAGCAGTCGTGACGGCTGATCACGATTTTCAGTATTTTCCAGCCAAATATCACAACCGATAATCGGCTTAATCCCTTTACTACGCGCCGCTTTATAAAACTTGATGGCACCAAACAAATTACTTAAATCTGTGAGTGCCAGCGCCGGAATTTTATCTGCCAGCGCATGCTTTATATAGTCATCAATACGCACAATGCCATCGACAATGGAGTATTCACTGTGGCAGCGTAAATGCACAAAGCTAAGAGGTTTTAACGGTGGTAGATTGGTTTGCAACATAAGGTGGATTTTACCTTATTAGCGTTATTTTGGAGATTAAAAATTACGGGCCACTGGCATATGATCATAAAATTTACATGATTAATATTGCTCATTGAGCTTATTTTCAATAGCCCGCCTAATCTTACATGGCTATCTAAATTAAAATCTAAATTCGAATCTCAATGCAAATCTTGTGTTTTTGTTTTATGATACTAAGCACCAGTTATTAATAATTCTCATTTAGCCATATTCACAGAAAAAGGAAAAAACGATGACAAACACCGTCACATTAAAAGGTAATCCAGTTGAAGTTGCAGGCAACTTACCTAAAGTCGGCGATAAAGCGCCAGAATTTACGCTAGTAGATAAAGCGCTAGCCAATGTCTCATTAGAAAACTTTGCAGGTAAACGTAAAGTGCTTAACATTTTCCCTAGCATTGATACGCCAACTTGCGCGATGTCTGTACGTGCGTTTAATCAACATGCCAGCGCAATGAGCAACACGATTGTTTTAAATATCTCAGCCGATTTACCTTTTGCACAAACCCGTTTTTGTGCGGCAGAAGGTTTGGAGAATGTACAAAACCTATCAACCATACGTGGTACTGAATTTTTAACGAATTATGGCGTATTGATGACCAGCAGCAAGCTAGCCGGTTTAGCAGCCCGTGCAGTGCTTGTATTAGATGAAAACAATGTAGTTAAACACGTTGAATTAGTGGGTGAAATTGCTAACGAGCCTAACTATGAAGCGGCTTTAGCGGCTTTAAAATAAGCCATAAATTTGGGTAATTTAATACACCTAAAATTGCAATAGCCCAGCGTACAATTATACGCTGGGCTTTTTTATTTACTAAGGTCGCTGTTATAAATCTACTAGATAAAGTTATCACAATCTCACACTAATAATCTTTAACACCTTCGCTTTCATGCAAAAATTTCTGGTTTAGATTAAATCGGCCCCTACCCACTCATTCGCCAAGTGCTGACATCTTAGGACTCAACATCACACAATTAATTGAATCCAACAATCGCATAGCGCCGCTCTAACCAGCGAGCTGCCAACACAATTAACGACACTAGCGCAAGATAAACCAGTGCCGCCAGCATATATGCTTTAAAGAACTGAAAGTTAGTCGCCGCCAATTCCTGCGCGCGAGCAAAAAACTCAGTGTACTGAATCAGAAATGCTACCGAGCTATCCTTTAGGTTTCCTATCACTTGATTAGTTAGCGCGGGCACTGACAAGCGTAGCACTTGTGGCAAAGTGATTAGCTTAAAAATTTGTTGTGAACTGAATCCCTGCGCCCTCGCCGCCTCTAGCTCAGCATGGTCTAGGCCATTATAAGCAGAAGTCAAATAAGCGGAATTGTAAGCGGCAACGTTCAGCGTAAAGCCAATGATGGCGACAGAAAATGGTGACAGCTTTACTCCCCATTGCGGCAGACCATAATACATAAGAAATAACAATACAATTAGCGGCATGCCTATAAAAAATGCCGTGTAGCCGCGAATAAATCTGCTAAGCAAGGTATTGTGGCTTAGCGAGCCATAGAATACTGCAATGCCCAGTAGCAATCCGCTAATACTGACGATGACTGTGAGTGTTAGCGTTTGCATCAGGCCAGCCAAAATGAGTGGCATCTGCTCTATCAGGTCGCCTTGAAAAGCTAACCAACCATTCATCACGAGTTAGACTCCTGCCCAAAGAATGCACGGATTTTTTGATCAGGATGATGCCGCGACAATTGGTCAATCGAGTCTTCAGCGCACACCACACCTTTATCTAAAAATACCACTTTGTCTGAAATTTGACGCGCCAGTTGCAAATCATGCGTCACACACAGCATAGTCACTTTTTCTTGATGTAAGCGATTCATCAACTCAGCAACTTCTCTAGACATTACCGGATCTAGCGCCGATGTCGGTTCATCAAACAACACGACGGCTGGGTCCATAGCCAATGCTCGCGCTAACGCTACGCGTTGCTTTTGTCCGCCCGACAACTGCCCTGGAAACTTGTCTGCGCTGCTTAGCATGTCTAAGCGCGCCAATTCAAACAGTGCTTTTCGCTTAGCCTCTGCACGAGACATGCCTTTAAGCTTAATCAAGCCTAATGTGACGTTATCTAACACGTTAAGATGTCGATATAGTGCAAACTGTTGAAAAACAAAACCTATATGTTGCCTCAGCGCGCGCACATCAACATCGGGCCTAGTAATTTCTTCGCCGCGAAAATAGATACTGCCACTAGTGGAATCTTCAAGACGATTCAGGCAACGCAATAAAGTCGATTTTCCGCATCCAGACGGGCCCATCACCACTTTCATATCACCTTCTGAAACGTCAAGATTTATGCCATTCAGAACAGTTTGCTCACCAAACTTCTTGACCAGTTTGCGAACCTCTATCAGTGCCATGCACAATTCTCCAATATTGACATTTCTACTGTTATTTCAAAACCAGTCATTTCAAGACCAAACCAGGAATACGATAACGCAGCTCAATTAATTGAACCGCCCATAGTAATATCCGAAAAATAGAGAAATAAAGCACACCTACAGCGAGGTATATTTCTACGCCACGTAAGGTAGTCGCTGACAGCGTCATTGCTTGTTTAGTAATTTCAGGAATGCCCACGGTATAGGCAAAAGGTGAATATTTAAGAACGGTAGTAAACTCATTGACCATGCCCGGTAGAGCAAAGCGCAACATTTGTGGCAACTCGATAAACCTAAATACTTGCAGCCGCGTCATTCCCATCGCCTCCGCGGCAATAATCTCAGCACTATCCACCGAGCTTAGTGCGCCACGAAAAACTTCAGAGAGATAAGCCCCTGAAATCAGCCCCAAACTTAGCGCCATCGCCAATAATGGCGGCACTTTTATACCAATACTAGGCAAACCAAAATAAACAATAAAAAGTAATACTAATACTGGTACGCCGCGAAAAATATAGGTATAGGCGCTAATAAGTGGTTGAATCCAAGCGACACCAAGCCTACGCATGCAAGCGGTAACCAAACCAACTAGCATGCCTGTGGCACTGCAAACTAGTGTCACTAAAAGCGTATAAATTAAACCTTGCCCAAGTTGGGCAACGATCTCAATGAAACTGACCTGAGAAGACTGCAAGGTTTACTGCATCCACTTAGCTGTAATCGCTTTTATGTAATCAGCACCTTGCGCATCAAGATAACGATCGAAATCATCACGCATCTTATTGCCCTTAGAAAAAGCAAATCCATACTGATCAAATCCGGTAAACACATAACTACTTTGGAACGGTAAATGTAATTTAGATTTATAATTTGCGAGTACCGGCTCTTCAATAAAAGCAAGATCAAGGTTGCCATTTTGCAGATCAGTCACCACCTCAGTGTAAGAGGGGTAAAGTTTAACTTGACTGAGTGAGTAATAGCCTTTGGGTTGTAACTCGTTTTTAATTAGGTCGTTATAAGCCATACCTCTTGGGTAACCAATCGAATATTTTTTAAGTTCGGCCAAATCGGTAATTTTAATGTTTCGACTGTTAAGACTCACTAAATGCCAAGCATTGTCATAGTATGGCTTTGAAAAATCCATCGCCTCTTTACGCTTAGCTGTAATAGAAATACCTGAGAATGCAACATCTGCCTGCCCACTGGAAACTGCGCCCAGCATGCCCTGCCAATCGTACGGTGTGATTTTCATGGTCAAGCCACGTGATTTACAATAACCTTCAAATATCTCTAAATCTGAGCCTTTAATAACGCCATTTTCAGCATAAAGCATAGGCGGAGAAGTTGAGGAAACCGCTACTTTAACTACATTTGCTTCATCCTGTTTAGAGCAAGCAGCCAAGCCTAAAGTAAAAAAAATGATTAAAGCCGTCAACAGATATTTTCTACACATCATACGCTCCAGTTTTATAGTTTTTTTCAATCAAATAGTTTAAATCAGTGCCTAGCAATTGATCTCTGATCAAATGCTTAAAGAAGCACTAGTGTGTAGCGGGATTTACTTAAAGTTTGAAAATTATAGCATGTAAATTTTCAGTAGCGGATTCAGCCATTGCTGGGTCTACACTTAAAACTACAGGTATAAATCTGATTTACAATCGCCATTTATCCGGCACAGTCACTAGCTTATACTGACAAATTAAACCCAACCTCAAACAAGCTGCATTTTACTTGAGTACTTATCAATTAAATCGCTTGGGCAGGCTGCTGCTTTAGTGGAAGTCTAAGTGTGACTCTAGTCCCCATGTTAATGAAATCCCATTTAATTTCAGCACTTATTGCCTCTACTCGGCGCATTTGGCTCAAAAGACCTTTGCCACCGTTTTTGAGTGCATCCTCTACTATAAAACCTTGTCCGTTATCGGTGATAACAACCTCAACATGGTCGCCTTGCGCACGCGTGGCAACGATAACTTCTGAGGCATGCGTGTGTTTGATTATATTAGTAAAGACCTCTTGAAGTATGCGCAGTATATGCAGTGAATTTCTAGGATTAAGCCAATCTAAGTCAGGTATATTTTCCACTTGCCAGAGCAATTTAATACCGGTGCTTTCAAGGCGCGGCCCTAAACGGAAGCGCAACGTCGCCAGTAACAGCAGCAGATTATCATCCACAGGTTCCAGTGAATCAATCGCCAACTTAAGATCATCAATGCAACCTTTAAGTACCTGCGCAACCTCAATATCGTCCATTTTCCCGTGTTCAACAACGCGTAACGCGCTCACCAATGAAGATCCTAAGCCATCATGCATATCTTGCATTAAGCGCTGGCGCTCTTGCTCCAGCGTTTGCTTATGCTCTATCTCACGAAGCTGCGCATGGCTATCAGCCAGCTCGAAACGAACTTCAATGGCGGCGCGAGTTGCACGTGCGCTATTCAGCGCTTGGCCGAACAGCGTTGTCAGATATATAAATACAGCCAAGGCCAAGGTATGGTAACTGGAGTCGCCCAGCAACCATAGCTTAGTGCTTAAGGATATCGACTGAGGAGTAGCAAAGGCGATGAATAAAAGAGGTACCGGCGATTGCGTGGCTAAGCCGCCACCCAACATACCAGCATATACTGCAATCACTAATACAAAGCCAGCTTGACTGGCAGTATCTATGGTTAGCCAAGGTAATAAACACCAAAGAAAACCCTCAATAAAGTTTAATATCACTAACATCCATGTGATATAGCGCGCTTTATTTTGCTGGATATTAGAGGTTAATTGGCGTAACGAGAAGAACTGTAAATTTAGATTGGATACTATGACTGCGGCGCACCACCAGCGCAAAGAAATCGAGTTGTTGCTGTTGGCGAGAGACCAATACAATAAAAATGGCAACAGAATCACAGGCAACGTGCTCCGAAAATTGCCCATGACCAAGCGCACTTGCTCTAGCAGGATACGACTCTCAGCAAAACGTAGTGGATTATGCATCACGTGCTAGCTCTTGCTAAAGCTAAACATGCGAGTAATTAACGGGCGCCTATTGCTCCAACAGACCTTGATTGCGCGCTTCATAAATCGCCTCGGTTTTCGATGTCACCTTAAGTTTTGCGTAAATACGCCGAACAAAAGTAAGTACTGTATGTGGTGAAACTGTCATCAGCACGGCAATTTCATTGGAAGAAAAACCTTTAGTGATGTACTCCAGCACTTCTTGTTCTCGCATAGAGAGTGCGACGCTTAGTTTAACAGAGGCTGGTCCATGTTGTGTTGCGCTTGTTTTATTATCATGGCGAAAACGCGTAAGTATCTTGCGAGCGATTAATGGGCTAATCGGACTGCCACCGAGATGCATACTGCGAATTTCATTGATTAGATTTTTCGGCGCACTGTCTTTTAGCAGGTAGCCAGTAGCGCCAGCCTCTAATGATTGCATCACGTGTAACTCGTCACCAAAAGTGGTACTCACCATCACGTTGCACTCTGGCCATTTGGCGTGTGCTGCTCGGATAATGTCTATACCTGAACCATCAGGCAAACCTAGATCAACGATCAACACATCCACCGGTGGCGTATTTAACATGCTTAAACCAAGCTCGCGAGTTCCGACCACGCTCAGCAGCAACATATCAGTAGCGTCGGCAAGTGCATCAATCACTGCATTTTGAAAACTTACATCGTCGTCTACTAGCGCAACGCGGATGATAGAACCATTTATAGGGTGCTGCATAACAAAGCCTTTATTATAGATTAGCCGCTGATTCTCAAGTGATTGGCACGAGCGTCAACGTACTTTCGCTCAGTCTATGTCCATTCTCGACAAAATATAGTTCTTGCCATAGCCTTCTAATGCTAGAACAAATAATAACCCATAGCTATCAGTATGTTGTCCCCAGTTCTGGGGACATACCACCATTAATAAGTTAGTTAATATCATATTGTATATTTTTATCAAAAAATTATCGGCGCCAATATGGAAATTCAATGATTAACGGCAAACTCCTACAGCCAAAACAACTTAACCAACAACTTCGCTTACAAACTAAGGTGGGATTAAACTGTAGCTACCCACATAAACGTTTGGGATTACTGGTGCTAGCACTTGCCCCCATTATATTGAGCGCATGCTCAAATATACCTAGCGCTTACAACGATTCACATAGAAGTAATAATGGCGTTGAGTCTAGCAAGCCGGTAGAAAAACGTGCCAATACGGCACCCAACCCTGTCCAGCAAGCTATGTTTTCTGGTGTAGATGCGATTAATGCCGGCGATCCGCTACGCGCTAATCACGAATTTAACTTGGCGATTGCCCGCGACTTAAAGAATCCAGCCCTACATGCCGCCAATGGCTTGGCTTACCATCTGCGCACGCGTGCTGGCGAAACTGACATGTTTGATCTTGCAGAAACCGGTTATTTAGTTGCGCTCGAGCAACGGCATGACTATCAAAGTGTAGCCCTACAACTAGCGCATTTATATTTGGAGAATAAGCGTTACCTACAAGCTCAGCGCGCTGCATCTTATGCATTGAAACTAGATGGGAGCAGTGTAGAAGCATTGTATTTATTGGCGAGTGCATCCTACACTTTAGGTGACGTAGAGCTTGCACTTTGGTCAATAGAAAAGGCACGCGCCTTGGCGCCTCAGAATAAACTGCTAGCACGAATGGTGCCAGCTATTTATGGCGCTGCAGGCCTAACCAATGAAGCAGATACATTTGTGAATGCTAGGCAAGATACATTTAGTCAAGAAGATAGCGTTAAATTCAAAAACCGGATCGAGCAATGGAAGGTGGCTTATGAAACTGATGGTGTACCAGCATCAGTAGTAGCACAAGCAGACTTACCAGCAAACTCTGTCGAGGGCATTGCTGCTCCTGTTGCACCAGTAGTCGAAGAAGCTAAACCCTTGAGGGGTAAACCGGATGATCAAGGACCCATGTCCTATTCATGGTCTGATTGCGCACAACAATTGAGCGTCAACAACGCACAAGCATCAACGAATCCTCCAGGTACGGTAGACGAAACATTAACGATGCCCAACCTACCTTCGCCCTGCCGTGGTCGCCCGTTGCCTCAGATGGCAATTATTGATGTGGTGATTTTACGTACCAATGAACTAAGCACCAGCAACAATGGCATTAACCTGTTAGAAAATCTCGCAGTGACGGTTTCTCAAGTATCGAACAAAATAGCATCCTCTGTAGTCGGTGCTGCAGCTGGCTCAACGTTAACGAGGAATGTTGGCTTGGGAACATCTACCGGCAGCGCTATTGCTTATTCACTAAATATTGCCAATGTTACCGCCCAGAATACTGAAGTGGTTGCACGCCCTAGTTTGCTGGTGCTCGATCGACAACCGGCTCAATTCTTTTCCGGCTCTAATCTTTCCATAGGCGTTAGTGGGGTTGCCGGTGGCGCCAGTAGCTTAACGCAAGTCAATATTGGCATCAGCCTTTCGGTCACTCCAACTTTTATTGATAACAACCAAATGCTGCTAAATGTAAAAGCAGCACGTACTTTTTTTGAACCGATCTCCGGATCATCATCAACGTTTACCCAATCGTTGCAGACCTCACGCAATATGGTGTCAGCAGCGACTAAAGTGAACATCAATGAAACCTTGGTACTGTCTGGACTCACCGAGCATGAGTTGATTAGCGGCTCATCAGGCGTACCCATACTTAAAGACATTCCGGGCATTCAGTACTTATTCTCAAAAAGTACGGTACAAAACTTTAATAAAACAGTGCTAATCCTTATTACACCTAGACGTGTGGTGGCCTATGGTGAAGCGTTAGATAAAGTGGCCGAACTACAAAAAACTGATAAAACAGAACCTAAGGTGTTGCAAGATACTCGCGCCCGCGCACTAAAAGAACTAGGCGGCAGATGGCCAACGCTGTATCACGCTATTCGTAATATGGCGCGTAAAGACCGTGTGTTTGGTGCGCATACCAATGACATCGTGATTGATGATTGGACGTTGCCTCCACGCATGCACAAGATTTTGCAGGAAACCTTAGATTCACTGTATTTGTAGTAGTACCGGCTTAACTTGCAATAATGCGAACAGCCTATTTTAAAGAAGGAAGTTTAATATGAAAATTATCAACTACACTATGTTAGCCATTCTCACTGTTAGCACTTTAGCTCCTATCATCTCTCAAGCACAAGCAGGCTATCGTTTGTGTGGTCAAATCTCAGTGAATGGCCCTGTAAAAATTGGCCTACTTAAGCAAGTAGACGTCACAGCATCTAACAATAACTATAATCAAAAAT
Source organism: uncultured Pseudomonadota bacterium (assembly GCA_903926935.1). Lineage (GTDB taxonomy): Bacteria > Pseudomonadota > Gammaproteobacteria > Burkholderiales > Methylophilaceae > Methylotenera. The sequence goes on from CAIYLB010000233.1 coordinate 10,992, forward strand.
GTGATGAAGCGATAAAAAATACGAAGGATATAATCGAATCAAATACTGAACTCAAAGCAATGCAGTGGGAAAAAATTAAAAAAAGTTTATGTGACGACGTTGGCAATAGAGGCTTTGTAAACATAGGGCAAAGTCCTGACTTATGCGACAACATGGGACCTAAGTATATTTACAAGGTGACGAAGCAAGGTACAGCAAACGCAACTTACGAAAAGCAATAAAGCACTTAGCCTCTTCATAGAGAGTAATCGTCTGCAGCGCAATCTGAAAAAATGGCTGCACTGCAGATAAGGCTATCGCTCTTTAATAATAAAGAAACACCATGAAAGCCATCAATCGCACATTGCTCGCTAATCTTATGCACCATTGCATTATGTAGTTTGCAAATAAAAAAACAGGATAAATAAAATGAAACCATCGGCAAAAAAATTAACCATTTCAATGACTACAACCGTGTTATTAGCCTTGGCTAGTAGCCAAGCTTTTGCATCACCACGCCTGTGCGGTTATATTGCCGTAGACAATCCAGGTAAAGTCGGTATTTTGGCTGAATTTAGTGACAACGATTCCTTGTATCACAAAAAATGCGATCAAGCGATTGACGACTCTTGGAAGAAAATACAATCGAATGCAACGCTACAACCAATGAATTGGGTGAAAATCTACCGCAACAAGTGTTATGACGTGGCTAAGCAAGGTTTTCTAAACCAGGGTGACAGCGCAGATTTATTATGCGACAACATGGACAGTGATAACGGCTATAAAGTCACTAAAAAAGGCAGTGCAGCAGCTGTTTTTGAAAAACAGCCAGGCTCTAATCCAGGTGGCGTTGCTGGCGTTGCCAATGATATTGATAATGGCGTCAATACCGCAACAAGCGGTGCCAAAGACGTGGGCAAAAGTATTGGTAAAGCATTAAAATAAGCACTAGCAACCATTGTTCGAGCAATTTCCAACCCATAAATCCATTACCCCGGCCTAGGCAGGGATAATGGGTTGCTTACTTCTTATTGTTGATTTATCTATGCGCAAATAGCAACATTGGATAAACTTTAACTTTAAGTTATTTCTTCAAAAAATTCAGACTAATAAAATGAGCTCAACCAAGCAAAAATGGCTCTACATCATCATAATTTTATCTCTAGCATGCCTGAGTGGATATCTAGTAAAACAAAGCTCAACGAAGCATATAGAGTTCATCACTCCAGACCTAAAAAACTCTTCCAGCGCCTGTATCAAAGAGGTCGAAACCGACCCTGCGCAAGCAATTAAAACATCAGTAGGACTAGACTTTTGTATCGCAATTCCTTCCAATAGCTCTACCGGATATACTTGGGAATATATACCTACGCTCGATTCAGACAAAGTTAAACTGATTGAAAACCACTTTTACGCAGCAGAAACTAATCGTATTGGAGTTGCTGGTATGGCGTTGTTTAGATTTAGTGCGCAGGTAAGCGGTAAGTTAGAGATTTTGCTGGTCTATCGTCGCCATTGGGAAAAAGATATTTCACCAGTGATGACACGAAAGTTCGAGGTCATGATTCAGCCAAAGTAAGCTATTAGCAATGTTTCCCATTAATATGGCTTTGAATTCCACCTTAATGATCACCTCTGTCAGAGAGATAACAACATCACAGACTTACAAAATTACTGATAATCCGTATATTTGTTATTTTTACCACGGGCTTTTTCCACGGGGTATTTAATGGCATTTAGTGCTATTTTATGGTTTGCCGCTTCAATTAAATCAATATTCAACACTTGCGAAATTCTAAGTAGATAGACAAAAGTATCTGCAAGTTCATGCCCCACTTGCTCGCGTTTTTCCGGGGATAGCTGATGGCTTTCGGCTTCAGTATTCCACTGAAAATGTTCAACCAATTCAGCCGCTTCTACTATCATGGCCATCGCTAGATTTTTGGGTGAGTGAAACTGAGCCCAATCGCGTTCAGCCACAAAGTCTTCTAGCTTTTGTTTGAGTTCGTTTAATGAATCAGTCATATTTTTCCCGCCGCCAGATAGATTAACAGTAGTGAATTTACACTACTTTCTATTACTGCCAGCCACCATTTTTATTTCAAATAAGCGGCACTCTAATGGCCCGTTATAAAGCGGTGTGCGCTTGCTTGGGGTAAGTCGCATTAATTTTGGCATGGTCAAATCATTGGTTAAAAAGTACGTATTCCAACCAGCAAATTTTCGTTTTAACGCTTCACCAATTTTTGGATAAAGCAGCTGCAAGCTATCATCATCGCCAATACGCACACCGTAAGGTGGGTTGGCGATTAACACGCCGCTATCTGCTGGTGGCACGGCATTCACAATATCGACATGTGAAAGCTGTACCGCTGCCAATAATCCAGCATCTTCTAGGTTTTGCTTGCTGATACGTACTGCGCGCAAATCGACATCTGAACCATAGATTTTTTGAAAAGTAACAGGTTTAACTTTAGCTGCAGCTTGGCTTTTAATTTTAGTCCACACGTGCGATTCAAAGTTTTTTAGGACTTCAAAACCAAAGCTTCTTTTATAGCCAGGTGCCATATCTAACGCCACCATGGCCGCTTCTAACAAAAAAGTACCACTGCCGCACATTGGGTCCAACAAAGGTTGGCCAACTTGCCAGCCAGATAGTTTTAAAATACCGGCGGCTAAATTTTCACGCAAAGGCGCTTCTATGCTAGCGCCGCGATTACCACGCTGATACAGCGCAGCACCTGAAGTATCCAAGTAATATTGATATTCATCGGCGGCTAAATAAGCGTGTATACGCACTGCCGGAGTTTTGGTATCAATGTAAGGACGGGCGCCAACCACTAGCCTGAATTTATCACATACCGCATCTTTGATTTTTAACGTCGCAAACTCTAGGCTTTTAAGTGGACATTTAACACCTGTCACTTTCACCATAAAATCATTTTTTACATCAAACCATTGTGGCCAATTAATTTTGTACGCCTCCCGCATTTCGGCGGCATGATCCACGTAGAGGACAAGATCATAAACGTCTGGAGCATCCTCGTCGGTGACTACCACCAGATCG
>CAIYLB010000234.1 GCA_903926935.1 uncultured Pseudomonadota bacterium
TCAATATCGGCAGTCGTATTGCGGCGCATAAAGCGCAACAAGGCGTAACTTTATTGCCTAATGTGAAAAATGTCATTGCTATTGCTTCAGGCAAAGGTGGCGTTGGTAAATCTACCACTTCGGTGAATTTAGCTTTAGCTTTGGCCGCAGAAGGCGCAACGGTAGGCCTGTTAGATGCAGATATTTACGGTCCGAGCCAACCAGAAATGCTCGGCATTAGTGGCGGTCGTCCAGAAAGCGCTGATGGGAAAAGTATGGAGCCGATGCAAGCTCATGGCATACAAGCTATGTCTATTGGCTTCCTAATTGATAGCGACACACCTATGGTATGGCGCGGGCCGATGGTAACTGGTGCGCTAGAGCAGTTATTACGTGAAACCAAATGGCGAGATTTAGATTATTTAATCATAGACTTACCGCCAGGCACAGGTGACATTCAACTAACACTAGCCCAAAAAATTCCAGTCACTGGTGCGATTATTGTCACTACTCCTCAAGACATTGCTCTGCTGGATGCGCGCAAGGGTTTGAAAATGCTAGAAAAAGTCGGCATTCCTATTTTGGGCATAGTAGAAAACATGAGCACGCATATTTGTAGTAAATGTGGCCATGAAGAACATATTTTTGGGGCGGGTGGCGGCGCTTTAATGTGCAAAGATTACAACGTAGATTTACTAGGCAGCTTGCCACTAGATATTAAAATTCGTGAGCAATCAGACGGTGGTACACCAACAGTGGTGGCTGAGCCAGATGGCGAAATTGCCGCTATTTATAAAAAAATAGCCCGTACCGCTGCCATTAAAATTGCGAATGCTGGCTTAGATCACAGCAGTAAATTTCCAAATATTGTGATTCAGAATACTTAATTTGGCAGGTTTTAAGCAAAAATCAGCCAAGAAAAGTACTATCCCAGCTTATTTCACATCAGCATTTATTATGCTGATGTGCGTAGCAGTAATAACGGGGAAACTTCCTGCGATTATTTTGCTGATTTACGTCCTATTAAGCGCGCTTACTTTTACGCTATATTGGCAAGATAAACGCGCGGCAATCAACGGCAATCGCAGAACACCTGAAAGCACATTGCAAACATTTAGCTTGATTGGCGGTTGGCCAGGTGGCTTAATCGCCCAGCGCATATTGCATCACAAGTCTTCAAAAAAGTCGTTTTTATTGACCTATTGGCTCATGGTGCTTTTGAATATCAGCGGCTTATTCATGGCAACTTCGTCAAAATCAATGCAGTTTTTACAGACATTACTTCAAACATAAAATAATGCTATATAACTTAATGAGCCAATTTGGCTCATTAAGCTCCCCGCCTAATTAAGCACTACCTCATAACAATGCACATCTACGCCATTGGCTGGGGCAATTAAAGTCGCGGGGATCGCCACACCTTCACGCCAACGATCTATCGCTTCCTGCTTACCCTCGCCGGTCACTAAAAATATCACGTCGCGGGTATTATTAAGACGGTTTTGGCTAATAGTAATGCGCTCGGCAGGTGGCTTAGGTGAATCAAATACTGGCACAGCATCGGCGCTATTATCAACCACATGCCCAGGAAAAAGTGAGGCGGTATGTCCATCCTCACCCAAGCCTAGAATCACCATATCAAAAGTACCAGCATTTTTTAAGGTTTCTGCATACGCTTTTGCACCCGCCACAGGGCCTAGCTCTGCAGGGATATCATGAATCTGATTGGCAGGAATAGCGACATATTGCAACCAAGCCTGCTCAGCCATTAAACTATTACGATCTACATGATCTGCAGGAAGGCAACGCTCATCGCCATGGTAAATATGCCATTTAGACCAATCCATAGGCATGTCGCGTAACAGTCGGTAAATAGCACGCGGTGTATTCCCACCTGCCAGCACTATGGAAAATCGACCATTTTGAGTAATCGCCTCATTAGCACGCTGAACGATAACTTCACAGACGGCATGCCTTAAAGACTCAATGCTGTCGTAGTGTTTCCAGCGCGTATTTGGGGCGGTAGTTTTAGCTTGCATCATCAATAAATCTCAAATCAAAAAAATTAAGCCGAATTTGACACGAATTAGCTAGGTTTGTCATGCTTTTTATCGTTTATTTACGCTAGATGTCTGTATGTAAAGGCTAGCTTGCTTTATTATAACGGCTTACCAAAAAGGAATTCCAGATGCTAATTAAAGACAGTGAAGCCGCCGACATCTCCACGCCAACCGGTGACATGCGTGCACATGTTTTTCGTCCAGCAGCACCGGGCAAATATCCTGGCATTTTAATGTTTTCGGAAATATTCCAAGTCACTGCGCCCATTCGTCGCACCGCCGCAATGTTGGCAGGTCATGGCTTTATTGTGGCTTGTCCAGAAATCTATCATGAACTAGAGGCGCCGGGCACCGTGCTGGCTTATGATGAAGAAGGCACCACACGTGGCAATTCACACAAAATAACTAAAGAACTTTCATCTTACGATAGCGATGCTCGAGCGGTATTAGATTATTTAAAATCGCGTGATGACTGTACTGGTCGTTTAGGCGTAATGGGCATTTGCATAGGTGGACATTTAGCATTCCGCGCGGCCATGAATCCTGACGTATTGGCTACCACTTGCTTCTACGCCACAGATATTCATAAAAAAGGCCTAGGCTTAGGCAAAAATGATAATTCTATGGA
>CAIYLB010000235.1 GCA_903926935.1 uncultured Pseudomonadota bacterium
ATGATAGTATGCTTTTTGCATGCGAAAGTAGGTCACTGCCAAGCTATTTATTAGGCGAATTAACTGCAAAGTTACTTCTCCACAAAAACCCCCTCTGTGTGAATAGTGGGGGTTTTTTGTTGCGCGGGTGCGATGCGCATGCGTGGGTGGTGATTATACTCATAGAAAATATTGCGACGATTAGTCCTTTATCTTAGCTACTTCAACCCTAGTCTACTAAACTTAGGTAAAATCTTGTTTTACCTAAATTGGCTACCAGCACTTATGTTTGTACATCCTGAGTTTGACCCTATTGCAGTTCATATTGGTAGCTATGGTATTCATTGGTACGGATTAATGTATTTAATGGGTTTTTTGGCTTTTCTAGGTTTGGGTAAATGGCAAATTAGTCACCGCACCTGGCATGGTTGGACGATACCAATGCTTGACGATGCGCTGTTCTTTGGTGCTTTAGGTGTTATTTTGGGCGGTCGTATTGGATACATTCTGTTTTACCAATTTAATTATTTTGTGCATCACCCAGCAGAGATTTTAGCAGTGTGGCAAGGTGGCATGAGTTTTCACGGAGGCTTCTTAGGTGTTTTGGTCGCCATGTGGATATTTGCCCGTAAATATAATCTTAAGTGGCTAAGCATCATGGATTTTGTAGCACCACTCGTCCCCATTGGGTTGGGCGCTGGGCGTATGGGTAACTTTATCAATGGCGAGCTCTGGGGCAGGGTAACGAATGCTGAATACGGCATGGTCTTTCCTAAAGTAGATAACTTGTTGCGTCATCCTTCACAGCTTTACGAATTTGGCTTAGAAGGCATAGTGTTATTTTTGATGTTGTGGATTTTCGCTTCTAAGCCACGAGCAACTGGTTCAATTTCTGCACTATTTTTGATTGGCTACGGTAGTTTCAGATTCTTGGCTGAATATACTCGCGAACCGGATAGCTATTTAGGTTTGCTCTCTATGGGTTTTAGTATGGGCCAGTGGCTAAGTTTGCCGATGATATTGCTTGGGTTTTGGATGTTTTGGGCTGCTAGTAATAATAAATTCAGCCACATTTAATAGTCTAGATCTAACATTAAGCAGTTTTTAAATTTTCTGAACCTTTTTGGCGATATCTTTAAAACTGCTTAACTCGATGATTGGCTTTATGTCGCGTCACTTCTGGGCTTCTTAGTTTCAAATGTTTAGTTTTTTGTCCATTAGTACGCTCACGCCATAACTTAAAAGAACTTAGTTTTAGGTTGGCTCGCATAATCTTAATTACGCCGTCTTGAGCTAATCCGAATTGATACTTTATGGCCTCGAATGCGGTTCTGTCTTCCCAGGCCATTTCTATAATTCTGGAAATATCACTTTCTGTGAAACTATTTTCTGCTGTATTTTTCTTTAGCAACAACGTTTAATTCCTTTCCATTTGCTATCTTGCCATAACCTAAAAAACTCTTTTCTTGATAATGCTGCGGGCGCATCTAAGCTTGAGTCGTGAAATTCCATGTGATGTTTTAAGTAAATGTCATAGGCATCATCGCCAGTCAGTCTGCGTAAAATATGCCACAAATGTTTTATTCTTTTTAACATTAATCTCTCACCCAATCTTCTACCAATCTGCTTGGTTCGTGTGCAACTTCTGTTAGTGGTAATAAGGGTTTACCAGTCAAATATCTCAGAGTAACGCGTGATGTATCAAAAATGACTATCCACAACACCACTACAAAAAACATAGTTAGATAAGCATCTAACTGCTGATTGAATATTAAATGTGGTGCTACCGCTGCTTTTTCTGGTGGTAAGGTACCTGTAGCAAGTTTTGTTGCTAAATCGTTAGCCGCGGCAAAAAATCCTACACGTACGTCATCACTAAAAATCTTTTGCCATGCCGCGGTTGATGTGACGATTACTAACCAAGCTAATGGTAAACCTGTTATCCAAGCATATTTAAGTTTGCCTGATTTAACCAAAATTCCTGTTGCTACACATAAGGCAATGGCAGCAAGCATTTGGTTCGCAATGCCGAATAAAGGCCATAAAATATTAACGCCACCATTTGGATCAATTACACCAATATATAAGAAATAACCCCAGCCTGCGAC
>CAIYLB010000236.1 GCA_903926935.1 uncultured Pseudomonadota bacterium
AGCATAAAAACGCTCAACCATTTCAACACTGGTGCGTGCATTACGTGCCAATGTCAGTAAATCAATGCCTTGTCCATACAGCAATCTAAACGTAATGCTGGTATGTCTTAGACTATACAGAGTGCGTTTTTGCCCCTTCAGCCCAATCGCCAATCCTGTTTCACCCAGTAACCAGTTAAATAAAAACTCCATATGTCTAATTGCATGATCTCGTCTTGTTTTAAGATAAGGTAAGAACACATAATCATCCGGTTTTCCATAACCTTGCGCCCTTGCGTCAGCTAGTATGCGCAGATAAATTCCTACTGCAGCACGCATAGTGACAATTGGTTTGTCGTGTTTTTTAGTTTCAGGTAATGTAAGGCGCAAATATGTATTGTCAGCACGTATGATTTCAATATGCTTGTGTTGTATCAGCTTTACATCGCTGGGACGTACAAAGCTATTCACCATAAACCCGATTAACCTTGCCATATCTGCTGGCATCGTCACAACTTTACCAACAGCCCCTTCAACGCGCATTTGCTTAGCACGCGTTTGCATCTCATAAGCAGTATCACGCATACGCCAAGCCGTTTTTAGTAAGTAACGGTATTCTTTTAAAGTAAAGCCGCCGCGCGGTATACGAATGGCTTTGACTTTTGGGAATTGGGGTAAGTGGGTAATGATATTGGAACGTAGTGCGTAGCTTAAGACTTTGCGCACAATCACCAAATACATCCCAACAGCAACGCCAGTTAGACCTTCGTTGCTCAGCTTTGCAACATAGCTTTCTAAATGCAAATAGCTTATTTGAGAGACTGGTAACTGACCAAAAGTAGGCAGTACGGATTTATTCAAACGGTAACGGGTAATCTTAAGTGACTTTTCTGAAAGCTCACCTCGATGTACTTTACCGCTCTCAAGCTCTAATACTTTAATCGCTAGTGCACTAAATGAAGTTGCATCAGAAGTTTCGCACTTTCTAAGGGATAATCGAGCAATAACATCAATTGATATCAGCTCCTCATAAAACAAACGGGCATTGCTAAAGGCACGTTTTTTATCAGAAGTATGCATACTTCTGGTGTAAGTTTTGAACTTGTGGAAACATCTGGCTTGCCAATAGTTGCTTGCATTGGTGAGATATATGCGCAGTTTATTTGGGTAGTTCGGAACGTGAGATAAAGTCTCTGGTATTGGTGTCGTTCTACAACGCTTAGGGTTAAATACATCATCGTTAGCTGCGCTCAATTCTTGCATGTATGTAGCATACTGTCGCACACCCTAAAATTCCTACCTAAGATTTTAATCTTTGTTTTTATTACAAAGATAAAATGACTGGCATTCATAAGCAGTAAGGCTTACAAGCAATTTTATCTTTTAAAGCAATGAGTGCAATAATGTAGGTACCTTTGGTTTTTGTTGCACACTAAAAAGTATGCAACAATTTGAGCTGTTTTTAATATGAAAAACCCTTGCTAAGCCGCGCAAACGCTGGCATTTCAATCCCAGCTGGTGATTGGACTCTAGACATCGGTGGTGTTGTAAACGCTTACTACACTTCTACACGTGCAACTGGTACAGCAGCAGCTGGCGGTTTAGGCGGCGGTACTGGTACAGTTAACAACATCACTACTGGTTTGTTACCAAACTACCTAACAGTATCTGGTAAAACACGTCAAAACGATTTAGACGTTGCTTTCACTATTTCAATTCAACCTGGTGCTGCACAATCTCGCGCACTTTCAGGTGGTTCAGCTATGGAAAGTCGTCAAGCATTCTTGACATTCGGTGATGCTTCATGGGGTTCTATCAAAGCTGGTAAAGACTTAGGTATTTTCGCTTCTGATGCAATCTTAAACGACATGACATTGTTAGGTGTTGGTGCTGGTGCTGCTTCAGTTTCAACAACTACACTTGGTCGTATCGGTACTGGTTACATCTACGCTGACTGGAAATCACAAATTGCCTACACAACACCTAACTTCAATGGCTTCAGTGCTACAGCTGGTGTTACACAAGGTTGGAATGCAAACAGTACGTATAATATATTAGGTGAAGGAAATGTATCAGAATCATTAATATCAACAGCTCGTGCAGGTTCTGCTCCAGCATTTGAAGGTAAAGCTTCTTATGA
>CAIYLB010000237.1 GCA_903926935.1 uncultured Pseudomonadota bacterium
ACCATTGTCGCTGGTGAGAACCAGCCCAAATCACCGCCTTTATCTTTAGAGCCAGGATCCATTGATTTTTCTTTGGCAATTTTAGAAAAATTACCGCCTTTACCTAGTTGCGCAATGACATCTTTAGCTTCAGCTTCAGTTTTAACTAAAATGTGTTGAGCACTATATTCTTTATCGCCATAAGCTTTTTTGTATTGCTCATAAGCGGCTTTGCTATCGGCATCTGAAACTGGATTTTTCTTCACGAAGTCTTGTAAAAAAGCGCCGGTCAATAGTTCGCGGCGAGAAAGTTCTTCGCGTGCAATGTAGTCTGCTTGTTTATCTAAGCCTAGTTTTTGCGCTTCTTGAGACACTAATTCTGAATCTACTAGTTTATTCACTATAGCTTCTTTTACTGGAGCATCTACTTTTTGACCGCGTGCCGTAGCGTCCTTGGCAATGTAATCAAACAAAGATTGTTTAATCGGCTTGCCGTTTACTGTAGCAACATTATCAGCCGCAAAAGCGGAAGAAGTTAAAGATAAAATGGCTACAGCGATTAATGTTTGGCTAAATTTCATGCAAAAATCCTCAAGGTTATAGTAGTTGGGTTTTATTTTCTGGTTTGTTTATTGCGTTTGTTTTATGTTTCATCAGGTGCGAGCGCATGAATGCTGAGCGCATGAATCTGTTTAGGAATAAGATCATTAAGTACTTGATAAATAAGACGATGGCGTATTATCTGTGATTTTTCAAAAAAAAGCGAGCTGGTCATATTAAGTTTAAAATGCCCGCCACCACCATTTCCTTGGTGTCCAGCGTGCATGGCACTTTCATCTATTATTTCAAGCGCGGTTGGCGCTAAAACTTGCAGGCGTTTGGTCATTTCTTGAATTAAAGATTCTGTCATTAAGGTCACTGGTATTAGGGTTGCTGAAATTAGGGTTGTTGGAATTAAAGTTACGGGAATTGTCGTTTTAAATAATGAAGCTTAAGCAGGTAGGGTTTTTCTAAAAGGCTTCACTACAACGTGCTGATATACACCAGCAATGACAAATGGGTCATTGTTAGCCCAAACAGTCGCTTCTTCTAGCGTTGTAAATTCGGCCACAATCAGGCTACCGCTATAACCTGCAGGTCCTGGGTCTAAGCTATCGATGGCTGGAAAAGGCCCCGCCAACAATAAACGGCCTGCATTTTGCAATATTTGCAATCTGTTTAAATGTTCAGGTCTAGCCGCTAATCTTTTTTCTAAACTATTGGCAGTATCTTCCGCAATAATGGCATACCACATTAGTTTGAACCGTCCTTTACGTCTTTATTACCATCTTCGTTTTTACTTTTAACATCATCAGGCGTTAGATATTTACTGAGTATGAGTGTTTGCAGCACAATGAATATGAACATGATGCCGGTAATACCAAATAGTTTGAAGTTTACCCAAGCATCTTGCGAGTAATTAAATGCCACATACAGATTTAAAAAGCCTAAAGCTAAAAATAACAGCGCCCAAGCTAAGTTAAGTGTGCTCCAAATATTTTCAGGCAAACTTATTTGTGCTTGCATCATATTGCGGATGAGATTTTTTTTGAATATTAATTGCGCGCCAATTAAGCTGGCTGAAAATAGCCAATACAAGACCGTTGGTTTCCATTGAATAAACGTTGGGTCTTTTAGTAATAAGGTTGCGCCACCAAATACGGTAATAATTACACCACTGACCATCAACATTTTTTCGACTTTGCCATGGCGGATTTTGCTGTATGCAATTTGTGCAACTGTGGCAATTATAGCGACTGCGGTTGCGGTGTAGATGCCGAAAAATTTAAATGCGGCAAAGAACAAAATGACAGGAAATAGATCAAACAAAAACTTCATATTAGGTCTCAAATGATATTGGTTGTAAAAAAGCTAGCTGCCAGAGGCATCATATAGAATAGCGCTAGGCTTGGGCAGTTGTTAGTGTTTTTAATTAAGGCTATTTTAATTAACGATATATTTTAATTCACATAATCAACAACAGTGCTTTAGCCTAAGGCGCTATTTTGCTATGATTGATGTTGCGTCGCAAGGCGTAATTGCAAGCGGACTGCTCAATTAATTTCTAATTAGTATGTCATTTTTCTAGGGTATATCTTACATCCATGTCTTTAAGCATCGATTTGCATGCACATTCTAATATTTCTGATGG
>CAIYLB010000238.1 GCA_903926935.1 uncultured Pseudomonadota bacterium
AAATTAACGCACTCTTGCTTGAACTCTATTGTAAATACTCTTTTTGCTTGATTCATTTAACACCTCGTTAGTTGATTATAATCTCTAAAAAAGTGTCTCGTTTTATTAGACCATTACAGTCCTTGGAGCTCGATTGAAGAAGCCAAGAAAAGTTACGGGTTCGTTAAGGAGGGGTGGTCTGATTTATAAAGTTTTTATTAATGTTAGTATTAGTCATTCCTCATGACAAAGAGGGAATATTAGGGCTTAGAACCGAAAAAGTGAATATAAAAACGTATAAAAATACGTATAAAAATTAAAAAGTTATTTTATAAATCATTTAATACCAACGGTTATATGGACTTTATTGATTCCCCCTCCCGCACCACTGTAAGGGATTTTAACGTCCAAAATTGTACGATAGTAATGAAAAGCCTAGCAAATTCAACCTTCTAGGCTTTTTTTACGTCTATAGCTAGCGTATAGCGTCCAGTAACAGCTATATACAATACGTACAAAAAAGCGTACAAAAGCAGAACGAATTAATCTTTTGTACGATGTTTTTTGGTTACGCAATTGTTACGAAAGTGTAACAATTTTCTTGAGTAGGGAACTTTTTTGTGTTAACTTTTGACGTGCGTCAAAATGACGCATGTCAAAAAGCTGTAAGAGAGCCTGATTTTAAGGTTTTTTTACAAAAGGGATGCATATGGCGGTATCTGATTTGGGGTATAAAATCATTGCAAGACCTAACAATTCACTTACGCCAAAAATGAGCGTGAGATTGCTTGGGAGCCTTGTGGTCGTTGTGCTGGTGATTGCGTTAGCCTTCGCAAATATGGGCGCTTGGTTGGTATTGCCATTCGCCGGCTTAGAAGTAGCGGCTTTTGCGTATGCCTTTAATTATATTTATTTGCATTCTGCTGATTTTGAAAGCATTACGATTGAAGATGAGAAAGTTGTTGTTGAAAAAAGAAATTATAAGGAAAACACAACGGTAGTTTTTCAGCGATATTGGGCTCAGGTGAGTGTGCGTGATGTTGAGGGTAAAAAAGGTGTTAATGGTAAAAGCGGCTTATTTATTAGTTCGCACGGTAAAGAAGTTGAATTTGGTAGACACTTTATAAATGATGGGCAACGCGCTTTATTGGCACGTGAGCTTAGACAAAAAATAAATGATATTAATTAATTTAGTTTTGGAGCAAGTTTTATGCAAGTTTTAAAGAAAATTGGGCTAGGTATTGCGGTAATGCTTGCTTCATTCAATGCGTTTGCTGATTATGCTTGGAATTTCCCGACGCCAGCAACACCAATGGCGGCGGATACGTTGCATGTACACAATAAGTTCATGACCATTACCGGCATTATATTTATTGTAGTACTGGCGATTATGATTTACGCGATATTTGCTCACCGTAAAAGTAAAAACTTTAAACCTGTCACAGATAAGGTTCCATCAACAGCCGTTGAAATTTTTTGGACATTGATTCCGTTCGCTATTCTCTTGCTCATTGACTTTGTTATTATGGGTATTCCAGCCTATCACAGCGTGGTAATGATGGAAAACACACGTGATAAAGCAACGATGGTAATTAAAATTACTGGTTCGCAATGGCGCTGGCAATATGAATATATGGATGGTGATGCACAAGGTATTAAATTTGTGAGTAACTTATCTACGCCTAAGGAACAAACCGATAAAGGTTTTAAAGGGGTAAAAGATGAGCACTATTTACTTGAAGTTGATAATCACTTGGTGCTTCCTGTTGGTGAAAAAGTACGTGTTTTAATGACGGCCACAGATGTGTTGCATAATTGGTGGGTGCCACAATTTGGTTCTTCCCGCGTTGCTGTGCCTGGTTTTATTCGTGAAACTTGGGTACAAGTTGAAGTCCCTGGTACTTATCGCGGACAATGTAAAGAGTTATGTGGTAAAGGTCATGGTTATATGCCTATCGTTGTGGATGCATTGCCAATGGCGGAATACAAGCTTTGGGTTGCGGCCAAGAAAGAAGAGTTAGCTAAAGCTGCTGCAGGCGCTGATAAAGTTTGGACAAAAGAAGATCTTATGGCCAATGGTAAGACAGTGTATGAGAAAAACTGTGCGGTTTGTCACCAAGTGACTGGCGCAGGTTTGCCTCCAGCATTCCCAGCTTTAACAGGTAGTAAAATTGCGAATGGCCCGATATTTGGTGCTGATGGAAAGTACCTGAAAGATGGACATTTAGATCGCGTTCTTAATGGAGTGCGTGTAATGCCTTCTTGGAAAGCGGTACTAAATGATACTGAGATAGCTTCAGTAATTACCTATGAGCGTAATGGTTTAGGCAATGCAGTGGGCGATGTATTGCAGCCTGCACAAGTAAAAGCGGCTCGTCAATAAGTAATAAATGTATTTTTGAATTAACTGTAATTATTTGTTTGAGTAATTAGGAGAATGTAATGAGTACAACTACGGTAGCACATCATGAAGAGCATGCCGACCATCCGTCTGGGATTATGCGTTGGCTGACCACCACCAATCATAAGGATATCGGTACGATGTACCTTACATTCTCGCTGATTATGTTTTTTATTGGCGGAAGTATGATTTTGGCAATTCGCGCTGAATTGTTTCAGCCTGGTCTTCAATTGTTAAACCCAGAATTTTTCAATCAACTCATTGGCGTACATGCGTTAATTATGATTTTCGCGGCTTTAATGCCAGCAGCAACGGGTTTTGCAAACTGGATGATTCCTCTGCAAATTGGTGCGCCAGATATGGCGCTGCCACGTTTGAATAACTGGGGATTTTGGTTGTTACCGCCTTCAGCAATCCTTTTAACCTTACCGTTCACACTTGCTTTGTTCGGCATCGGTGATGGCGCTTTGGCAACAGGCTGGACTTTCTACCCACCACTATCAGTACAAGGTGGCATTGGGGTGGATTTTGCGATTTTTGCGGTTCACTTGTTGGGTATTTCTTCTGTATTAGGTTCAATCAATATTATTGTTACCTTATTCAACATGCGCGCGCCAGGCATGACATTAATGAAAATGCCAATGTTTGCTTGGGGTTGGTTGATTACCGCTTTCCTATTGGTTGCGACTATTCCGGTGTTAGCGGGTGCAGTTACTATGTTGTTAACTGATCGCCACTTTGGTACACACTTTTTTGATGCAGCTGGCGGCGGCGACCCAATTATGTTCCAACATTTATTTTGGTTCTTTGGTCACCCAGAAGTCTATATTTTGTTATTGCCAGTTTGGGGTTTTATCCCACAAATTCTAGAAACATTCTCACGTAAACCAATGTATGGCTACAAAGCGCAAGTTTATTCATTGTGGGCGATTGGTGCTTTAGCCGTGGTTGTTTGGGCGCATCACTTCTTTACAGCGGGTATGCCTGTGCCAGCGTTGCTTTATTTTATGTATAGCACAATGGCCATTTCACTACCGCTAGCAGTGCTGTTCTTTTGCTGGATTAAAACGATGTGGAAAGGCTCAATGAGCTTTGAAACCCCTATGTTATTTGCAGTGGGCTGGATCATTTTATTTGGTATCGGTGGTTTAACTGGTTTAGTACTTGCTGACGTTGCGGCCGATGCGCAATATCACAACAGCTACTTTGTAGTTGCTCACTTCCACTACACATTATTTGCTGGTGGCATTATGGGTATTATGGCTGGAACATATTACTGGTTACCAAAAATGACTGGTCATATGTACAGTGAAAAATTAGGTAAATTGCACTTTTGGTTAACTGCTATCTCGTTTAACCTAACTTTCATTCCTCAGTTCTTCTTAGGTTTGGCTGGTATGCCACGTCGTATTCCTGACTATGCATTACAGTTTGCTGAATTCAATATGATTTCATCAATTGCCGCATTTGTCCTTGGTTTCTCACAATTGTTATTTGTTTATAACATTGTAAGTTGCGCAAGAGGCGGTAAAAAAGCGACCGATCAAGTTTGGGAAGGTGCTAAAGGTTTGGAGTGGACATTACCTTCTCCACCTCCATACCATAGCTTTACTGAGCAACCGATTATTAAATAACACAGAATCCCAGCTTGAACTTAATTGCTTAAGCCGGGTTTTGTTTGGAAAAATATGGACAATAAAGAATTAGTCACTAAACGCAGTAGTAAAAAAATTGCATATATTTTAGGAGGCATTGCATTTGCTTGGTATGTAGTGTCAATGTTTACAATATGGCATCACTAAAAGAAACCGATGCTTTAACTGCTAAGCAACAGATAGACTTAAAAAATAAAAAATTAGTGCGTAAGCTAATATGGGTGGTGATTGGTTCATCATTGTTTGCCTTCGCACTAGTGCCTTTGTATGGTGTGTTGTGCACATTAACTGGTTTGAATGGTAAAACAAACAATACTGCAGCTGTTTTATCTACGGCAAAAGTTGATAACAGCCGCTGGGTAAATGTTCAATTCACAACTAATGTAATGCCAGGTTTAGGTTGGAATTTTTATCCAAAGCAAGCCAGCATAAAATTGCATCCAGGTAAGATTGAAACAGTCATATTTATTGCAAAAAACACCACAAATGAAGTGGTGATAGGAAGGGCTGTTCCTAGTATTACGCCTGGAATAGCAGCGGCTAATTTAAAGAAAATAGAGTGTTTTTGCTTCGTAAATCAGTCACTTAAGCCAGGTGAAGAAAAGGAAATGCCTTTACGTTTTTTTGTAAGTCCAGAATTGCCAAAAGATATATCTGACATGACATTGTCTTATGCTTTTTTCCCGGCAGTTAAATAATAAAAAGATTTTGCACTAAAAGTTATTAAAAATAAGGTGGTAGTTTAGGTGAGGTAATGGCGGGGTTAGCCATTAAAAATCAATATATTTATAAAAAAGCACGGGAGTGATTGCATGGCGACACATTCAACGAATCAATACTATGTTCCGCACGGTAGTATTTATCCATCAATAATATCTGTAGGCCTGCTAACGCTAGCTTCAGGGTTCATTTTTAATGTAGCGACTGATAAAAGCAAGGATCTCGCTTATTTGCAAGCACCAGGCAAATGGATGATGATTATCGGCGCCCTGATTATTTCATTCATGGTATTTAAATGGATGGGTTCTGTGATTAATGAAAGTCTCACTGGCAAGTACTCTAAGTGGGAAGATAAATCATTCCGTGTTGGGATGATTGTTTTTATCTGCTCAGAACTAGCATTCTTTGCAGCATTTTTCGGTGCTTTGTTTTATATGCGTATTTTATCGGTGCCAGACCTAGCTGGTTACGATTTAGATATCACCCCTTACAAGCATTTCTTAAGTACATGGCCATCATCTGGTCCTGGCGGTACAGTGCTTGGTGTTGAATATAAACCAGGAACCTTAAACGCAATGGGTGCTTGGGGATTGCCAGCAATTAATACCGCATTATTGCTTACTTCTGGCGCCACAATTACTTGGGCGCATTGGGCCTTGATTAAAAATAATCGTACACAACTTATTGTCGGCATGGCACTTACTGTTGCCTTAGGTATTGCTTTCTTAATTTGCCAAGCCATGGAATATCATCACGCATACACAGAAATGGGCTTAACCTTGCATAGTGGTGCTTATGGCGCAACGTTCTTTATGCTGACGGGCTTTCACGGTTTTCACGTTACGCTGGGTACTATTATGTTGATTGTAATTTTAATTCGCTGCATGAAAGGCCATTTTACACCTGAGCATCATTTTGGTTTTGAAGGCGTGGCATGGTATTGGCACTTTGTGGATGTAGTCTGGTTAGGTCTGTTTATATTTGTCTATTGGTTGTAAGTTAGTTAAATAAAAAGGGCGATGCACAAATGCATCGCCCTTTTTATTTAAGAATAAACCTGTAATTGGTAGAGGGGCTAATAAACTGACACAGCATAATGTTTATGCGTGTGGTTGACCAATCAGTCCAAAATAGTAAGCAATCAGCAAAAGAATAAATAGGGTGATTGATAGCCCGATACGAACGGTGAGCGCTTTAACAGTTCTTTCACTACCCGTTTTGTCTTTAGATAAAAAGAATAGTGCGGAAAATAAACTGCCAACAATGGCAACTAAAGCTAAAACAATGATGACTTTTATTAACATAGAATTTATCCAATTAAAACTTGAATAAGCATTATGAGACCGCTTACTAACAAATGCAATTATGAAACAAATTCAATTTAAAAAGCTTGGTTATATTTTCAGTCCTTCGCTGATTGGCACAATCGTAACCCTGATATGCATACCCTTATTTATTAAATTTGGTTTGTGGCAGTATCATAAAGCACAGCAAAAAATGGCTATTCAGGCCGCGTATAATTTAGCTAAAACAGATGACGCGCTTATATTCCCGCTTGATATTAGTAAAATTGGCGTTAGTAATAATCATGTGTTGAATGTTGCAGATTGGAATTACAAGAAAGTTAAAGTCAGCGGTGTATATGAACCAAAGTTTCAGTTTTTATTAGATAATCAAGTGGAAGGTAATCGCGTTGGTTATCATGTGATTACACCGTTAAAGATTGATCAGTCTGAACAATACGTGTTGGTTAATAGAGGTTGGATTTTAGGTAAAGATATCCACACAGAACTGCCGAAATTTGACACGCCAACCGGCAAGCAAACGGTGGTAGGACAAATTTGGGTGCCTAGTAAAAAGATTTTTACCTTAGAGGCGAAGGCAGATACATCAACAGTTACAATGAGCCAAATTACTCCTGTTTGGCAGCCAGTTTGGCAGAACATGAATATAACTAGTTATCAGCATCGTGTGCCATTTGTTGTTTCTGACCTTGCAATTAAATTAGATCAGGCTAGTGATGCTGGCGGCTTTGTAAGAAACTGGCAAGTACCAGTAGAGAGAATTGCAACGAATATTGGTTACGCTTATCAGTGGTTTGGCTTTGCATTAGCGACGCTATTGATTTACATTTATATGAGTGTGAGTAAAGTGGCTGCTTTAGCTAAACAAAAGCAATAAGCGGTAAACATTTAATTTATTCAGAAGTATTTTTAATTATATTGACCTTATTTAAGTAGAGTTCCATGCAAAACGATAAATCACTAACCGAACAAGAAATGCAACGCAAAGGCCGCAAGGTATTTTTGTTAATGCTGATCTTTTTTATCGTACCTATCATCGTGGTTATGATGATGTATAAGCTAAATTGGAAGCCTAGTGGGGAAAGCTTAGGCGAGTTGTATAACCCACCGCGCCTATTAACAACATCTGCTGAGCTTAAGCGCGATGACGGCGCTATGTTGCCCGCACAGTTTTGGAAAGAAAAATGGAGTGTTGTCTATGTAGCCGCTAATTGTGAGCAAGTCTGTTTAGATAAGCTACATGATATGCGTCGATTACATGTTTCTTTGTACAAAGACATTGATCGTGCCCAGCGGGTTCTAATCACGACAACACAAGACGTTACAAATATTAAGCATGACTTTCCTGATTTAATTATCATCAATCAGCCAGTAGCAAATGTCAGCGATTTTTCAACGCAGTTTCAGGTTGGTGCTGAAAGCGCTAGCGCCAGCAATAGATTGTATTTGGTAGATCCGCTCGGACATTTAATGATGAGCTATAAAGCGGCCGTCTCGCTAGCTGACATTCGTAAAGATCTCGCAAGATTACTAAGATATTCGTGGGCAGGTTGATATGTACAAGAATTCAAACAGCTTTAAGCTATTTCGAAGCCTAGTCTTAATTGGTTCAATTTTAGCCTTATGTGTGGTTGCGATAGGCGCCTATGTTAGATTAACTGATGCTGGTTTAGGTTGTCCTGATTGGCCTGGTTGTTATGGTGCGCTTACTGTACCGCAAAGCGAAGCCGCCATTCAAAATGCACAAGCGGCTTACCCAAATAGCACTGTCTTAGTAGGCAAGGCTTGGCGGGAAATGGCGCACCGTTATTTAGCCGGTAGCCTCGGCTTAATCGTGTTGGCCATCTGTATTTTTGGATGGAGTGCCAAGCGTGAGATTAAAGCGTCTGCTTGGCTACCTACTTTCTTGGTGGTCTTGATAGGCTTTCAGGCGATGTTAGGTATGTGGACAGTGACCATGTTGCTTAAGCCCGCTATTGTAAGTGCACATTTATTAGGTGGAATGTCAACTCTAGCCATACTCGTGTGGTTGGCACATAGGCATTGGGGACACAGTTCAGCCAATATAGTGCAATCGATTCCATTACGTTTTATGATTCGTTTGGCGCTAGTCATTTTGTTTATGCAGATATTTTTAGGTGGTTGGACAAGTACCAATTATGCTGCGCTAGCCTGTACCGACTTTCCTACCTGCCACGGTTTGTGGATGCCGGAAATGGACTTTAAAGATGCTTTTCATTTAGTGCGAGAACTTGGCCAAAGTGCTAATGGCGGCCAATTAACGCTGGCTTCTCTTACCGCCATTCAGTGGACGCACAGATTAGGCGCGCTGATTACCTTCATCTATTTACTGGTGTTAGCCTTAAATGTCATGAAATATTGGCAATTAAAAACTTTGGGTGTTGTGTTGCTTATTGTACTTTTCACGCAAATCGGCTTGGGCATTGCTAATCTAACTCTGCATCTTCCCTTGGTATTAGCTGTTGCGCATAACTTTACTGCTGGTTTACTTGTGATAATTTTGGTCATGCTGAACTCAAAAATATCAGCTAAAAAACCATAAGGCATACCAAAAGATGAGTCTATTTCCTAAATTAATTCGAATAAATATAATGATAAATAACGTGAGCTTTAAATGAGTACTAGTGTAACGATCCTAAAAAACGTAGGCCTAAGCTTTAAAAGCTTTTTTTCTCTGTGCAAACCAAGAGTAACTTCACTTATTGTATTTACTGCCATTATTGGTATGTACATGGCTAAACCCGCGATGGTAGCGATGCCAATATCACTATTAATTGCAACGACCATAGGTGTTGCATTTGCCTCGGGTGCCGCCGCGGCCTTTAATTGTCTGATTGAGCATAAAATTGATGCGATTATGGCCAGAACTCGCGGCCGGGCAATTCCTACTGGTCAGGTTTCATCCACTCAAACCACAGTTTTTGCGACAATTCTTGGTAGCACTGGCTTGGCTGTTTTGTATTTTTATGTAAATCCGCTAACAATGTGGCTTACTTTTGCCACCTTTGTTGGCTATGCTGTCATTTATACGGTATTTTTAAAACCAGCCACGCCGATGAATATTGTGATTGGTGGTGCATCAGGAGCCATGCCGCCAATATTAGGTTGGGCGGCTGTTACTAATTCGGTTGGACCAGAAGCGCTCATTATGTTTCTTATTATTTTTGTATGGACGCCACCGCATTTTTGGGCTTTAGCGTTATATAGGCGTGAAGAATATGCCAAAGTTGGTATGCCTATGTTGCCTGTCACCCATGGTGAAGCTTTCACGCTGTTACATATTTTACTGTACACCATTATCTTGGTCGCGGTGTCATTGATGCCTTATGGTATGGCGATGAGCGGATTAATCTATCTGGTATCGGCTATTATTTTAAATGCGATATTCATGGCTTATGTTATCGGCTTGTATAGAAAATATTCTGACGATTTAGCTAAGCGAACATTTAAGTATTCCATACTTTATTTAACCTTGCTCTTTGCGGCGCTGATGGTTGATCATTACTGGATGTTCTAATTAAATATATGCTCTAAGCAAAAAAATAGCGCAATTAAAATTGCGCTATTTTTTCTAGCAAGTCATCAATATACAGCACAGCGGTTGGGTAATTCAATGCGCCATATTCGGCTAAGTGAGTGTACTTTAAGTAACCGCCCAGTGAACAAGTATTTACTTTTTAGCGGTACTTATTTGTTAGAGGCGCTTACTTGTTCGATATCCTTAGCCGCATGCGAGCTATGGAAGTCATGACAAGACATACAGCCGCTGGCAATACGCTTTGGTTTTGGGTTGTTACCAGAATGGCACCGCAGGCAAGATTTTCTATCTGGCATTGCCACATCTGCACTGCTTTCTGAATGCTCAACTTGGTGGCAAGATTCACATTTTTGACTACGATGCGAAGCATGATTAAAGTGCGCCTTGCTAAACCAATCTTGGCTGATATTAAGTGGCGTAATCTTCCATGGCAAAGTATCGCCTTTTTTTGTTTCGCTAATTTCGTGGCAATAGCTACAGCCATCTGATTTTAGTGTTGCAGCGTATTGGTCTAGATGCTTCGGCGCTTGTGCTTTTAGCGTATTCATCACACTTAGCTCCGTGCCATGAGGGATATGTATGGTAGCTTTTGCTGGTCCTACATCTAGTTGGTTGGCGTGGCAAGTCTGGCAGTCACGCGCATAAGCTACTGGTTGAAAGCGCATCTCCTTACCTTCAGGACGATGGCAATTCGTGCAGGAAAGTTCTCGGACATCCCATACACCATCAGGGCCTTGCACTTTACCAAAATGTTGCGAGTGCGGAAACTTTAGGCCGGATTTTTCTACTAGCCGCGCAGTGTCCGTCTGTGGAATACGTTCAACCTCTTTGGTG
>CAIYLB010000239.1 GCA_903926935.1 uncultured Pseudomonadota bacterium
AAGCAAAATATCCGCTTTAGAATCCACCAAAATACTGCGGCGAACTTTATCGCTCCAATAATCGTAATGCGCAATACGGCGCAAACTGGCTTCAATACTGCCAATAATTAACGGCACGTCAGAATAGGCCTCGCGACAACGCTGGCTATACACCAACACCGCGCGATCTGGCCGTTTGTTAGGCGCTGCGTCTGGCGTATAAGCATCATCACTACGGATCTTTCTATCAGCAGTATAACGATTAACCATGCTATCCATATTGCCGGCAGTTACGCCAAAGTACAGATTAGGCTTGCCTAACACTTTAAACGCATTGGCATTTTGCCAATCCGGCTGGGCAATAATGCCCACCCGAAAACCTTGCGCTTCTAATAAACGTCCAACTAAAGCCGCCCCAAAACTTGGGTGATCGATATAACAATCACCAGACACCAAAATAATGTCACAACTATCCCAACCCAGCACATCCATCTCGGCGCGGCTCATGGGTAACATAGGCGCCGCACCAAACCGCTTCGCCCAATATGGGCGATAGGTGTGGATCGGCTTTGCAAGCATGGTTAAGTATTGTTCCAAGGTATTCGCTACAAATTTTAAAGTGTGCGCATTTTACGCGCTAATTGTATGATTAAGAAGCTTTTTTTATAAAATTATAGGACTAGTAACCCTACTAATAATATTGTCTATAATAAATCTATGCCGAATCGTTTTAGCAAAAAGGCAAACAATAAAAAGACGATTGTGGTGAATATCACGCAAGTAATTAGACTAACTACAAAGCCCAATTTAGGCAATAAATATGGGAAAAGTAAAAACATCGGCAAGGTTGGCAGCACGCACCAAAAAGTATAATAAGCATGATTGGCAATTTTGCTGGCAGGTTGCTGTTCCACATAAAGCCAAATCAACGTAAGTACCGTGACTATAGGCAAGGCGGCAATGAGTCCGCCCAATTTATCGCTTCTTTTTGCAAATTCAGACACCAGCACTACCACGCCTGCGGTGATTAAATATTTGAGAATGAGATATTGCATAACGATCCTCCTGATTTACAACTAATCAAGTTTAATGTCCGGCGTGTCCGGTAGGCTTTCGCACCTGCACTTCTAAGCCAGACTTATCTTCAGTCATCTTTGGCCGTTGCACTGCTGGCGCCTCGCCAACAAACTCATAAGCGACGCTGCCTTTTGGAAAATGATAAGCACCGGGGTCTTTATAGTCATCTCGCGCTAGACCTTCGCGTACTTTTACCGTGGAAAACATGCCGCCCATATCAATCGCACCAAATTGACCGACGCCAGTCATCATCGGCAGGGTATTTTCTGGTAAGGGCATTTCCATCGCTCGTGACATTTCACTCATTTCCGCCATACCGGTTTTTCCCATCGCCATATAGTCGGGGACTAAATTACTAATTTTCTCTAGCAAGTCGTCCTGCTCTACACCGATTAAAGTCGGCACTTGATGTCCCATCGCGTTCATGGTGTGATGGCTTTTATGACAATGCAAAGCCCAGTCACCTAGATTATCCGCCACAAATTCTATCGCACGCATTTGCCCTACACCAATATCTGTGGTCACTTCTGGCCATCTGGCACTAGGCTGCACCCAACCGCCATCGGTACCGGTAACCTGAAAACTATGCCCATGCAAATGTATCGGATGATTGGTCATAGTGAGATTACCCACACGTATCCGCACTCGATCATTTTTACCTACAACTAAAGAATCTATACCAGGAAATGCGCGACTATTCCAAGTCCATAAATTGAAATCCAGCATGGTATTTACTTTCGGTGTATAACTGCCCGGCTCTATATCGTAAGCGTTTAGCAGAAATATAAAATCTCTATCGACCTGCATGGTTTTTGGATTTTTTGGGTGCGTCACCCAACTGCCCATCATGCCCATCGCCATTTGCGTCATTTCATCGGCATGCGGATGATACATAAACGTGCCGGCGCGCTTGGCTTCAAACTCGTAAACAAACGTTTTCCCTACTGGAATTGCTGGTTGAGTAAGTCCACTCACGCCATCCATGCCATTGGGCAGTGGTTGGCCGTGCCAATGGATACTGGTCACTTCTGGCAAGCGATTAGTCACAAAAATGCGCACCCGATCACCTTCAACCACCTCTATGGTCGGGCCTGGACTTTGGCCGTTATAGCCCCATAAATGCGCTTTCATACCGGGGGCGATCTCACGCAATACTGGCTCTGCCACTAAATGAAACTCTTTAACGCCGGCTTTCATGCGCCAAGGCAAACTCCAACCGTTCAGCGTGACTACCGGATTGTAAGGTCGGCCAGTATTGGGATGAAGTGGCGCTTGCGTATGGCCTTTATCAGCCGATATGATTTCTGGCAAGGCAGCCATTGCAACTTTACTCACCGCGGATGCGGCAATGCCAGCACCTGCCAGCTTAAAAAAATTACGACGGCTAAATTTAGCATTAGTCTGAGAATTATCCATCATTAGCGCCCTTCTTTATCATTGGTGATACCGCTAAGTGTCATTTGCAACGCTGCTTCAGCCAACCAAAAATCATGTAGCTTAGTGATATAGCCGTTCACACTAATTACCTGTGCTCGCGCATCAGCGAGCAGCTCAAACGGACTAATTAACATGCCGTTATAGCGCAATTGATCTTCATCCAATATTTTTTTTCGCAATGGCACAATCTCATCACGATAATGTTTTGCCATCTGGTAACTAGCAAGATAATGACTGTGCGCTTCGATTACTTCGGACTGTGCATCGAACACCATTTGCGCCGCATTATTGACCGCCTGCATGTAGATTGCCTCTGCCCGCGCAACCTTCGCCTCGCCCCAATCAAACAAAGGTAATTCAAAACTGAACTCCACGCCTTTTTTATAAGGGCTGCTACGCTGACCTTCCAGCACTCTAGCTGGCCCAATTTCCAGCACATTGATAAAACGGGTAGTTTTACTAAGGCCTAGTTTTTTTGCTAACGCTTGGGTTTCTAAACGCATGGCCTGTAAATCTAATCGCTGTTCAAAAGCACTTGCTTCAAAACGCTGCAATTCATCGATAGTTTTGGGTAAATCTGGCAGACGATCTTGCAAGTTAAGCTGCTCTACCGGCAACATAAGTAAGCGCGACAATACTGCGTACGCAGTGGTTTGTTGATTTTTGGCATTGGCCAAATCCTGCTCTGCATCGGCATAAAAGCTCTGCTCTCTAGCAAGTTCCAACTGATTCCAATTGCCCGTTTTCAGCATGCGACGTGCCAACTCTGCGCTAGCTTCTGCTGACACTTTGACCTGTGCGCTATAGCGCTGATGCTCATTCGCCGCCAACGCATTAAAATAAGCCTGCCGCGTTTGCTGCGCTAATTGCAAAACATTCAAGGCAACCATTTTTTTGGTTTTTTCAAAATTACCACGCTCAATT
>CAIYLB010000240.1 GCA_903926935.1 uncultured Pseudomonadota bacterium
TATATTGAACCGTTTTACAACCGAAAAAGACGGCATTCAACATTAGGTAATATTTCACCTGTAGAATATGAACTGAAATTTCAACAAAAATCTATCGAAGTGTCTCAATTTAGTTGACCATTACATTGGCATTAAATATCGGATTTACCACCTATACTGGCACCGTCACCGCCGCCTCAGATTGGGATCAGCCGGGTCAAAGGCGGCAGGTGCGTCCTGCTTTACCAGGCAGTTATGAGTCATTGTTGCACGACGTAGAGTTGCCAGCATTTTTACTGAAATTTGATAGGCGCAATCCATTCAGTCAAGACCTGATTAATGAATTTCGTACACCGCGTCTTGAACGTGCGATTGGCGTGATCTATCGACCTGAAACTGAGCGACTTAGTCACTATTTTCTAGCTTCACTATCAGCGCAGTTCGATGCTGTCGTGCACATTGACACTACGCAAGCGGTAGAGCCTTTGGATTTAGAAGAGCATTGGCAAGTCAATGAAGAGCCTGAAACTTATCCATTCGGCATTTAGCTTGATGATGAATATCAGCCCCATTGATGAGCGCCTATATTTATTCCGCCAACGTCGGATAAAGCTTAACTGCGATAAATAGCAGTATAACAAAGACCATCAGCATGACTGAGAAGTCGATTGTATAACTGTGAATATGTGCGCCCCCGGTAACCATCAATCCGCGCAGCGCATCAATTAAATAAGTAAGTGGGTTGATTTGGGCAATAACTCTAAGCCAGTTTGGCATAATCTCTAGCGGATAGATTGCGTTACTCGCAAAAAACATGGGCATAGTTAGAAGCTGCCCAATACCCATGAATCGCTCACGTGTTTTTACAATGCAGGCAATAATAAGAGAAAATGTAGCGAAAATCCCAGCCCCAAGTATAACGCTTGTAAGCACGGCAAATATTATTAGTGGTTCAAGCCTGAGACCAACATGCATCAAAAATGCAATGAAATAAATCACAGCAGTCTGTATAACGCCTCTAAATCCAGCAGCAATCGCCTTACCAAAAACCAGTGAACTTCGCATCGCTGGACTTACTAAGAGTTTGTGAACTACACCAAGATCGCGCTCCCAGATTATCGCGATACCGTAAAAAATAGAACTAAAGAGAACGCTCTGTGCCAGTATTCCTGGTGTGATAAAAGCAAGATAGCTCAAACTTCCGGTATTTATACCATGCGTTCTTGCAAGCACTTGTCCAAACACCATCAGCCACAATAAAGGCTGCACCGCACGAGAGATAATTTCAGTAGGGTCGCGAAGGAGTTTAAGGAGTTCAACTTCTACAATAGCAGCACTTTCGTATAAGAATCGTTGCATATTTTAATCAATTAACCAAGACGTCGAGCAGTATGACGGGTTTGTTCTACCTCGCGGAACGCTCCACTTTCGTGTATCGAACCGCCAGCGAAATATGCGAATACGTCATCCATACTTGCGTTTTCGCCAAGCCCTGCACGTAATTTAGCAGGGTTGCCAACAATGCTAATTTTCCCTGAATGCATAATAGCTAAATTATCACAAAGCGTTTCTGCTTCCTCCATGTCATGGGTGGTGATAAGAATCGTCATGCCATAATCATGCCTAAGAGTCAGCAGTCTATCCCAAACCATGTGGCGTGCTACAGGATCAAGTCCAATCGTGGGTTCATCCAAAAATAAAATCGCAGGTCGATGTAACATCGCTTGGGCAAGCTCAAGTCTGCGTATCATTCCGCCAGAATAGTTTTTCACCAGTTTATGTGCGTAATCTGTGAGCCCCATAAAGCTCAATGCATCTGCTATTCTGTAAATTCTATCCGATTTAGATAAACCATACAGTTTGGCCGACAATCGGAGGTTCTCGTAACCTGTCAGCGCCCCATCGGCAGATAGAAGTTGAGACACATATCCGATGCTTCGCCGAACTTCATCTGGTGTTTTAATAATATCAAACCCACCAACGTCAGCGGATCCAGAGGATGGGGTCAATAATGTCGTCAACATTTTAATCACAGTACTTTTTCCTGCACCGTTTGCACCGAGCAATCCGAAAACCTCGCCGTACGAAATTCGTAGATCAATGTGATCAACCGCTACCATTTTTTCGAAACGGCGAGTAAGGTCAAATGTTTCTATGGCAAAGTGGTGGATAGCATCATCGTTCATGAAGGTAATTGAGATTGGTGACTAACGGTTAATGGCGGAATGCTTATTTTTACTTGTATCTTTAAGTTTAAATAACATCCTTGCCAGATCTGCAGCTGCCTTGGTTGCTGCAACGGCTTTCTGTGTGGCATCTCTAGTCGCTTTAAGCGCCTTCTGAGCAACTTCTTCGCTAGAAGATGCTACTTGTTTTGCCGCTTCTTCAGCTTTGCGTGTGGCTTCTTTAGTTGCCAATACAGCTTCTTTAGCCGCAGCTTCTATACTTCTCGCAGCTTCCTTAGTTGCCGCCGTTGCCTTGATTGTAGCTTCTTCAGCCTTCTTAATCGCATTTTGTGCGGCTGCTTCAGCTTTACGTGTCGCCTGTTTTGCTGTTTCAGCTGTCTTTTCTGAAGCATTGTTAATCGCTTGTTCCGCTTTGCCGGTAGCTGCAATAGCTTCTTCGGCAGCCGTTTGTAATGCTAAACTTGCCTCTTCAGAGGCCTTATCTGCTATTTCCTCAAATTTCTGTACCGATATTTGATTTTCCTCAATCACTTTTTTTGTTGTATCACTAGTAGCCTGTGCTACAGAACAAACTAGCAGTAAAGACACGATTAACCATTTTTTTAGTTTCATGGTTTTTCCTTTAAATTATTTATGAATAAATCCGTTTTAACTTCACTTTCTATCGTGGAGCATCCGATGGTTTATATCCAGATGGAGGCGGCGGTAGGTATTGAGAGTTAGTAGATGGTTGCACATACAAGGGTTGTTGCTCTATGTGGCCGGAAACTGGTACGCGATGACCTTTGGCATACATGCATTGAATATAGGCGTTATCGTAATGACGTTGCGTTCTGTATGAAGATGCATTGCCTTGATCGACGCCTATTAAGCTACCAATAAACAGACCTGTTGCGGCACCAGCACCTGCGCCTCTACCGCCATCAACTGCAGCGCCTATCGCTGCGCCAAGTGCAGTACCAACAACGGCGCTTTTAGCGAAACTATCGCTGGAAGCCTGATTGGCATTTGTGCCACCAATTTGTTCGTGGGCAAACTGTCTACATGTAGCATCATCGTATCGAAACTGATCAAAATTTTTGCCTGTACCCGGTAATGCCATGGCACTAGGTCCATTTGGAACCGATACGCAAGCAGCTAAAAGCAGTATTGAAATAAACACCAAGGTTATTTTAAGTTTATTTGGCATAGCTATACTCCAAATTTATGGTTGAGATGGTGGCGTAGGTGAAACTCTCTGCCAACCACCAGAACATTCTTTTACATAAGGATAATAAGACTCAGATTTTTCGCAGTAGTACCAATAATAGCTCTCAGGCGAGGTCTGTTGAGTTACGGTAGGTGCAGACTCAATGTAAACTGGTGGTTGTGATAGCTCTGGCGCCACTACAATTGGTGGTGGATAATAAGAATATGGGTAGTAAGGAAATGGGTAATATGGGTAGGCGTACGGCATCCCAAAATATAAACCAACGCCTACATGACCACCGTGAGCGGGGGCATGGTTAGCTGGGCCATGAATAGCTCGATTGTTATAGCTATGTGGGCGAGCAGCATAAGAAGATTCACTGGCAAAAATCACAATAAGCAACATCAAGTTACTTAGTAATTTGGTTTGGCTCATCACCTAATCCTTATGTGCTATTAAGGATGTAAGTATTACAGGTTTAATTTTGGCTGGAAATATGGGCTAACACTTAGAGGCTGGTCTTTACAATTTAGCCGTTTTTTCGGGCTATAGCGATAAAAGCCCAAATTAAGATTAATGGGATAAGCAACGGCAGCAGAAAAGGCAGCATAAGCGCCACTAAAATCACACTGCTAATCAATATGCATCCCAAAATAATAATGCCAGTGCCGGCAAATGCAAACGCCAAAAGGATTGCTAGGCCTACGAGTGCTGTCAAAGCGACGACCATACCACCAGCGCTAACTAGACCTTTTAAAGGCCCGCTGACTTCTTGGCCATTAATTAAAATAGTGATTAGATCTTTTTCAATGAATAGCCCCCATAAGGCCACTATCACCATCAATATAGCAATAATAATAGCAAATTTTTTCATCATAACAAGCCCACCAAATAGTTTAGAAAAAACTTCATTTATTTAAAACGATGGTAGATTCCCATTACATCATTAATTTAGTTTAAATGAAGTGATTGCGCGCGATACTGCTAAATAAGAGCCAAGCCAACCAATAAAAATAGCCGCAGCGATAATAGTTAAAAATAGCGGCCCATTGAATAATGACAAACTAAAATCACTGCTGTAACGGTTAGATATTTGAGCAATAGAATCATTAAAAATTTGTAAAACACTCACAATAATTAGAATCGCTAGTAGACCACCAAAAGCACCATAGAGCATGCCCGCATATAAAAATGGAACTCTAATAAAGCTGGTAGTCGCACCCATTAAATTGCTCACTTCAATTTCATCTTTTTGCGTCAATATTTGCATGCGCACTGTATTGCCAATAATCACCATAAGAGCCAACGCTAATAGCAATGAAATTAAACCTATAATTTTTTTACTAAGTGCTAGTAAAGTCGATAAACGTTTTGCCCATTCAGCATTTAACAGTGCCTGATCTACTCCCGAAATACTTTGCAGCTCAACTCTAAGTGCTTCTAGCGCAACTGGGTCGGCCGACTTTGCCTGAATAAAAAAAGCATCGGGCAGCGGGTTTTTAGTAAGCTCGTTAATAGCGCCGTTGGTCTCACTATTATTATCAGATTGGCTTTTAAGTTTTTCCCAAGCTTGATCTTTCGTGACGAGATGAAATTCTTGAATCGCCTCATTCTTTGCTAATATCTGAGCAATACTATCAAGAGTCTTTGCGTTGGCGTCTAATTTAACAAATAAGCTAATCTCAGTTTCATTCTGCATGTGGTTGGTTAATTTAGATAAATTATTAACGCCTATGTAAAATAAACTGGGTAAGCACAGAGCGGCACCGATTACCAAGCTAATCATAAATGTAGCGAGTTTGTTATGATGCATACGCATAACTACCAGTTTAATGGCCTGTACATGGTGGCTTAGGAAAATACTCATGATGTTGATGACTTTGATTGTAATTCACCATTACTTAGGTGCAATATCCGGTTGGTTAATTTCGCCATGCCTTGTACGTCGTGTGTGGCCGTAATCACGGTAACCCCAACTTGGTTAAAGTCGTTAAAAATAGCCATAATGTCTGCGGCATAACTAGCATCTAAATTGCCTGTAGGTTCATCCGCAATTAAAATAGACGGACGACTGACCACTGCACGGGCAATGGCTAGGCGCTGTTGTTCACCACCAGAAAGCGTGATCGGCATGGCTTTTTCTTTATGTAATAATCCGACTTTGTCCAAAGCTGCACGTACACGTCTTGCCGCATCAACACCATTAATGCCATTGATATGTAGCGGCAAAATCACATTTTGAAAGCAATTACGGTCGTACAATAATTTGTGGTCCTGAAAAACCAAGCCAAATCTACGGCGCATATAGGGGATTACTGAAGATTTAAGTTTGCTTATGTTTTGGTTAGCGACTAGTACCGTGCCACTGGTTGGACGCTCAATAGCCGCAATAAGTTTAAGCAAGGTGCTTTTACCGGCGCCGGAATGGCCAGTGACCAACACGAATTCGCCAGCTTCAATATTTAAGCTAACATTCTTTAATACTTCGTCGCTGCCAGGGTAGCGCTTAGTCACTTGGTCAAATTTAATCATGCTTTTCTTTATATTTATTGCTAGAAATAGCGATAGGCATCGCTAAATATGTTTTTGATTATA
This sequence comes from uncultured Pseudomonadota bacterium, assembly GCA_903926935.1. Classification (GTDB taxonomy): domain Bacteria; phylum Pseudomonadota; class Gammaproteobacteria; order Burkholderiales; family Methylophilaceae; genus Methylotenera. The sequence goes on from CAIYLB010000240.1 coordinate 5,950, forward strand.
GCTTAACGGTGGCTAAAGACATACATTTTGCCTGTTTGATGCCATTACATTTCCAATGCAAAAAAGTGGTTCAGAATTTAGGCTTGCGCCTAAAAAAACTGATTAATCTATCATTGCATCAATAAACTCATTGGCATTAAATGGCCTCAAATCGTCAATCGCCTCGCCAATGCCAATGTAACGAATCGGAATAGGGCGCGCTTCGGCTATCGCCGCAATCACACCGCCTTTTGCTGTTCCATCTAATTTGCTTAGCACTAAGCCTGTTACGCCTAGCGCATCATCAAAAGTTTTTACTTGATTGACTGCATTCTGACCAGTGTTGGCATCCAGTACCAATAGCACTTCATGTGGCGCACCAGGTAGGGCTTTGTCCATCACACGTTTTACTTTGGCAATTTCTTCCATTAAGTGCATTTGCGTCGGCAATCGGCCAGCAGTATCTGCTAGCACAATATCTATATTTTTAGCCTTGGCGGAGTTGATTGCATCAAACATTACTGCGGCAGCGTCACCACTAGTTTGTGAAACCACATGCACACCATTACGCTCGCCCCATATTTGTAATTGCTCGCGGGCAGCGGCTCTAAATGTATCGCCAGCAGCAATTAATACCGATTTTCCTTCTGCCTGAAACGCATGTGCTAACTTGCCTATGGTAGTGGTTTTACCTGCGCCGTTGACGCCTGCGAGCATAATGACAAATGGCTTGTGACCGCAAGTGTTCAGCGGAATTTGTAATGGCGTGAGTAAGTCCGACATTGCATCTTTTAGCGCCGCTTTAAGTTGCGCGGTATCATCTAAGCTTTGCGCTTTAACGCGAGATTTTATATCGGCTAATAAATTTTTTGTGGCGTTTACGCCTACGTCTGAGGTAATTAAGATGGTCTCAAGTTCTTCGTAAACATCGGCATCAATTTTCCCACCGCCAAACAAGCTGGCAAGCTGATTGCCCAATTGTTTGCGTGTTTTGCTTAGGCTGAGTTTTAGGCGCTCGGCAAAACTAGGCTGAACGGCAGGCGTTACGATCTGTTGGTCCTTATTATCACTTGGCGCTACAGGCGTTTTTTTGAAAATATTAAACATAATTTTACATCGAAAAGAATACATCTATTTTAGCGTAAACTGGCATGCTTGCGCATTTGTTGCGTACCTGCATATATAATGAAATAAACAAACCTAGTTAAATGGATAGAACTAAATAGGCAGATGTCAGGTCATTTGCATAAGCGTAAATGCTTAAAATGATTTATTTACAATTGATTAATGAATTTCAGGAAGTCATTGAGTAATGATAAAAAAAACAGAAATAATCCGCAATACAGCCATTCTTTGTACGGTGCTCGCAAGTTTATTTAGTGCTGTTGCACAGGCCGCTGTAGAAGAATTTAAACTTAAAAATGGCTTAAAAATCATCGTGCAAGAAGATCATCGCTCGCCAGTGGTAGTTTCGCAAGTATGGTATCGCGCAGGCAGTATCGATGAAGTAAATGGCAAAACTGGCGTGGCGCATGTGCTAGAACACATGATGTTTAAGGGTACAAAGAAAGTTCCTGCAGGACAATTCTCCCGTTTAATTGCCGCTGCCGGCGGTAAAGAAAACGCCTTTACTAGCTCAGATTACACATGTTACTTTCAGCAGTTAGAAAAATCACACTTGCCGTTATCTTTTAAGCTAGAAGCCGATCGCATGGCGAACTTGCGGCTAACTAAGACTGAGTTTGATAAAGAAATTAAAGTGGTGATGGAAGAGCGTCGCTGGCGCACCGATGACAAGCCGCAAGCTATGGTGAATGAAGCTTTTCAGGGTACTGTTTATCGTGCGCATCCATACGCAAGGCCAGTGGTTGGCTTTATGAATGACTTGGAAAACATGACGTATGAAGATGCGCGAGAGTGGTATCACAATTGGTACGCACCAAACAATGCGACTTTAGTGGTCGTGGGCGATGTTAACGCCAAAGAAGTGTATCAATTGGCCGAGCAATATTTTGGCAAACTTAAACCTAAAGTTTTACCAGCCCGGAAGCCACAAGTTGAGCCGGCACAAATTGGTGAGCGTAGCATTATTGTAAAAGCACCAGCAAAACAGCCATATTTGCTGATGGGCTATCATGTTCCCGCTTTAAATGATCCACAAGCCGATTGGGAGCCGTACGCGCTTGAAGTGTTGGCTGGTGTATTGAGTGGCAATCCAGCGGCACGCTTGAATCAAAGATTAGTGCGTGAAACCCAGCTTGCAGTTGATGTTAGCGCTGGTTACGATTTATTGTCGCGCGGCCGCTTAAGCTTGTTTGAGTTAGATGGTACGCCTAGTGAAGGTAAAACTGTTGCCGACCTTAAAGCCGCTTTATTGGCGCAAGTTGAAAAGGTGAAAGAGTCAGGCGTTACGGTTGAAGAATTAGATCGAGTAAAAGCTGGTGTCATTGCGGCAGATGTCTATCAACGTGATTCTATGTTTTATCAAGCGATGCAAATAGGTACTGTAGAAAGCATTGGTTTTTCATGGAAAATTTTAGATGAATATCCTGCTAAGTTACGTGCAGTAACGGCGGAACAAGTGCAGGCGGTAGCAAAGAAATATTTGCTACAAGATAATCTAACTGTGGCTACTTTAGACCCTCAGCCTATAGATCCGAACGCCAAGCCTAAAGGCAAGCCGCATGTGCATTAAGGCTCAATTTCAATCTGCGTTGCAATACGTTGTTGCACAAATTCTCGTGTAGTTATCGTACACGTCGGCATTGCCTGCCTAGTCTTGCTTAGCAGTTTGAAATTGATCGAATTAGCTAATTTTTAAGTTCTTTATTTTCCTCCGAATAAGGTCATTGCAAAACCACTGACACTTAGACCGGCAACAGGAATCCAGTTAAGGTAATAAGATGAAAAAAATACAAATTTTAATTCTAGTAGTAAGCAGTTTGGTGGCCTTTAGTAGCAATGCCGCTGTCAAAATTCAGCAATGGCAAACCAGTGCTGGTACAGAAGTTTACTTCGTTGAAAACCATGATTTACCAATTATCGATTTAAGTGTTAACTTTGCCGCTGGTAGTGCGCGTGATAGCGCTGAAAAATCCGGTCTTGCCGGTATTACACGATACTTAATGGCCCTTGGCGCAGCCGGCATGAGTGATGAAGTAATCGCTAATAAAATGGCCGATATAGGCGCAATTTTGAGTGGCGATTTTGATGTGGATAGAGCTGCTTTTAAATTACGTACTTTAAGCAGTCCGCGTGAGCAAACGCAGGCGCTAGAAATTTTTACTAAAGTATTACAAAAACCTGATTTTCCTGAGGCAGTGCTAACTAGGGAAAAGGCCCGTGTCATTTCCGGCTTACAAGAATCGGCAACCCAGCCTGAGAGTATTTCAAGTAAAGCTTTTATGACTGCGATGTACGGCAAGCATCCTTATGCTTTAGATGGCAGTGGAGAAGTTGAAACGGTTAGCAATATTAAGCGCGATGATCTCCTAGATTTTTACAATAAACACTATGGCGCAAAAGGCGCCGTGATTGCGGTCATTGGTGATTTAACCCGTGATCAAGCCAATACCATTACAGAAAATATCAGCAATGGTATGCCTAAATCTGCTGATGCTGGCCCGATTGCAAAGGTTGAATATCCTACAGCGCCAGTTGAGTTGCGCATTGCACACCCGGCATCGCAATCGCATATTTTATTAGGTTATCCTGGCATTAAACGCGGCGATCCTGATTTGTTTCCACTTTACGTCGGTAATTATATTTTAGGTGGTGGTGGTTTCGTCTCACGCTTAACGGAAGAAGTGCGTGAAAAGCGCGGCCTTGTTTATAGCGTCTACAGCTACTTTATGCCGATGGCTGAATTAGGCCCTTTTCAAATAGGATTGCAAACTAAAAAAGACCAAGCAAATGCTGCGCTTAAATTAGTACATCAAACCTTGGATAAATTCCTAAAAGATGGCGTCACTGAAAAAGAGTTAATTGCTGCCAAAGCTAACATAATCGGTGGTTTTCCTATGCGTATTGATAGTAATGGCAAGATTCTGGATTATTTATCTGTGATAGGTTTTTATAAATTGCCGCTTAATTATTTGGATGAATATAATAAGAAAGTGGCCAGTGTCACGACAGCGCAGATTAAAGAAGCCTTTAATCGTAGACTAAAACCTGAAAACTTTGTGACTGTTATTGTGGGTGACCCAGACGCGAAATAGTTTTTTACAATGACGGCCACTTTGAAGCACAGCCTTCAATAGTGGCAGGGCTTGTGAGCTTAGTTATAAGTAGTAAAATGCAGGTCTTTTCTAACAAGCTTGCATATCCCAACATGGCAACCCCCAAACTCAATGCAGTACGTATTAACGCTGGCGAATGGCGAAGTCGTGTCATCAAGTTTCCTGATGCAGTTGGTTTAAGGCCGACGCCAGAACGGGTGCGTCAAACCGTGTTTAATTGGTTAGGCCAAGATTTAACCGGACTCACTTGTCTAGACTTATTTGCCGGTACAGGCGTAATGGGTTTTGAGGCGCTATCACGTGGAGCTGCAACGGCAACTTTGGTAGAGAAATCTATGCCAGCTTATCAAGCCTTGAAAGAAAATAAGCAACTGTTAAAAGCCGAGCAAGCGCAGATTTTTCACCAAGATGCACTTAAATTTTTAAGCCAAAATACGCAAAAATTTAATTTGGTATTTTTAGATCCGCCATACAATCAGCAATGGCTACCCAAAGTGTTGCCTTTATTGGCTGAACATTTGCAGGCAGATGCCTTTATTTATGTAGAAGCTGAGTACGCTTTAGAAACGGATACAAGCCTTGCGGAGAAGTGGGACGTGATTAAACAAAGCAAAGCGGGCAATGTTTTTTATCATCTGCTAAAATTAGCCCATGACCAATAAAGCGCTCAAAGTTGTTTACCCAGGTACTTTTGACCCAGTGACGCTGGGCCATGAAGATTTAGTCCGCCGCGCCTCAGATTTATTCCCTTCAGTGATAGTGGCTGTTGCTGGAAGTTCAAATAAACGCACCATGTTTAGTTTGGATGAACGTGTGGATATGACGAAAACAGTATTTAAAAACCTAAGCAATGTAGAAGTGCTGGGTTTTTCCGGCCTGCTAATGCAATTTGTGCAGTCACAAAATGCACAAATGGTCATACGCGGTTTGCGTGCTACGTCAGATTTTGAATATGAATTTCAATTGGCTGGCATGAACCGCAAACTTTACCCGGAATTTGAAACCTTGTTTCTAACGCCTTCTGAGCAGTTTATGTTTATTTCATCCAGCCTAGTCCGCGAAGTCGCAACCCTTGCCGGCGATGTACACGCATTCGTCTCGCCTACGGTAGAAGATGCCATTAAGCTAAAGTTAGGAGACTAGTTTTGGCGTTAATGATTACCGATGAATGTATTAATTGTGACGTGTGCGAACCCGCTTGTCCTAATAATGCCATTTATCAAGGTGAAGAAATTTACGAAATAAACCCAGATTTATGCACCGAATGTGTCGGCCATTACGATAAACCGCAGTGCCAAGAAGTTTGCCCGATTGACTGTATTCCGTTCAACCCCGATGTGGTCGAAAATAAAGAACAATTGCTAGAAAAATACTATAAGTTAACCGCTGTAAAATAAGTCCATCTAATAACTCAGGATATTCAATATGCGTATGTTACACACCATGCTCCGTGTCGGTAATATGGAGCGTTCAATTAAGTTTTACACTGAAGTGCTAGGCATGAAAGTGCTCCGTCAACATGACTTTCCTGAAGGTAAATTTACTCTCGCTTTTGTTGGCTACGGTCCAGAAAGTGAAAGCACTGTACTTGAGCTTACTTATAATTATGGCGTTGAAAGCTATGATTTAGGTAAAGCTTATGGCCATATTGCGTTAGAAGTGGATGATGCTTACAAAGCCTGTGAAGCGGTGAAAAACGCTGGCGGTAAAGTGGTGCGCGAAGCTGGCCCGATGATGCACGGCACTACCGTTATTGCTTTTGTGGAAGATCCGGATGGCTATAAAGTGGAATTTATTCAGGCCGGAACTTACTAAGATTAAGTCTGTTAAGTTATAGTCTACTGGGTTTTAGCCTATGTGCTGGGTTTTATACTTGCTCAAGTGTAATAACGGTGCCTACTACGCCGGGATTACCAATAATTTAGAAGCCAGATTTGCAGCGCATATTTCAGGTAAAGGTGCGCGCTATACCAGAGCTAATCCACCAGTCGAAATTATGGCTTCAAAATTGTACCCAGACCGCTCAAGCGCCAGTGTTGCAGAAGCGCAATTAAAAAACCTGCCTAGACACAAGAAGATGCAGTATTTTGAAGAATAAATCAGAATTGCTTTTTGCTATTTAGACTGGACCTTCCATATTAAACAAAAGCCTGCATTTGCAGGCTTTTGTTTGGACGATTATTTCTGATTTATAAGCTTATTATGTTCTTCAAAACTTTTAAGTTTACAAAAACTTTTCTAAAAATCACTCAAAAAAGTCTTTAGCCTTATCTAACCAACCCTTACTTTTAGGGCTGTGTTTTCCAGAATCTGCTTGAGTGCTATCTTCAAACTCACGTAACAATTCTTTCTGACGGCTTGTTAGTTTGACTGGCGTTTCCACCACCACATGCACCATTAAGTCACCATAGTCTGATGAACGTAGAGGTTTAATACCTTTGCCACGTAACCGGAAAACGCCACCAGTTTGTGTCTCTGCTGGAATCTTCATTTTCGCAGAGCCGCCTAACGTTGGCACTTCAATTTCACCGCCAAGTGCTGCTGTACTAAAGCTAATCGGCATTTCGCAATGTAAGTTTCCACCTTCACGCTGAAAAATAGCATGCTCTTTCAAATGCACTACTACGTACAAGTCACCAGTTGGGCCGCCATTAACGCCAGCTTCACCTTCGCCA
>CAIYLB010000241.1 GCA_903926935.1 uncultured Pseudomonadota bacterium
TATGCAAAAAAATATACACTGGCCGATAATTTTTACCAAGGCGCTTTTGGCGGGTCTTTTTTAAATCATTTTTGGCTGGTGTGTGCTTGCACGCCAACTTACTTTGATGCACTAGAAAGTATGCGAATTGCACTTGATGCAAAAGGTAGATTACTTAAGGACGGCTCGGTTACAGCAGATGGCTATGCGGTGAATACAGTTCAACCAACTAGCCTACCTTTTAAGTTGGGTGAAGATGCAACCAAGCGCCTGCCAATGCAAACATTACCTACGATTGGCGATAGGCTCACTGAGAAAGGTATCTCATGGACTTGGTACGCGGGAGGTTGGAATGATGCCGTCAGCGGTAAGCCTGATCAGGATTTTCAATATCATCATCAGCCATTTGGATACTTCAAGAATTTTACCGAAGGCACAATAGGACGACAGCGACACCTTAAGGATGAATCAGATTTTTTAGCCGGAATACAGAGTGGAAATCTACCGGCGGTTTCTTTTTATAAGCCCTTGGGCGAGTTTAATGAACATCCTGGCTATGCCGATGTTTTGACTGGTGATCAGTATGTGGCGAATATTGTCAGTAGCATAGAGCGGAGTCCGCTATGGAAAGACAGCCTGATTATTATCACCTATGATGAAAATGGCGGATTTTGGGATCATGCGGCTCCGCCAATTAAAGATAGATGGGGTCCTGGAACCCGCGTGCCAGCTTTGATCATTTCGCCTTATGCAAAAAAAGGTTTTGTTGATCATACCGAATATGACAGCACTTCTATTCTGAAATTAATTGAATTACGTTTTGGAATAAAGCCGTTAGGCTCTCGTGATGCTGCGGCGAACGGTTTAACTAATGCGTTTATACAATGAAGCACATGTGCTTGAAGGTCTGAAGTAGATTAAATTACATCGACCAAAATAAGATGCGCGTCCTAAATTGGTAAGTAGTTTCACCTGTTTCTAATTAGTATTTATTCAATCTAATTTCGAGCTGCGACTTGAAACTTGCCTGCCTAAGCCACATTAACATTAAGTGTTTACAATTAACTCAGGATTTTAAGATGGCAAAACAAACAGATAACAATAGTCCAATATCAGAAAAACCAGCACCAGAAAAAATGGCCTTTCAGGCTGAAGTTAAACAGCTTTTACAATTGATGATTCATTCGCTCTATAGCAATAAAGAGATTGTCCTGCGCGAATTAATTTCTAACGCGTCTGATGCGGCGGATAAATTACGTTTTGAGGCACTGGCAAACGGAGCTTTATACGACAACGATAGTGAATTGAAGATTCGCGTTTCTTTTGATAAAGACGCGCGCACGGTGACAATTTCAGACAACGGCATTGGTATGAGCCGCGACGAGGTAATTGCGAACATCGGCACCATTGCTAAATCTGGCACTAAAGAATTTTTTAACGCGCTTTCTGGCGATCAAGCCAAAGATGCTAATTTGATTGGCCAATTTGGCGTAGGCTTTTATTCTGCGTTTATTATTGCCGATAAAGTGACGCTAACCACGCGCCGTGCTGGAGCAACTGAAGCAGTTCGTTGGGAGTCTGCGGGCGAGGGCGACTTTACGCTGGAAGCCACAGATAAAGCCACGCGCGGCACCGAAGTGGTTTTACATTTACGTGCCGATGAAGATGAATTTTTAAGCGATTGGAAGCTTAAAACCATTATTCGCAAGTATTCAGACCATATTACTTTGCCTATTGTAATGAAAAAAAGCGAATGGAAAGATGGCGCTGAAGTTGCAACCGATGAAGATGAAACAGTCAATAAAGCTTCAGCTTTGTGGGCACGCAATAAAAATGACATTACTGAAGAAGAGTATCAAGAGTTTTACAAACACGTTTCACATGATTTTGATAATCCATTGGCCTATTCGCATAGCCGTGTAGAAGGTAAGCAAGAGTATATTTCTCTGCTATATGTTCCAAGCAAAGCGCCGTTTGATTTGTATGATCGTGAGCGCCGTCATGGTATTAAATTATATGTAAAACGCGTATTTATTATGGAAGATGCTGAAAAGTTGATGCCGCAATATCTGCGTTTTGTCCGTGGTGTGATTGATACGTCTGATTTGCCGTTGAACGTTTCACGCGAGATTTTGCAATCTAGCCGTGATGTAGATGCGATAAAAGCGGGCTCTGTGAAAAAAGTGTTAAGTCTATTAGAAGACATGGCTGAAAATAAACCTGAAGATTACACAAAATTCTACGCAGAGTTCGGCCGTGTTTTAAAAGAAGGTCCGGGCGAAGATTTTGCCAATAAAGACAAAATTGCAGGTTTGTTAAGATTCGCCTCAACCAAGGCCGACAATGATGTGCAAGAGGTATCGTTGAAAGACTATATTGCACGCATGCAGCCAGAACAAGAGGTGATTTATTACATTACCGCCGATAGTTTTGCAGCAGCGCAACATAGCCCACATTTAGAAATTTTCCGCAAAAAAAGCATTGAAGTATTGTTGATGTCTGACCGCGTAGACGAATGGCTATTGAGCAGTTTGACTGAATATGAAGGCAAAAAACTACAGTCTATCGCTAAGAGTGATTTGGATTTAGGTAAGCTTGAATCAGAAACTGAAAAAGAGATTCAAAAGAAAATTGAAGAAGAAGCTAAAACGCTAGTGGAACGCATTAAACAAGCATTAGGTGAGCAGGTTAAGGATGTACGCGTGACGCATCGCTTAACTGATTCACCAGCCTGTTTAGTTAGTGATGCACAAGATTTATCTGGCAATTTAGCGCGTATGCTAAAAGCGGCTGGTCAAAGCGCGCCAGAGGCGAAGCCTATTTTAGAAATTAATCCTGCGCACAAGCTAGTGAAACGTCTAGAAAATGAGTCTGCTGATGCGGTGTTTAGTGATTTAGCGTTAGTGTTGTTCGACCAAGCTTTGCTGGCTGAAGGTGGTACATTGGATGATCCAGCAAGTTTTGTTAAGCGTATGAATAGTTTGATTAGTTAAATTATTGATTCACTTTTTAATGGTTGGCGCGCTCAAATTTGAAGTGCAACATTTTCGAAAGAAAATGTTGCATGAGAAAATACAAACAATTAAGCTTTGAAGAACGAAGTGTTATACAAACTCAGTTAACTTTAGGGTTTAAAGCTAGTTGGATAGCAATTGGTTTGGGTAGGTCTATTTCGACGATTAGCCGAGAGCTTCACCGTAATGGTTGGATTAAACTAAAGCACCAGCTAAGGGTAGTCGTACTGCGATTGCAGGGAAGTATCGAGCAACACTAGCTCAAGGTCGTCCGGAGTCGTTATCGACAAAGCCAATGGTAGTGAGGCGTTTACAGGTTGGGAATATGCTATGGCTGGTAGTGATGTATTTTTTAAGACAAGGCTACTCACGAGAGCAAGTTGCTAACACACTTCAAAGTGTGAATTCAGACTACCCTAACTTACAGGTCTCGCATGAGACGATCTACAGTGCGATTTACTTGATGCCCCGCGGTGAGGTGAGGACAGAAGTGATTGGCTGGTTGCATTTTAGACATACTAAACGTAGGCCAAGAGCGCTTGGTGCCAGGACACTGGGAAGGCGACTTAATTAAAGGTAAAGGCAATCGTACCTCGGTGGGCACGATTATGGAAAGAACGACACTGTTTACCGTGTTAGCCAAGATGGAAAGTGCAACAGCGGCATCAGCAGTCAATGGATTCAGCCATGTGCTGAATCGCATCGAAGGGCAGAAACGCCTCTCGATGACTTATGATCAGGGGCGAGAGATGGCAAGGCATGCTGAGTTAACGAGAAATACTGGGATAAAGTATACTTTGCTGACCCACACAGCCCGTGGCAGCATGGTATTAATGAAAATACCAATGGATTACTTAGGCAGTACCTGCCAAAAGGTGAAGACCTGAGTGTCTTTAGCCAAGAAGAGTTAGATGCGATTGCGTGGAAATTGAATACCAGACCA
>CAIYLB010000242.1 GCA_903926935.1 uncultured Pseudomonadota bacterium
ACCGCATTGAATTCATCACCATATTCTTCTACTTTAGCTAAGTAGTCGTCTTCAGTGAGCAATTGACCACGTGTAAGCGGCGTCATGCCAGGATCAACAACGATAAATGCTTCAAAATACAATACGCGCTCAATATCCCTTAGCGCAATATCCAATACCATACCTAAACGGCTTGGTAATGATTTTAAGAACCAAATATGCGCGACTGGTGAAGCTAGGTCAATATGGCCCATACGCTCACGACGTACTTTAGATAATGTAACTTCAACGCCACATTTTTCACAAATAACACCGCGATGTTTTAAGCGTTTATATTTACCGCATAAACATTCGTAATCTTTTATAGGGCCAAAAATTTTGGCGCAAAATAAACCATCACGCTCAGGTTTAAAAGTACGATAGTTGATAGTTTCTGGCTTTTTAACTTCGCCATATGACCATGAACGGATTTTTTCAGGTGAAGCGAGTGCAATCTTAATTGCGTCGAACTCTTCTTCTTGCGTTACCTGTTTAAATAAGTCTAATAGAGCTTTCATGTGAATTCTCCTTAATTAATTGCGATCTAGGTCGATGTCGATAGCGAGTGAGCGAATTTCTTTCACTAACACGTTAAATGATTCCGGCATACCAGCATCAATTTTGTGTTCGCCTTTGACGATATTTTCATATACTTTAGTACGGCCGTTAACGTCATCAGACTTAACCGTAAGCATTTCTTGCAATGTATATGAAGCGCCATAAGCCTCTAGTGCCCAAACCTCCATCTCACCAAAACGCTGACCACCAAATTGTGCTTTACCACCCAATGGCTGTTGCGTAACCAATGAATATGGACCTGTTGAACGTGCATGCATTTTGTCATCAACCAAGTGATGCAATTTCAATACGTGCATATAACCAACGGTGACCGGACGCTCAAAAGCATCACCAGTACGACCATCAAACAATTTAACCTGTGTTTTACCAGCAGAGAACTGCAATTGTTTAGTACGCGCATCTTCATCAGGGAACGCTAAATCTAGCATCGCTTTAATGTCAGTTTCTGCCGCACCATCGAATACTGGTGTTGCAAAAGGGACGCCATCTTGCAAGTTTTTAGCCAATTCAAGCACTTCGATATCAGTGAAAGAATTAATATCTTCTTTCTTACCGGTACTGTCGTTGTAGATTTGATCCAAGAACTGACGAATCTCAGCCACTTTAGCTTCAGCACGTAGCATTTCACCAATTCGATGACCTAGACCTTTAGCAGCCCAACCTAAGTGGGTTTCTAAAATCTGACCAATATTCATCCGTGATGGAACGCCTAGCGGGTTCAATACAATATCTAATGGCGTACCATCAGCCATGTGCGGCATATCTTCAATTGGACAGATTTTTGAAATAACACCTTTATTACCGTGACGACCAGCCATCTTGTCACCAGGTTGAATGCGGCGTTTAACAGCTAGGTAAACTTTAACCATTTTCTGTACGCCAGCAGGCAATTCATCGCCTTGCGTTAGCTTACGTTTTTTCTCTTCAAAACGGCTGTCAAACTCAATACGCGCTTGACCTAAACTATCTTTTAACTGCTCTAACTGGCGCGCTGTTTCTTCATCAGTTAAGCGAATATCAAACCAGTCATAACGACCTACAGAATCTAAATACTCAGCAGTTAGTGTGTCGCCTTTTTTCAGTTTATTAGGGCCGCCAGTCGCGGTTTTTGTCTCAATCAATCGACGAATACGACCAAAAGCATCGTCTTCAACAATACGCATTTGATCGGCTAAATCTTGCTTGTAATGGGCAAGTTGATCATCGATAATTTGTTGTGCGCGAGCATCACGATCAATACCTTCACGTGTGAACACTTGTACGTCAATCACAGTGCCACTCATACCTGAAGGTACGCGTAGTGATGTATCTTTAACGTCAGAAGCTTTTTCACCAAAAATAGCACGTAAAAGTTTTTCTTCTGGCGTCAGTTGCGTTTCACCTTTTGGCGTCACTTTACCAACTAATACATCACCAGCTTCAACTTCTGCACCTATGTAAATAATACCAATTTCATCTAAACGGCTTAACATGCGCTCGCTTAAATTAGAAATATCTTGTGTAATCTCTTCAGTACCAAGCTTAGTATCACGTGCAACTACTGACAACTCTTCAATATGAATTGAAGTATAGCGATCATCAGAAACAACGCGCTCAGAGATTAAGATCGAATCCTCATAGTTATATCCGTTCCAAGGCATAAAGCCTACTAGCATGTTTTGACCAAGGGCCAATTCGCCCATGTCAGTTGATGCACCATCGGCAATCACGTCACCACGCGCCAATTTATCGCCTACGCGAACCAATGGACGTTGGTTAATGTTTGTGTTTTGGTTTGAACGGGTATATTTAGTAAGATTGTAAATATCCACACCGACTTCACCAGCTTGTGCTTCATCATCGTTAACGCGAACTACAATACGACCTGAGTCTACGTAGTCAACACGTCCACCACGGCGAGCTTGTACGGTTGTACCCGAGTCAACGGCTACAGTACGCTCAATACCAGTACCAACCACGGCTTTTTCAGCACGTAAACAAGGCACAGCTTGACGTTGCATGTTGGCGCCCATCAATGCTCGGTTCGCATCATCGTGTTCCAAGAATGGAATTAGAGATGCCGCAACAGATACGATTTGTGCTGGTGCAACGTCCATGTATTGAACACGCTCAGGCTGCGTCATGGTAAATTCGTTGTGATGACGTGATGAAATCAAGTCATCTACGAACATATTTTTCGCATCAAGGTCAGTATTTGCTTGCGCAATCATGTACTGACTTTCTTCAATTGCAGATAGGTAGTCAATGGTGTTAGATACTTTATTGCCTTCAACACGGCGATAAGGTGTTTCTAAGAAACCATATTCATTGGTACGTGCATAAAGTGCTAACGAGTTGATCAAACCAATGTTGGGACCTTCCGGTGTCTCAATTGGACACATACGGCCGTAATGGGTTGAGTGAACGTCACGCACCTCAAAACCGGCACGTTCACGCGTTAATCCGCCTGGACCCAATGCAGAAATACGGCGTTTATGCGTAATTTCTGACAATGGATTGGTTTGATCCATAAATTGTGACAATTGGCTAGAGCCAAAGAATTCACGAATTGCGCTTGAAACTGGCTTAGCGTTAATCAAATCGTGTGGCATTAAATTGTCAGATTCCGCTTGTGACAAACGCTCTTTAACAGCGCGCTCTACACGAACCAAACCAGTACGGAATTGGTTCTCAGCCAACTCACCTACTGAACGGATACGACGATTACCCAGGTGATCGATATCATCGATTTCACCACGGCCATTACGCAACTCTAACAACACACCAACAACAGCAAGAATGTCGTCATTAGAAAGGATGTAAGCACCTTCAGCACCGCGAGGGCCGACTGTCTCGTAAAACTTGCGAATCCAGTTTGATTGACGATCTTCCGCTTTTTCTGGGAATGCACGACGGTTAAACTTCATACGGCCGACGCGAGACATATCATAGCGATCTTCATTGAAGAATAAGCCATTGAATAGCGCTTCAACTGAATCTTCAGTTGGTGGCTCGCCTGGACGCATCATACGATAAATAGCAACGCGAGCGCTGTATTGGTCAGGTATTTCATCAATACGTAATGTTTGAGAAATATAATCGCCGTGATCTAAATCGTTAGAATAAAGCGTACTTATTTGATTGATATTTGCATCAATTAATTTTTCTAACAATGATTCAGTGATTTCATCATTGGCATTGGCAACCACTTCACCAGTTTCTTTATCAACGATGTTATTAGCAATCGCGCGGCCTAAAATAAAATCTTGCGGCACAACAATTTTGCTAACGCCAGATTTTTCCATATCACGGATATGTTTTACTGTGATGCGCTTATCTTTTGCAACTAATACTTCACCATCTTTAGCGACGATATCGAACTTAGCCACTTCACCACGTAAACGCTCAGGCACAATAGTAAATTCAATACCAGCTTTACTGATGTTGAATGTATCAAAATCAAAGAACGTATTGATGATTTGCTCAGGCGTATAACCAAGTGCCTTAAGCAAAATGGTCACTGGCATTTTACGGCGACGGTCGATACGGAAATATAAGTAATCTTTAGGATCAAACTCAAAATCTAACCATGAACCACGGTAAGGAATGATACGAGCTGAGAAAAGTAATTTACCAGAACTGTGTGTTTTACCACGATCATGCTCAAAGAACACGCCAGGACTACGATGCAATTGAGAAACAATTACACGCTCAGTACCATTAATCACAAATGAGCCATTTTCAGTCATCATAGGCAATTCACCCATGTACACTTCTTGCTCTTTGATTTCTTTCACGGTTGGCTTAGAAGCCTCTTTGTCCATGATCGTTAGGCGTACTTTCACACGCAATGGTTTAGCGTAAGTTAAACCACGCTGTTGACATTCTTTCACATCAAAAGGCTCAGCGCCTAGTTGATAGCTTACATAATCTAAGCGGGCATTGCCTGAGTGACTGACGATAGGAAAAACTGAACTGAAAGTGGATTGTAGACCATCTTCTGTACGTTTATCCGCAGCGGTATCAGCTTGTAAAAATGCGGCATAGGATTCTAGCTGCATTGCGAGCAAGTATGGAATTTCTTGCACACTTTCGCGCTTGGCGAAACTTTTACGAAGGCGTTTCTTTTCGGTGAAGGAATAGCTCATTGCATCTCCTGGTGTTTGAAGGCAGAAATTAAAATACTATTTATATAAACAATTTAATCAAGCGACAAAATAGATATATAAAAATCTCAAGTACTTTGATTTCTAACTTCATGTATGAATTTGAATTAATTACAACTTGTAACACATACCGCCTTTTAAAACGGCGAAGGCTGACGGTTTCCCGTCAGCCCAAGTCGACCATTAAAAATGGTTTATTTGATTTCGCCAGTTGCGCCAGCTTCAATCAATTTTTTCAATGCTGCATCAGCGTCAGCTTTTGAAACGCCTTCTTTAATTGCTTTTGGAGCGCCATCAACTAAGTCTTTAGCTTCTTTCAAACCTAAAGCTGTTAATTCACGAACTGCTTTAATCACACTAACTTTTTGTTCGCCAGCTGATAAAAGAATTACGCTAAACTCTGTTTGCTCTTCAGCTGAAGCAGAAGCTGCACCAGCTGTGGCAGCTACTGCAACAGCAGCAGCAGAAACGCCAAACTTTTCTTCGATTTCTTTAATGAATGCTGTTAAATCTAGCACTGACATGTTACCTACTGCATCTAAAATATCTGCATTTGAAATTGCCATTTGAATGTTCCTTAAAATTAAATAATATAGCTAATTGATTAAGCTGCTTTAGCGTCACGAACTGCCGCAAGCGCACGCGCAAACTTGGTAGGCACTTCATTAAGCGTACGCGCAAATTTCGCAAGCAATTCTTCACGACTAAGCATAGATGCTAGGGCTTGTACGCCTGCAACATCTAACACTTGGTTAGGAACTGCACCTGCTTTAATGGCAAATTTGTCGTTTGTTTTTGCAAAATTGTTTAACACTTTTGCAGCAGCCACTGGATCTTTACTAATACCAAAGATTAATGGACCGACCATGTCATTTGCAAGACCTGAAAACGCTGTGCCTTCTACTGCGCGACGTACTAAAGAATTCTTCAGTACACGTAAGTAAACGCCAGCATCTCGAGCATTTGCACGCAAAATAGTCATGTCTGCAACACCCGTACCGCGATATTCAGCAACGACAATAACTTGTGCGCTAGCAACTTGTTCGCTAACATCAGCTACAACTGCTTTTTTCTCTGTAAGATTTAGACTCAAAGTCTTTACTCCTTCCGTTAAAATCTCTGCTTTATTACTAAAACAGAATCTGCTCCCACCTTCAAAAAAGAAAATGAAAACCATTTTACGGCGACCACTTATCAGGTGAAATTTTCCTGTTTTAGGGATGCGCCATCTGCGTAGGGTTCAGAAAATTTAAATCAGAGGTTAAAGTTACTTACACTTTTTCACCCAATTTAAAACACTTACATTAAATCCTTACGGACACCTACGGTCTTTGACAACCTCATTAACATTTCTGGCTATAAGCCAAAAATGTCAATGAGCCCAAAGCCCTTTGCTGGGTGAACCTAGTTTAACTAGGTTCACCCGTCATTCTTTTATGCGTTTAAAGTTGACTGATCAACACGCACACCAGCACCCATAGTGCTAGAGATTGCTAATTTTTTAAGATAAACACCTTTAGTTGATGCCGGCTTAGCTTTATTCAAAGCCTCAACCAACGCAACCAAGTTACCTTGCAACTGCTCAATAGTGAAAGAAGCGCGACCGATTGTGCAATGAATAATGCCGCCTTTGTCTGTACGGTATTGCACTTGGCCAGCTTTAGCATTTTTAACTGCTGTCGCTGCATCAGGTGTTACAGTACCTACTTTTGGGTTTGGCATTAAACCACGTGGGCCTAGAATTTGACCCAAAGCACCAACAATACGCATTGCATCTGGTGTTGCAATCACAATATCAAAATCCATGATGCCAGCTTTAACTTGTTCTGCTAAATCTTCGAAACCAACGATGTCAGCGCCAGCAGCTTTAGCCGCTTCAGCTTGTGCACCTTGTGCGAAAACAGCTACACGCGTTGTTTTACCAGTACCGTTAGGCAACACTAAAGCGCCACGAACTAATTGATCAGATTTACGTGCATCAATACCTAGATTGATAACAGCATCAACTGATTCATTAAATTTTGCAGTTGCATTTTCTTTAACTAATGTCAAACCTTCAGCAACAGGATACATTTTATTACGGTCAATCTTAGCGCGAAGCGCGGTAATACGTTTAGAAGCTGACATGTTATACGCCCTCCACTTCAATACCCATACTACGGGCGCTACCAGCAATCGTCCTAACCGCTGCATCCATGTCGGCAGCTGTTAGATCGGCATTTTTTGTAGTTGCAATTTCTTCCGCTTGTTTACGGGTAATTTTGCCAACTTTATCTGTATGTGGAGTTGGAGAACCCTTAGTAATACCAGCAGCTTTTTTAATTAAAATAGTCGCTGGAGGAGACTTCATTACAAACGTAAAGCTCTTATCAGCAAATGCTGTAATCACCACTGGAATTGGCAAGCCCGGCTCTACGCCTTGAGTTGCAGCATTAAATGCTTTACAGAATTCCATAATATTAAGACCGCGTTGACCTAACGCTGGACCAATTGGCGGGCTTGGGTTAGCTTTGCCTGCAGGAACCTGCAGTTTAATATAGCCAATAACTTTCTTTGCCATGTTTACTACTCCTAATATGGGTGCAATCGCTTGCTAAAGTTTTTGATAACTTTACTTGGATTAATCCAAACAAGCTCCCCGTTGATAAATACTGCTTTAAACTTCTTTTTCTATCTGGCTGAATTCAAGCTCAACTGGCGTTGATCTACCAAAAATAACCACTGAAACACGTAATTTGCTTTTCTCGTAGTTAATATCTTCAACATTACCTGAGAAATCTTTGAATGGTCCGTCAGTAATACGAACTGACTCACCTTTCTCAAAGGTAAGTTTTTGCGTAGGATTGCTTTTACTATCATCAATGCGCTGCAAGATTATATCAACTTCTTTATCTTTTATTGGGGTTGGTTTTTGAGCACTACCGCCAATAAATGCAGTCACGCGAGGCGTACTTTTAATCAAATGCCAGCTTTCATCTGTCATAGCCATTTGCACTAAAACATAACCCGGATAAAGCTTACGCTCTGAAATCTTTTTTACGCCAGCCTTCATCTCGATAACTTCTTCGATTGGCACTAAAATTTGACCGAATTGGTCTTGCAGACCAGAACGAATAATTCGCTCTTCTATACCTTTTTGTACTGATTTTTCAAAGCCAGAAAAGGCTTGTACCGCGTACCATCGCATACTCATTAGGCGCTCCGTCCCATTAACCACTGCACCATGAAAGCAAATCCAATGTCTACAACCGCCATAAAAGCAGCCATAATAATCACCAATACAAATACAACCAATGTTGTTTGTATTGTTTCTTTACGTGTAGGCCAAACCACTTTTCTAGCCTCTGCAACAGATTCACCGATAAAACCAATAGACTGCTGCCCAATAGGCGTAGTATAAAGCATCGCAATTGCAGCACCTAGACCAACCAATACAACGAGAATACGCAATACTGTCGCCTTATCTGCCAGCAGATAAAAACCAGTGATACCTGCAACAAGCAGCAAAAATGCCACAAACAACTTAATTTTGTTGACCATAATTTACTTAATAAGCACTTAATTATTAGTGACTAAATTTTCACTAGATTTAAATTAAATTGAAGTAGTTGCATTAATAAATGCGCCTTAATTCAACAAAACATTAAAACTTTACTTCAAATTTGGCAGGCCAAGAGGGTGTCGAACCCCCAACCCTCGGTTTTGGAGACCGATACTCTACCAATTGAGCTATTGGCCTGTAGCTTACAACTTAAAAAGCTACGCTGGGTTGTAAGCGTAGCTTTTTATTTTTACACGACCAATTAATTACTTAAGCAGCCGTGAATTCTTTAAAGCAACTTACTCAATAATTTTAGCAACAACACCAGCACCAACAGTACGGCCACCTTCACGAATAGCGAAGCGTAGACCTTCTTCCATCGCGATCGGAGCAATCAACGTAACAACGATAGATACGTTATCACCTGGCATAACCATTTCTGTACCTTCCGGCAACTCAACTGCACCAGTAACGTCAGTCGTACGGAAGTAGAACTGTGGACGGTAACCTTGGAAGAAT
>CAIYLB010000243.1 GCA_903926935.1 uncultured Pseudomonadota bacterium
GTCAATTATTTGTACGGTAAATTTTCCGTCATTCAAGCTGGTTTCACCTAGCGTATCAACATCAATCTCAGCCAACTCGGCAATCTTGTAGGCTGCGATTACTTTGCTTTTTGCAAACACTTCATCGGTAATTTTTTCAGGCGCTGGGCCTCCATTACCAATGTTATATTTGATGCCAAAATCACCATCTACCCCACCCTGGTTGTGACTGGCAGATAAAATCATGCCGCCGAACGTTTTATATTTCCGAATAATATGCGAAACCGCTGGCGTAGACAAAATACCCGCCTGCCCAACAATAACACGGGCAAAACCATTCGCTGCAGCCATCTGAATAATAGTTTGAATTGCATGCCGATTGTAGTAACGTCCATCACCACCGACCGTTAACGTAGAGTTTTCTGGCACGCCGTTTTTTTCAAACAAGGTATCAAAAATACTTTGTACAAAATTTTCCAGGTAATGTGCTTGCTGAAATACTTTTACTTTCTTGCGTAAGCCAGAAGTACCCGGTTTTTGATCACTAAATGCCGTAGTTTGAACCGTGTTAATTTTCATGTTATCTATTATCCAAAAGTATAACTAAGATCAATTCTATTATAGCGAGCTATGATTGCTATTTTTGCATCTATACGGTAAATATAATCAGCTAAAAATCCTAGCCAGAAAAAACCAGTTAAAACAGTAAGTTAGTTTAAAAAATAAGATACTAAAAATCACTTATTGACCAAAATGCAATTTAGAGACACTGCACTGAAATATTCATTACCAGTTAAGCGCTGTAAGACTTTCTGTTCAGCCTTCTCAAATTCATTGCTATTTTCAAAAAAATCGTGCGCTAAATAAACTTCCGCTTCTACCTTACCTTTAATGTAGTGAAATACGACTTTTACTGGCTCAGGTAAATCAACTAAAAGTGGTGCTAAATGAGCCTGCAAGTTTTCACGCCCTAACATCATTTCAGTATGAGGTTCATGCTCCACGTCATCCTCAGAATCTACATGCACCAGCACATCTGATACCATCGGGTGACTTTTTAGTACACGCATTCTTGCACGCTCAGCAATGTTATGCCCCTCAGAAACACTGATACGGGAATCGACCAATATATGTGCATCGACTAAGGCGCGGTGCGCCATGCGTCGAGTACGCAATTCATGCAGATTAACAACGCCAGAGGTATCAGTAACTGTTTGACGAATGCTATCTACGTCCTCAACTGAAAGCCCAGCATCAATCAACTCCTGAAAAGCATCCCAAGCAAATACAATTCCCATCCGAACTATCATAAAACCAACAACAATGGCGGCCACAGAATCGGCATACACAAAGCCTGCTAAATTTGCACCTATACCCACCGCAACCACCAGTGAAGAGGCCGCATCTGATCGCGCATGCCATGCATTTGCAATTAGCATAGGAGAGCGCAAACGCTCTCCTACATGCAACATATAGCGAAACAAACTTTCTTTGGCAACCAATGCGATTAAAGCCACCCATAAAGCTAATGGTGCCACTAAAGGCATCTGGTCTATATTTTGCAACTTAATTGCCGCGGCCCCCATAATTGCGCTACCGGTTGCAGCAAGCACTGCACCCAACACAAAAGAGGCTGCAGTTTCTATGCGTCCATGGCCATAAGGGTGCCTTTCATCGGCGGGATCTTTACTGTGATAACTGGCTACCAGCACTAAAAAATCGCAAACAAGATCGGATAGTGAATGCAGACCATCTGCGATCAAGCTCTGAGAATGCGCAAAAAAACCAGCGGCAATTTGTAGCAGCGTTAATAGAGTATTAACTGCCACGCTAACCCAGGTAGATTTATTCGCCATCTCACGGCGTTTCGGATCATCAAAGGGAATGTCCGTCGTCTCTTGATTATTCATAAATTAAGCACTTTAAATAAGGTGTTTTAAATAATTTTTTTAGATTATACAATGACTAATTGCGATTTAATTAATCAGTTATCTGATGATTTAATTGATATCTTTTTTGGTGGCATCACAAATTCGGTAGGATGCTGAGCCAGTCTAGTGACAAGACTACGTAACAATAAACGCCATTGTTTAAAACGTACTTTGCGTGATTTCATCGCAACATATAATGCCAAACTAAAACTCACCGCTAGATTCACAAAGCCAATCAGAACTAACCCTAGCGAAACAAATGCTATCGTTTGCCAACTCAACATAAAATCTAGACTGACGGCAGAAAATCCAACAAAGGCCGATGAAAAGGCAATATGTCGAATATCAAATGGCAAGCCAAACAACACACCTATCGCAGTCATGCCACCCAACAAACAACCAAAATAAAAGTTACCTGCAAGCGCCCCTAAATTATTCTCTACGTAACGTGCAACACGATCCAACCTTGCTACACCCAATATTTTTTGCAGAAAAGTGAGCGCGCGCAAACGCTGTGGAATTTTGTTGTAGATGGCTAAATTATCGTGATAACCAGCGATTAGACCAGAAAGAAACAAACAAACTCCAGCAATTGCCGCATAAAATAAAGCAGCACTATTAATCGGATCAACTTCAGCCAATAGTTGATGGGCTTTTTCGGTACTAACAAAATGCTGTCCGGTCAGGCTAAATACTCCCCATGCAATCAACATCGCGGTGGGAATGGCTAATACTACGTTACCAAAAATTGCGACTATTTGACTACGCATGGTATTAGCGATCATCGCGACCAAGTTATCCATCTCTTTGGTCTTACTGTCAGAAGCATCAATGCTGGCGGCAATTGCTGCAGCGGTCATGGCTGGCTGCTTAGTGGCAACAGTAAAATGTAAAATATGAATCAGAATAAAACCCAAGCCATAATTCAAGCTGAATAACAATGCTTCAGTTAGCGGTGCTAAATGCTGCTTAGCAAGCAATATTTTCAACATTGCCATAATCGCTACAATCAGCCCTGCGCCCATTGCTGAACGCATCAAAGTAAAATATTCATGGCGATTATTGGTGATGTAATGGCCACCGGCATGACTGGCATTTTCTGTCACACGCAGCGCAATAATCTCCATATTTTCTTGCCAATGCTTGTGCAGATCGTTTTTATGGCACTCGCTGTAAACTAACTCTTTAAAAAGTTGAACGATTTTAATGTTAAGCCCTGAAAAATTAAAATCAGGTGAATTTAGATCTGCAGAACTAAGCGCTTGAGAATTAA
>CAIYLB010000244.1 GCA_903926935.1 uncultured Pseudomonadota bacterium
TATCACTGGCTGGCAACGTTGCAAAGTTGTGCGTACCTACCAATGAACATTACTTGCCTTTGTTATACGTTGCTGCTGTACGACATGTAGACGATGAAATGAAGTTTTTAACCGAATCTTTTGATCTGGCAAGTTTGAGTATGCGTAGTGTGATTTATCGCTAAGTGTTTGGAATATACCAACGCTTAAAACAGCAGAAAAAGATTAAGGCGCTAGCCAAATCATACTTGCCATGCGCCCCGTGACGTTATCTCTCCTGAATGAGAAAAATCGCATTTCATCGGTATAAGTACAAAAATGCTCATTAATACCTCCGCCGTAAACCAGCGTAACACCTAATTTATTTAAGCGTTGTTGAGCGATTAAATACATATTACACAACCACTTAGTATTTAATTGATGATCTCCATGCGGCTTGAACGCCAACTCAGATTGCGCATCTTTAAGGATGAATTGTTGCCTAACATCATCGCCAACCTCAAAAGCATGCGGCCCGATTGCCGGACCTAACCAGACTAAAATATCTTTTGGGCAAACAGCCATTTTATTGACCGCGGCCTCAATCACACCATCACACAAACCACGCCAACCTGCATGCACCGCGGAAATAACTGTGCCAGCCTTGTCACATAACAAGACCGGCAAACAATCAGCGGTCATGGTTACACATACAATATTCGCTTGTGTCGTAAAAGAGGCATCGGCATTTTGCAGACACGAATTTTTTGCCGCATCAATAACGTCGATACCATGCACTTGATTGACCCACACCGGCTCACTAGGCAAATATGCGCGAAATAACTGGCGATTTTTGACAACTACAGAAACATCATCGCCGACATGCATACCTAAATTTAAACTCGCATAAGGTGCCTGACTAAAACCACCAATACGTGTGGTCTGTAGTGTTTTTACATTTGCAGGTGCTGGCCAACTAGGCTTGATAAATTCAAGTTCACGCATGATTACTTATTATGCGTTTTCTTTAGGCGCTAAATCATCACTTTCGTCAAGATCGTCTTCTTCAAGATCACCATCTTCTAGCTCAACGCCATCAAAATCGCCCTCTTCGCTTTCATCATATTCAAAGTCGCCATCATCTTCTTCGTCGCTACCATCGTCTTCATAATCTTCATCAGCAAGGTATGGTTCTGTTTGTAAACCGCCAAAACTCAGCTCAAAGTCATCTTCCTCGGTACTTGGATCTTCATAACGCATCGCTTCAAGCAGGGCTTTCATATCATCTGCCAGCTCAATTTGCCATTCCATAAACTCATCAGTCTCAGGATGTAGCAGTCCGAGCTTAATTGCATGCAAGGCTTGACGATCAAATTTATCAACAGCATCACGTAGCGTTTGCGTCATCGCGCGAATAGGCACAATACCACGGAAACCATAAACCAAATCACCCACGATAGGCGCTTTTAAATGTTGCATATGCACGCGAATTTGATGAGTACGCCCCGTTTCTAAATTACAGCGCATATAAGTCTGAACAGAAAAACGCTCTAGGACTTCATAGCGCGTCACCGCTGCCTTACCATTGCGATTAATCGACATTTTGGTACGTGAGCGCGGGTCACGGCCTATAGGCTGATCAATGACGCCATTGCGCCAAATCTGTCCCCAGATAATGCAGCGGTATTCACGCTTAACAGTACGCGCTTGTAACTGACGCACTAAATTAGTTTGAGCGGCTAAAGTTTTTGCTACCACTAATAAGCCGCTGGTATCTTTATCTAGCCGGTGAACAATACCTGCGCGCGGCACAGCGTGTAATGCTGGTTCATGAAATAGCAAAGCATTTAATAAAGTACCACTCCAATTACCTGCCGCAGGGTGTACCACCATACCAGCAGGTTTATTTACCACTAAAATATGTTCATCCTCATAGACAATATTCAGTGGGATATCTTCGGCGACATAAGCTTGTGTTTCAGGTTTAGCTTGCACTTGGACTAATACTTGCTCACCGCCCCATACTTTAGTTTTAGAAGTAGTAGCATTAGCATCGACAGTTACCAAGCCTGATTTGATCCAAGCTTGTAGCCGTGAGCGAGAATGGTCCGGTAACATGCGCTGCAATGCAACGTCTAAGCGCAGACCGCCTAAATCATGAGGAATAGTAAGTGCAAGTGTATTGCTAAGAGATTGTGGAGTAGCGTCTATCATCGGTTATAATTATCATTAATTCTTAAAGGTGGTTTCGGCATGAAGTATATCTTAATTTTAATGTTTGCCTTATTACTCAATGCATGTGCGATTTTTGGCAAGCCTACTGAGCTTGATGATACCAAAGGCATGACGGCAGAGCGCATCTATCAAGAAGGTGCCGCAAAAATGCTCGACAAAGACTATGATAAAGCCATAGTCTACTTTGGCAAACTAGAGTCGCGTTATCCTAATGGCCGCTATGCCGCTCAAGCCCAGCTTGAAACAGCTTATGCTCAATATAAGAAACAAGATCCTATTTTAAGCGTAGCTGCTGCAGATCGTTTTATTAAATTGCATCCGAATCATCCTAATGTTGATTATGCTTATTACTTAAAAGGCCTAGCCGTATTTAACGAACGCGGCGTATTAGAAAAGCTGACTAAACAAGATGTTAGTGACCGCGACCCTCGTTCATTAGGCGACTCATTTGTAACTTTTAAAGAATTAGTGACCCGTTATCCAAATAGCCGCTATACCAAGGATGCCCAGCAACGCATGGTATATTTGGCTAACAGTTTATCTGAACATGAGCTACATGTTGCGCGCTACTACATGAAGCGCCAAGCCTATGTGGCAGCTATTAATCGCGCAAAATATGTATTGGAATATTACCCACAATCCCCAGGCACTGAAGAAGCTTTAATCATAATGATCAGCGCCTACGAGTTAATGAGTTTAGATGACCTTAAAACTGATACGCTACGCATCTTACAAGCCAACTACCCAAATAGCCCAATGCTGGGCAAGGGTGCACCAAAGGATGAACGTGTCTGGTGGAAATTCTGGGAAAGCTTGTACTAAGTAAAATTTATAAAAATTGATATTTAGTAGCGTTGCAATTCATCAAATGAAAACAAGCAATAAACTAACATAGCTGAATTAAATAAAGGGTGGCATTTAGCCACCCTTTATTTTTTAGCTGACTTAAGCTTACATTAAACTTTATTTCATCGCTTTTGAATCATATTTATTCAAATATATCTTACCGTTTCTTAGCGCTTCTATCTTTATCTTCCACTTCTTTTTTCGCTTTTAATTCAGCACGATGTGCTGTTTTGCGCCTACGCATACTTACAATTCCTTCGCCTGGCTTACGCTTGTCGTCATCTTCAGCAAATGGGTTGCTACCTTGCTTGTATTGCACGCGCAATGGTGTGCCAGAAAGCTGGAATGTTCTACGGAAAGTTTTCTCCAAGAAACGTGTATAAGCATCTTTAACTCCGTCTACATGGTTGCCGTGAACAACAACAATTGGTGGATTACTACCGCCCTGGTGAGCATAACGCAACTTAGGGCGTATACCTTTGCTAATGGGCGGTTGATGCTGCTGTAAGGCATCAATAAGCACACGCGTGAGTTGTGGAGTTGAAAGTTTAGCGAAGGCTGCCTTAAAAGCAACATCCACTGAAGCAAACAATTCAGGCAGGCCTTTTTTACGCAATGCAGAAATGTAATGAAATTCGGCAAAATCTAAAAACATGAGTTTACGGTCAATTTCACGCTTCACCCAATCTCGCTCTTCTTCTTTTAAACCATCCCATTTATTGATAGCTACCACTAGTGCTCGGCCAGCTTCCAAAATATAAGCCGCAACATGAGCATCTTGCTCAGTAATGCCTTCTTGCGCATCAACTACCAAAATAACCACGTTGGCTTCTTCAATAGACTGAATAGTTTTAATGACTGAAAATTTCTCTACCGCTTCTAATACACGACCGCGCTTACGGACGCCTGCGGTATCAATTAAAGTATAGTGTTTGCCATTTTTTTCTAAATCAATCGATATAGAATCGCGTGTGGTCCCAGGTTCATCAAAAGCAATAACGCGCTCTTCTCCAAGCAAAGCATTCACTAGCGTCGATTTTCCTACGTTTGGACGGCCAACAATAGCTACTTTTGGTACTCTGTCGCCAGAGTAATCTTCTTCAGGCTCTTCTTCAACCACATGAAAACTTTCTAAAGCTAAATCAATAATATCTTTAACACCTTCACCATGCGCGGATGAAATTGATAGCGGATCACCCAAACCTAATTCATGGAACTCAGCACTGACGACGGCTTTATTCATACCTTCAGTTTTATTAACGGCCAAAAATACCGGACATTTGGATCTACGCAAACGGTTAGCAATATCCATGTCCTGTGGCGTAGCACCTTGTCGACCATCGACAATAAAGATAATCACATCAGCTTCATCAATTGCCAATAATGTTTGCACCGCCATCGCCTTAAGAATGCCGCTATCGGTATTGGGCTCAAAACCACCAGTATCAACCACTAAATAAGGCTGACTTGCACCTATGCCACGGCCATAATGGCGATCACGCGTTAGGCCAGGCAAGTCTGCCACAAGCGCATCACGGCTTTTGGTAAGACGATTAAATAAGGTGGATTTGCCGACGTTAGGTCGACCGACCAAAACTAGGGTAGGTAACATTGGAGCCTTCTAAATAGTGCTTATTACTAAACGGTTTTAGCTTAAAGAACTTAACTAATTAAGCTAATTAATACTTTATAAAAATTTTCCAGCAATTAATTGCTGAGGTAAGGCATACGTAAAATCAGTGTTTACTTAACTTGAATGGCATAAATTCCACCATCTCGCGCCTGCGCCAACAGGGTGTTGCTATTAATCCGTGCCATTTGCTGCATTATTGCGCTGTTATTAGTTTTAATTCTAGATGAAATAGCGCCATCTTCTCTACTTAGAAAATGTACATATCCTTCTAAATCGCCAACAGCAACCAAACTACCCAAAGGCAATGGTGCGGTCAAGTTTCTGTTTTTGAGTGCTGCCTGACGCCAAAAAGTCTTACCTGTGCTGTAGTCAAGCGCATAAACAGAACCCATAGCGTGTGAAACAAAAATACGCGCATCTTCAGTACTTAAGCCAGATAAGCTTGAAATATCACGGTTCCACACAACGCGACCTGAAGCTCTATCTACCGCAGCTATTTTACCTTGGTAAGCAACTGCATAAATCAACGGACCATCAAC
The DNA here is from genome assembly GCA_903926935.1 of uncultured Pseudomonadota bacterium. Classification (GTDB taxonomy): domain Bacteria; phylum Pseudomonadota; class Gammaproteobacteria; order Burkholderiales; family Methylophilaceae; genus Methylotenera. The sequence goes on from CAIYLB010000244.1 coordinate 5,212, forward strand.
CACAGGCAAGCTAGTAATGTCAGCGATACGCTCAATTTCAGTTACGCCTTTAGGCTGAGCAACCGATGCTTCCCATAACATTTTCCCGTTATCGGCACGTACTGCGGCCAATTTACCACCAGCATAACCTGCATAAACGACACCGCCATCAACCACTACACCAGCACTACTGCGCAATGTAAGCGCGGGCGTAGTGTGTTCATAAACCCATTTACGACTACCATCATTGGCATTAATACCAAAAATACGGCTATCTCCTGTTCGTACAATCACTAGACCATCAAAATATTTTGGTGCACTAAGTACTTCACTACTCAGTTTAGCTTTCCATTGCAACTTACCTGAAATGTCGTAGGCATAAACCAACCCTCCTTGCGTACCCACCATGACTAAACTGCCACCAACACCAACACCACCTGTAATTTTCTCACCAATATTCACACGCCATGCTTGGTTGCCATTACTAGCATCAAGCTTAAGCACTTCCCCAGCAGCACTTGCTGCGTAAGCATAACCAGCCTCTATCACAGGAGTGAATTCTGCATCTTCTGCTGTGCCTATTTTGGCTTGCCAGAGTACTTTGGTAACAACTGTTTGTTTTATTTCAGCCAAAGGCTCAGGCGCTTCTGCAGCTTCTGTACCAAAAAATTTATCAGACAAGTCTGATTTCATTTCAGTAATTGTGCTACAAGCTGACAACAACAAAAAGCTTGATAACACAAAGATACTCAGTATTGTTTTCATGAATTTATTAAAGAACAATATAATGCTCCAGCTTAGTAATTTAGGACTGATTAATGAGATTGCGATACTTATGTTTTTAACCTAGCAAATTAATTGCTATATTATTCGCCAATAGCTTCAAGTTTTTTTTGTGTAAGTGCGCGATATTTACCTTGAGAATCCAGCTTATTCAACGCCTCTTGGTAGACAACTCTCGCCTCAGAGCTCTTACCAAGACTGACTAAAACATCACCTTTGAGGTCTGAATACAAACCATCAAAACCTGCATCATGTGTTGCATTTAATAATTTTAAAGCTGCATCGTAGTTCTTTTCTTCAGCTAAAATATTCGCTAATTGCAAACCAGCTAACGCACTAACAGTGCTTTCTTTAGCATTTTTTATGGTCCACACTAGCTGTGATTTTGCACTTTTACTATCGTTAGCCAAATAGTTAGCTTTAGCTGCATACAAAGCAGCACGTCCAGCATAGGGTGTAGCACTAAACTTATCCATTAACACTGCTGATTTAGCTTGTATGGCTTTTAGGTCTTTTTCGTCAGTCACTAACAATTCTTGAAACTGCGTAGAAGCTTCAACTGACTGATTGTTTTGGTAGGATTTCCAGCCTTGGAAAGCGGCATAACCGACAATTAAAGCCAATGCGACATTAGTTACTAATTTGCCATAGCGTTTCCACCACGCTTTAAATTCATCTAACTGTTCTTGCTCTTCTAAATCGTATGCCATTTCGTATCCTAAACTTGTTTAAATCTAACCTAATATTTGCTTCATTTGTACTATTTATGCAGCATTTTATACGGCATTTATGCATAAACCAATTTTTTACCTGGAATAGCCGACAGTAAATTACGGGTGTATTCATGTTGCGGCTGCTCATAAATATCAATTACCGAGCCCTGTTCTACCACCCTACCTTGATTCATAACTACAATATCATCAGCAATATGGCGTACTACACGCAAATCATGACTAATAAACACATAACTCAAGGCCATTTCTGCTTGCAACTCTTTGAGTAACAACAATATTTGCGCTTGAATAGACACATCTAACGCAGAAACCGGCTCATCACACACCACCACTTTTGGTTTTAATACCAGTGCACGCGCTATGCCAATCCGCTGTCTTTGCCCACCAGAAAACTCATGCGGGTATTTTTGCATATCAGCTTCGGTTAAGCCTACACGCTTTAGCATGGCAATCACATCCTTCTGTTGCTCGGCACTACTGCCTAAACCATGAATCAACAAGCCTTCACCAACAATCTCACCGACACGCATCCTCGGATTAAGCGATGCAAAAGGATCTTGAAAGACCATTTGCAGGTTTTTTCGCACGGATCTTAAATCTGCCCCAGCTAATTTAGCCAAGTCTTGTCCGGAAAATAGCACTTCACCACTGTCCAAGGGTTGCAATTGTAACAGACATCTTGCCAACGTGGATTTACCGCTTCCAGATTCGCCTACAACTGCTAGCGTATAGCCTTCACGAAGCGTAATGCTGACATCGTCTAAAGCTTTAACTAGCGTAGTACCAAAGCCAAATTTACCGCTACGCTGACTGTAGGTTTTGATCAAATGCTTAGCAACTAGTATAGGTTGGGCTAAATTTAATAGTGACGCACTCATGAAGCCACCTGCTCAAGCTGACTTTCTGGCAACCATGCATAATCGATTGGTTTCAATGGATTTTTACCTTCCGCATCAGGCACACAAGCAAGCAAAGCTTTTGTATAAGGATGTTGAGGATTATTCAATACCTGCGCTTTAGTACCCGATTCTACAATTTCGCCTCTGAACATGACCACCACATTATCTGCAATATCAGCCACTACACCAAAATCATGTGTAATAAACAGCATACCCATATTCATTCGTGTTTTAAGCTCGTCTAACAATTTAAGTATTTGTGCCTGCACGGTCACATCTAAAGCGGTGGTTGGTTCGTCAGCAATTAATAAAACAGGTTCGCAAGCAATACTCATAGCAATCATCACTCGCTGACGCTGACCACCAGACAATTCATCTGGATAACTATTAGCGCGACCAGTCGGAATACCGACCATTTCGAGTAAATTTGCGATTCTAGTTTTTAAAGCCTCGCCCTTAAGTCCCAAGTGTGTGGTTAAACTTTCACCAATTTGATAACCCACTGTAAGCACCGGATTTAGCGAAGTCATTGGCTCCTGAAAAATCATTGCGATTTTTGCACCGCGGATTTTTCGTAAACTTTCCGCATCAATTAAAGTTAAATCTTTATCACCAGCTTCACCATCATTAAATAATACTTTACCTGCGCTTAATTGCAGCTGTTTAGACAGCAATCCCATCACAGATAATGCCGTTAAACTTTTACCACTGCCAGATTCGCCGACCACGCAAGTCGTTTTCCCTGCTTCAATAGTGAAGCTCACATCGTTCACTAGTAATTTTGACGGCATCTTCTTAGATGCAATACTTAGGTGCTCAAGCTGTAATAATGCTGTTTTAGGCGTCATTTTTTGTGCTCAATATGCTGTACTAAATTTTAATTGCTAGTTAAAGCCTTAATCGCTTCTTCAATACTGCATTGTAATTGCTCGCCCTTTGTTTCAGCTTGCATAGGCTTTAATGTGACTTGCTGGCTGTTCACTTCATCATCACCTAGAATCAAGGCATATTTAGCCTGACTTCTATCAGCTTTTTTCATTTGTGATTTAAAACTACCACCGCCAGCATGTAGAACCACTTTAATATCAGCATTACGTAGCTTTTCTGCAAGGCTAAATGCAGCACTTTCAGCCAATTCACCCACATTCACTAAATACACATCTGGCGCATCTTGTACGCTAATACCATATTCTTGCATCAATAAAAATACGCGCTCTAAGCCAATACCAAACCCACAAGCTGGCGTTGCATCGCCACCTAAACGCTCGACCAAAGAGTCGTAACGGCCGCCGCCGGCAATCGTACCTTGTGCGCCTAATTTGGTAGTGACCCATTCAAACACCGTACGGTTGTAATAATCCAAGCCACGCACTAGTCGCGCGTTGATTAAATATGCCACACCAGCTTCATCCAACAACTTGCATAGACCATTAAAATGCGCGCGGGTTTCATCACCCAAGCAATCCATTAATTTAGGCGCACTGTCACAAATTTCCTGCATGCGCGGATTTTTAGTATCTAAAATACGTAGCGGATTCGTATGTAAACGGCGCTTAGCATCTTCATCAAGCACATCAATATGTTGCTCAAAATAGGCAATTAAAGTGTTGCGATAAGCCGCGCGCTCATGCGCATCACCTATGCTATTAATTTGCAACTCAACATCGGCAATGCCTAATTCACGCCACAATCTTGCCAACAACACAATTTGTTCGGCGTCTACCTGCGGGCTGTCAAATCCAAATGCCTCTACACCAATTTGATGAAACTGGCGCTGACGACCCTTTTGCACGTTTTCGTGGCGAAACATTGCACCGCTGTACCAAAGCCGTTGTGGGCCATTATAAGTAAGATTATGTTCAACCACCGCGCGTACACAACCAGCCGTACCTTCAGGCCGCAAGGTCAATTTGTCGCCATTTAGCGCATCTTCCCAAGCATACATTTCTTTTTCTACTATATCAGTATGCTCGCCTACCGAGCGCACAAATAAATCTGTAGGTTCAACCAATGGCATACGGATATTTTTATAGCCATACTGGCCTAATACGCGACGAGCGGTATCCTCAAGCTTGAACCACAAAGGTGTGGCCTCAGGCAAAATGTCGTAGAAACCTTTAATGCTTTGAAATTTAGTATTGCCAGCTTTTTCTTGCTTATTTTTTGTTGAATGTTCAACCATAATGTCAGTGCTTTAATTAATTGCTTGAATTGGAATGATTTTTTGTGGCTCATTGTTAGACATTTTTGTATTAACGACACTGGCATGCAACTTACCGCCCAATGCGTAATTGGTTTGTACATAACTTTCAACAATAGCTTGGAATTCTTGGGCGATATTATCACCTTTAAGCGTCACGGTTTTTTCGCCATCGACAAATACTGGTGCCACCGGCGTTTCACCAGTCCCCGGCAGACTAATGCCAATATTGGCTAATTTAGACTCGCCCGGGCCATTAACTACACAACCCATTACCGCAACATTCATATTCTCTACGCCATCATATTGACCACGCCATACTGGCATTTGATTGCGCAGATAACTCTGAATCTGCATAGCAAGCTCTTGAAAATAAGTGGATGTAGTCCGCCCACAGCCTGGGCAAGCGGTGACCAAAGGTGTAAAAGATCTTATGCCCATGGTTTGTAAAATTTCTTGCGCAACAATCACTTCTTTGGTGCGAGATTCATTCGGCTCTGGTGTTAACGATACGCGTATAGTATTGCCAATGCCTTGCTGTAAAAGTAAGGCCAAGGCTGCTGTAGAAGCTACAATACCTTTAGAACCCATGCCCGCTTCTGTTAAACCTAAATGTAAAGGGTAATCGCTACGGCTGGCTAATTCTAAATAAACTTTCACCAAATCTTGCACATTACTCACTTTGCATGAAATGATAATTTGATTGGGCGACAATCCTAAATCAAGCGCTTGCTGCGCACTTTCTAAAGCTGATTGAATCAAAGCTTCGCGCATCAAGGCTTCTGAGGATAATGGCGTGGCTAATTTCGCATTTTCGTCCATCATTTGTGCCATTTTGGCTTGGTCTAAGCTACCCCAATTAACGCCTATGCGCACCGACTTTTTATACTGAATAGCCGCTTCTATCATGGCAGCGAATTGCTCGTCTCGCTTAGAACCTTTACCCACGTTACCTGGATTGATACGATATTTAGCCAGCGCTTCAGCGCAGTCAGGATATTGGGCTAACAGTTTATGACCGTTATAATGGAAATCGCCGACTAAGGGTACATTACAACCCAGGGCATCTAGACCGCGACGAATATTACCCACTTGCGCTGCGGCTTCTGGCGAATTAACAGTAATTCGCACTACTTCGCTACCCGCCTGCCACAGCTCAAAAACCTGCTTAATCGTCGCTTCTGCATCGGCTGTGTCAGTATTGGTCATGCTCTGCACGACTACTGGTGAAGCTACCGATCCAGCAACACCACCACCAACAGGTACGTGACCGATCATGACCTGCAAAGTGCTACGCGCTTGATTAAGATGAAATAAGCTCAACGACTGCTCCAAAATTTAAACGCGTTGACTAACCACTTGTTTTAACTTGCGTACTACAAACCAGTCGCTAACCATACCCGCCATTAAAAAACACTAGCTATTATAAAAGTATTTAGTATAAAACCCTTATTCAAGGGTGACACGTGCAACATTACTATTATTAGTAAGATTTAAATCTATAGACTTCCCTGCATATATGAGCTTAACTGCTTTTGCGTTACCAATAACCACATTCATCGGTGGAAAAGCATCAAAAGCATCTGTACTACCAGCTTCAAGCATTTTCTCAAAAATCACTTTACCTGATTTATTTGTCACACGTACCCAGGTTTTCTCAGAAAAAGACATGCTGACATGCTTGGTAAGAGCCTCTGGCTTTAAGTTAGCAATATCGCTAGACTTAACTACAGCATCAGACCTAAGTGCAATATCTTGTTTATTAGCAGGGTCATTTACTTTAGGCGCAGGTAATTGTGCTGCAGGAGGCATTTTCGGGACAGCGACACTATCAACAGTAGCAGATGCGACCGGTTCAGTGGCCGAACTGACCGCATTACTAGTTGAGTTTCCATTATTCATCACTAAGCTATCCCTGGCATCTGCGACACGTTCCGCCGCAGGCAAAGCGATTTCTGGTAAAGGGATACCCTGCTCGGGAACTGTGGCAGCAATGACTAAGTCACTAGAGTTTTTTACTGGTTTTGGCATGTAATCCATATAAAAAAACCATGACAGTAAGAACAACAATACCAATATACTACCTAATATGTATTTGAGCCAAGACTGGCTTTCCCTAGTAGGCATTACTTGCTCCATTGAGGTCTGCACATTCAGCGCATTAGGTAATTGATCCGGAACAAGAAAGCGATAACCGGCTAATAATGGTGTAGCATCTAATGCTAAAAAACGTGCATAGTTACGAATAAAACCGCGTGTAATCATTGGGTCTGGTAGCAAACTAAAGGTATTAGTTTCTAGCGCTTCAATTTGCTTGATACTTAAACGTAAATTGTCAGAAACATCTTTTTGCGTAAGATTTTTTGCAATTCTGGTGGCAAGCAAAACTTCACCTAACAACATACTAGCTTGTGGGACTTGATCTTTTGATTCTAGCTCAACGGCATCAATCTTGAGTTCATCTGACATTATTATTTTCCAATTTGCAATAATTTTTGGCGGTAATCACATCATTAGCAATAAATTTTAATTGATAGCTTGGCATATGGAACAATGAGATGAATTACAGCACTTTTTGGCATCAAAACACAAGATTAAATCGGCTCAATCGGGATTCTCTTAGAAGTGCGCTTTGTCCTATCTAATACTTTGCCAGCCAATTGTCCGCAGGCGGCATCAATATCTTCACCGCGGGTTTTTCGCACTGTTACCACATAGCCAGCCTGCATCAAAATATCGCGGAATATTTTAATATTGATCGCTTTTGATGTGCCATAACCGCTATTTGGAAATGGATTAAACGGAATCAAATTGAATTTACATGATACATTTTTAACTAAGGCCAATAACTGGTGCGCGTGCTCAACCGTATCATTAACGCCATCCAGCATCACATATTCAAACGTAACAAAGTCTCTAGGCGCTTTTTCCAAATAACGATTACAAGCGGCCATTAATTCTTTAAGCGGATATTTTTTGTTAATTGGCACGATTACATCGCGTAATGCATCGTTAGGTGCGTGTAGGCTAACGGCTAAGGCCACAGGGCAATCTTCTTTCAGCCTATCCATTGCTGGCACAAGGCCGCTGGTAGAAAGCGTCAATCGGCGGCGACTTAAACCATAAGCGCTATCATCCAACATAATCTGCATAGCAGTCACGACGTTATCGTAGTTGGCTAGCGGCTCGCCCATGCCCATCATGACTACATTACTAATAATGCGCTCTGAAATTGGCAACATATCGTAACCAGTTTCCAAACGCAAAGAGCGATTTGCAATAGCAAGCTGCCCAATAATCTCTGAAACACTTAAGTTTCGGTTAAATCCTTGACGCCCTGTACTACAAAACGTGCATTCCAAAGCGCAGCCTACTTGGCTAGAGATACATAAAGTGCCTCTATCATCTTCAGGAATAAACACAGTTTCAATACTATTAGCGGTATCTGTGCCTATCAGCCATTTATGCGTACCGTCGTTAGAAACTTGTTCTAACTGCACCGTCGGCAAAGTGATTTCAGCTTCGATCGATAATTTTTCACGTAATACTTTGGCAATATCAGTCATCTGCTCAAAATCATGCTCACCAAAATGATGCATCCAGCGCATCAACTGCTTAGCACGAAATGGTTTTTCACCCATCTCGGCGAACCATTGCGCCAGTTGCGGTTGATTGAAGTTGAGCAAATTGACCAAAATTGTTTTTACCTTTTAATTGTTACTACTAATAATTTAAGCTTCTATGATAAGCAAGGCGCGAACAAAAAATTAAGACGCCGCATATATTTGATATGCAAGGAATAATTTTTTGTGAGCAACGCGGCCATGAATAACCTAGAACAGTAACGAAGATTAAATTATTAAACTATTTACCGAAAAAGTAAGCGATTTCGATCGCAGCATTTTCTTCTGAATCTGAACCATGCACTGCATTAGCATCAATGCTTTCAGCAAAATCAGCACGAATAGTTCCTGCTGCTGCATCTTTAGGGTTTGTAGCTCCCATTAAATCACGGTTTACTTGAACGGCGTTTTCGCCTTCAAGTGCTTGAATCATCACTGGGCCAGAAATCATGAATTTAACTAAATCAGCAAAGAACGGGCGAGCAGCGTGAACTGCGTAAAAGCCTTCAGCTTCAGCTTGTGTTAATTGTGCCATTTTTGCAGCAACCACTTTTAAGCCAGCGTTTTCAAAACGCGTAAGAATTTTACCGATTACATTTTTTGCTACTGCATCAGGTTTGATGATAGAAAGTGTGCGTTGAACAGCCATAACAACTCCATTAATTTAACATATTGAAAAGAACGATAAAATACCATTTTTGACGCTTAAAATAAACCTACATTTTCGGATAAACCACTATCAGGCTAAATTGTAGATATACTTATATTTATCTTTAGCTAAAAACACACGATAAATGGCAACCTAGATCAGTCCCATTGCAAGTAATTTACTTGCGCCTTAAAGCTTATTAAATGTTAATTTTAGCTATAAATAAACCTGCATTAATCCTTTTTATTTATGCTTATAGTGACAATCTTTGTGGCAGAATAACGGTTAAATGAAAACTTCCAATGACACAAGCCCAGCCATTAACTTTAGTTGCCCTGCTTGCGGCCTACTTTGTGACGATGTGGCCTTAGTTTCAACTTCCCCTGTTCGAATTCAGAATGGTTGCACTAAAAGCATTACTTTTTTTGAGCAAGCCTATTCAAATGAGCACGACAATATTGCGTCAGCTAGCTTATTTGGCAAAGCGACAGACTTAAATACGGCTATAAAAGCAGTCAGGAAAATATTAAGTGACAGTAGGCAGCCATTATTCGCCGGCTTAGGCACGGAAGTTACTGGCATGCGCGCAGTCATGCATTTGGCAGAAAAAACTGGTGCCACGCTAGACCATATGCATAGTGA
>CAIYLB010000245.1 GCA_903926935.1 uncultured Pseudomonadota bacterium
AAGTGATCCATAGGGCCTGAAGGTGGCACACCGACTGCCCAATAACCTATGCGGCCAGGATAATCCTGTATGGTAGTCATCACCCCGCCATCTTGCACATCAATGGTCTGCGGCTTGTAAACAAAACTATTCAAGTAACGCGTGATTTGCCTGCCCGCAGGGAATACGGTATCTGCCAGCACTTGACGCAGATACTCTAAATTAGTCTCAATGCCGCTTAAATGCGTTGCATCTAAGGCATCGCGCATTTTAACGACCGCGCCATCTCGATTGGCGGCATGTACTAACACTTTGCCTATCAACGGGTCATAGAATGGCGAAACCTCACTGCCAGTTTCTACCCAGCTATCATTTCTGGCTAGCGGTGAAAATTTGACTTCAGTCATGACACCGCTAGATGGCTGAAAGTTTTTATTTGGATCTTCAGCATACAAACGGACCTGTATCGCATGGCCTTTAGGTTGATGCACGTAGCTGTCTAAGGCGTTTGTTTCGCCAGCAGCAATACGTATCATCCATTCGACCAAATCTAGCCCTGTGACTAGCTCAGTCACGCCATGTTCTACTTGTAAACGTGTATTGACCTCTAAAAAGTAAAACTCATTAGTTAAATTATCATAGACAAACTCCACAGTACCCGCTGAACGATAATGCAAAGCAGCACCTAACTTGACGGCCGTTGCGCATAGCGCCTGACGCACTGCTTCAGAAATATGTGGTGCGGGGGTTTCTTCAATCACTTTTTGGTTACGTCTTTGTACAGAACAATCACGCTCGCCTAGCGCGATAACTTTACCTAAGCCATTACCAAAAATTTGCACCTCTATATGCCGCGCAGCTTGTACGTATTTTTCTAAATAGAGACCGGTTTCTTTAAAGTTTGCACGCGATAAGCGTTGTACAGATTCAAATGCCGCATTTAGCTCGTCCTCACTCCAGATTAACTGCATGCCAATACCACCACCGCCTGCAGTACTTTTCAACATGACTGGATAACCGATAATGGCTGCTTGAGTATGCGCTTCTGCCACGTCAGCTAGTAAGCCTGTGCCAGGCAACAATGGTACGCCATTTTTCTCAGCGAGTGCTCGTGCGGTGTGCTTCAGTCCAAAATCACGCATTTGTTTAGGCGTAGGTCCAATAAATACAATACCCGATGCCGTACAGGCTTCAGCAAAATCGGCATTTTCAGATAAAAATCCGTAACCTGGATGTATCGCTTCTGCGCCTGTTTCAATGGCAACTTGCAGAATCTTTTCTACATTAAGGTAGCTTTCTGCGGCTGGTGCTGGTCCTATACAAACGGCCTCATCTGCATCTAGCACATGGCGTGCGCCAGCATCAGCCTGTGAATAAACAGCCACCGACTGAATGCCCATTTTTTTAAGGGTACGAATGACGCGACAAGCGATTTCACCACGATTAGCAATTAGTACTTTTTTAAACATTTTTATTCTCACTACGTTGCGAGTCGTCTCGCTTGTTTCATGCCGCATTAGGTCGTCCTGCTGCGGTTTCTTGGTTAATTTAACGCTGATTAATTTAAAACTTATTAATTTAAAACTAATCCCAAACTAATAACTGAATAGGCGTTGGATCATAAGCATTACAAGGATTATTCAGCTGCGGGCAGTTAGAAATTAACACCAACACATCCATTTCTGCGCGCATTTCTACATACTTACCCGGCGCTGAAATTCCGTCAGCAAAGCTTAAACCGCCATCTGGCGTGACAGGTACGTTCATGAAAAAATTGATATTGGCCGTAATATCACGCTTGGTCATCGATCTGTCATGCACATGCTCTGAATGATTGAGCGCATGCATGAAGCTATCTCTACAACTGTGCATAGGGCGTTTTGCCAAGTCATATCGCACCGTATTACTTTCGGCCGCACATGCCCCACCCAAAGTATCATGGCGACCACAGGTGTCTGCAGTGATAGTCAACATAGGATTGCCTTCGCTAGAATAAAGCACGGATCCAGTCGTGAGATAAATCTGACCTTGGCGTTGGATAGTATCTGCTGCGCTATAACGCTCTTCTGCATCGTGTGCGTTATAAAATAAAGTATCAACTGCCTGATTACCTTTCAAATCTAAAATTCGAAAAGTTTGGCCTTTTTTAACTAAACCGGTCCAAGCCTCGCCGGCCATACATATTTCACTAAGCACGGCTTGCTCAATATGGAATTTACTTTCAATTAACATCGCTAATCCTAATTTGCATAAAAACGTTCTGTGTTAATAAAACCACGTTGATTCTGCCCACATGCGTTGCGACAGACATCATCAGTATCGGCTAGGCCTGCATGCCAAGCGGTTAATAAAACATCGGCAGGCTGATAAATTGGCTTCGTATCTAAAGCATGCGGCGCGGTAGATAACACCAACAACACATTCATATCAAAGCGAATATCGACCACATCACCAGCCCGACTATTACCGGCATTGAATACCAGCCCACCTTCATTATTAGCAGAAACTTTGCTGAATAAATTGATATTAGCGACTAAATCACGCTTGCCAAGACCGTGCTTTGCCAGTTCGATCAACAAACCATCTTTAGCATTGCGGTACATTGCATTGCGCTGCGCCTGGTAATTGCTGACACCATATTTTTGTTCGATTAAGGCAGCGTCTGAAAGTCCGCACATAGTGTCATGCCAGCCTACCGTATCGTTAATAATAGAGCACATGACACGGCCCATATCTGAGTAACAGACATTACCGGTAGTTAAAAAAGCCGTATGCTGGGCTTTTAAAGTATCAGGCATGTTGTAGCGCTCTAACTTGTCCTCCATGTTATAAAGCAACATAGACACATTGGCGCCGCCTTGTAAATCAGTAAACCTTAACGCGCTACCACGTCGCATGAGTCCGGACCAATGATTGCCGCCTGGTACGGTTTCTTGCCAGAGCGTTTTGTTTACTAGGAAATCTTTTGTATTAAAGGTCATTTTTTACTATTCCACGTTATCTTCTACATTCACAAAACGGATCATGCGAGGTGTGACCGCTTCATCATTAATACCGTCTTCAACTACTGGTGCTGGGGGATGAATTAACGCCTCTAAACGCGCTTTAGTTGCTAAGAATTCTGGGCTGTTAAATTGACTAGCATTGCGTGGACGCGGCACCGGTACTTCGATCAGCTCCTGCACTTCACCTGGGTGTGCCTTGAGCACAAGAATACGATCAGCCAGAAAAATGGCTTCATCTAAATCATGGGTAATAAACAAAATAGTGATGTCGATATTGCGCCATATTTCTAGCAAATGTGCCTGCATCTTCGCTCTAGATTGTGCATCCAACGCACCAAAAGGCTCATCCATCAA
>CAIYLB010000246.1 GCA_903926935.1 uncultured Pseudomonadota bacterium
AGAAAACTTTCGAATGTCTGCTAAAAGCCTATTCTAACCGTCGATGGACACCAATGCACGTCGATTATTCAATATCAAGCTCGTCAGTCAAACAATAGCGACCACTTACATACGGCAAGGCTGATGTTAAATAACCATTGCTATTAAACGCGCTACCCGCTCCTCAGTTTTTGGATGGGTACTAAATAGGCTGTCAAACGAACGTCCAGACAATGGATTGATAATCATCATCTGGCCAGTTTCTGGGTGCGCTTCTGCGATTGGATTAGCAATTTGATGTGCGTAATTGTGGATTTTCTCCAATGCACTTGCCAGTGCTTTCGGGTCTTTACAAATTTCTGCACCCATTCTATCCGCCTCAAACTCACGAGAACGCGATATTGCCATTTGAATCAGCGATGCGGCTAATGGCGCTAGAACCATCATTAATATTGCCAACACTGGGCTCACGTTACGTTCACCATTCCCATTATGGCCACCGCCAAACAGCATGCCAAAAGTACCTATGGATGAAATGGCACCGGCCATTGTGGCGGATATAGTCGAAATCAGGGTGTCTCGGTGTTTTACGTGTGCCAACTCGTGCGCCATTACACCACGTAGTTCACGTGCAGTTAAAGCTTGCATAATGCCGGTGGTCGCAGCAACTGCGGCGTGTTCTGGATTACGTCCGGTGGCAAAGGCGTTGGGCTGCGCTTCATCCATTACATAGACTTTTGGCATAGGCAGTTGCGCATTTTCAGCCAACTCTTTAACCATATTGTAGTAATTACGAAACTGCATATTATCCGGCGTGATTTCTTGCGCGCCATACATTTTAAGGACGGCTTGGTCTGAAAACCAGTAAGCATAAACATTCATGCCAGCGGCTAACATTAGTGCCATCATCATGCCGCCAGAACCGCCTAAGGCCGCACCTACCGCTCCAAATAGCGCGACAATGGCCGCCATTAAAATGCTTGTTTTTAACCAGTTACCGAACATTGTGTACCTCGAGTTGTGAACACGCTTGATTAGACAATATGGCTGCCAACACTTTAATTTCAAGGCTTGTAAAGATATCAATTGGTATGTATTAAATCAGTCTGTGCTAAATTTATCGCCAATTTGTAAGTTATGACCTTGCACGAAGGCTTGTGCGCTTAGCCGTTTTCCGCCCGGCGCTTGTAATTCGGTAATGTGCAAGAGGCCATTTCCACAGCCAACTAACACGCCATCATGCACACTGACAATTTCACCAGTATTTGCCTGGCCGGTTTGTGCGTTTGCCATCCAAATTCGGCACACTTCACCTTTTAACTTACTTTGTGCGACCGGAAATGGGTTAAATGCGCGGACCTGCCGTGAAATTTCTACAGCGCTTTTTTGCCAATCAATTGCAGCTTCAGCTTTCTCTAGTTTGTGTGCGTAAGTGACTAAAGTTTCATCTTGTGCTGTCGCCACTAACACGCCGGTTTCTGCTAGCGTTGCCATCGCTGCTACCATTAGCTTGGCGCCTATTACGCTTAGTGCATCATGTAGTGTTTGTGTAGTATCAAGCTCGGTAATTGGCACAATGCCGCAACTTACCATTGCGCCAGCATCCAGTGCTGGCACGACTTCCATAATCGTCACGCCAGTTTCTGCATCACCAGCCAATAATGCGCGATGAATTGGTGCAGCGCCGCGCCAGCGGGGTAATAATGATGCGTGAATATTGTAACAACCATAACGCGGCGCATTTAACGTCACGGTAGGAATAATCAGCCCGTAAGCCGCTACTATCATTACATCTGCATTGCTGGCAGCAATTTGTGCTTGCACGTCTAAATCTTTTAAGGTTTCTGGTTGAAATACGGTCAAACCATGTTGCTCTGCTAGTACTTTAACCGGGCTAGGTTTAAGCTTCATGCCGCGTCCAGCTGGTCTATCCGGCTGTGTGAGTACCATCACGATTTGATGGCCTGCAGCAATGAGTGCAGCGAGGGCGGGAGCGGCGAATTCTGGCGTACCAGCAAAAATAATTTTCAACTTTTAACCTTAAAATAGATGCGAATAATCGATTACGAAAAGCCGCTATTTGACTTGCTAAATATTGACGTGGCGTGACCGAGTTTGATCATTTTCACGACTGTATTTCAGCATTTTGTTTTTAATGCGATTACGCTTAAGGGGCGACAAGTATTCGACAAACACTTTACCTAATAAGTGGTCTATTTCATGCTGAATACATACGCTTAAT
>CAIYLB010000247.1 GCA_903926935.1 uncultured Pseudomonadota bacterium
CTGGCTTTAGGATTGAAGCTAGCTTCACTAGTGGTGATGTCGCCGGGGGCCAAGTGCATAATGAAAAATGAAATCAGACTAATACCTATGATTAAAGGAGTCATCCAAAAAAATCGTTTAAGTAAGTATTTAAGCATGGGTTTAAATGGGCTTATGTAATTGCTTTTAAAAATAAGTCATGGCTCAATGCTCACTCATTTCTGTGCGAGCATAAGCGCTAGGAATATTCCATTCATAAGTGTTGTAGCCTATGCCCGCCGGCGGTGCAGGGTCGCTAATGCCTCTTACACGCTTATGAATAGCTGATAAACCATAGCCCGCCGAGAGAAAGACGATAGGGCTGTCTTCTAGCAATATTTTAGAAAACTCATGGTAAATGATCATACGTTTTTCTGGATTAAGCTCCAGTCTTCCAGCTTCCAAAAGTTTATCTACACGTGGATTACTATAGCTAATAAAGTTAAATTGGCCAGGTGCTTGTTGACTAGAATGCCAAATGCTGTATTGATCAGGGTCTAACGATAAGCTCCAACCCAGCACGACCACATCAAACTCTTTAGGCTTGATGAATCGTCCTAAAAAGCTCGCCCACTCTAAGACGCGAATATTCGCATTAATGCCGACATCCTTAAGGCGACGCTGTATTAAAACGCCAGTCATTTCGCGCTCTTTGTTTTGATTAGTTAAAATTTCAAAACTAAAGGGTTTGCCGTCTTTATCAATAATGCCATCACCGTCATGATCTTCATAGCCAGCTGCTTTTAATAGGGCTTTGGCTTTATTAGGGTCGTAAGGGTAAGGTTTGAGGGCGGGATTACTCCAACGTGTCCCCGGCTTATAGGGTGATGCAACAGGTTCGCCAAGACCTAGTAATACGCCATCGATAATCTCTTGCTTATTAATGGCATAGTTAATGGCTTGTCGAACACGAATATCATCAAACGGTTTGCGTTTAAGATTAAAGCCTAAATAAGTGTAACTGTTACCTAATTCTTTATACAGTGCGATGTTTTTATTCAGGTCTGGCCTAGCAGGGAAAATCCTTGCGTATTGGATAGGGTTAAGTGCCATAGAATCAATATTATCTGCGCTCAGCTCTAAAAATTGCGCTGCCTTATCTGGAATGATGCGTGATAATAAGTTGTCAATTTTGGCTTGGCCTTGGGTTGCGTTGTCATTGCGTGTGAGTTTTAGATACTGGCCATTTTTCCAGCTATCTAGCTTGTAATAGTGGCTTCCGACTGGGTGACGCGCAAATGCAGTGGTATTAATATCCTGATCTTTAAGCAAGTGCTTAGGCAGAATGTGCAAGCCGGCCCATGTATCCAAGGCTGGCGCATAGGGTGCAGCATAGGTGACGCGGAAGGTGTTGGTGTCTGGTGTTTCAGCTTTGGTGACTAATTTAAAATCAGAACCATAAGGGGTGCGTGTTTTTTCATCAGTGACTTTTTGCCAGGTAAATAAAACGTCGTCACTGGTTAAAGCTTGATTGTCAGCCCATTTGAGATTCGGTTTTAAATGAAACGTAATGGTTTTTTGATCGCTAGAAATTTCCCATGATTGAGCCAATTCACCGGTTAAATCTAGATTCTTGTCATATTTCAGCAAGCTATTGAAGATATTTCCGGCAATCGCAGAAGCGGCAGATTCACCTGCAATCATCGCTATCAGGCCGCTAGGTTCGCCTGTCATTGCATCGATCAAAGTGCCGCCATTAACTGCTGGATAAGTCTTGCTGTAATCAATCTGATCTAAAGCCTGATTACTTGATGAGTTGCCACATGCTACAGTGAATAAGGAAATTAACGTAATAAACGCCATTTTTTTAAGATTATATTCATGTGGATTATTCAACATTATTTATTTCTTCTGAATCTCATTTTTGACGCTTATGTTTAACTGAGGATGATTTTAAGCTAGATTTATTATTAGTATTTAATTTACTTTTAACATGACTAGTTTTAGCGGTTTTAGTTTTTGTGCTTTCGTTTTCAGGCTTGTTTTTAGATTGGCTTTTAGCTTCATTGGCTGAAGGTATGTTTAGCATTTGTCCAACATTAACTTGGCTTTTCTTCAGATTGTTTGCCAGCATGATTTGGTTGACGCTCATATCATAATGTTGGGAAATTGATAACAAGGTGTCGCCTTTTTTTATTTTGTATGTGACGCTTTGTTGTTTTGTAGGTTCAATCTCAGCTTTATTTTTTTCTACTGAGGTGCTTATATTATTATTTTCTGTCGTGGATAAGTCTATATTGTCTGACTCTTGTTTGATGCTTAGGTTGTGGTTAGTTTCAATCGCCATATCTGTCGATTGATATTTATTTTTAATCTCGCTGTTGGCATTAAAGTCATTTGTATTGCCATTAGGCACTAAAATAGTACCTGAATTTTTAATTTTGTTTTGTATAGGCAAATTGTTTACGTTACGTAATTTAGCCAATTGAATACCAAACTTAGATGCAATACTTTCCAGACGTTCACCACGTTTAGCGATGTAGGTACGCCAACTGACTAGCGGTTTATCGTAAGTGGCTAAGTTATTTCTGAAAGTTTGTGCGGATAAAATAGGCAGCAACAGCTCATGCTTCTCACCACTACTAGTGATAACCGGTCTCTTGTAGCTAGGGTTTAGTGCGAGAAATTCATCATCACTAATTTCGGCAAGCTTAGCGGCTAGATGCGCATCAATCTGAATCGGTGCCGAAACTCTGGCAAAATAAGGTGTATTAGCGATGGTCTGAATTTTAAGGCCATAATCACCAGGGTTGGTCATTATGTTCTTAATCGCCTGTAATTTCGGTACGTAATTTTTCGTTTCTGGTGGTAGGTTTAAGCTTTCATAATCAATTGGTAGACCTAATTTTTTATTGCGTTCAATCGCGCGACCAACCGTGCCTTCTCCAGCATTATAGGCTGCTAGGGCTAAATCCCACGAGCCGAACATTCCGTAAAGTTTTTGTAAATAATTGAGCGCGGCATCAGTCGCAAACATAATATTGCGCCTGTTATCCACCCACCAGTTTTGTTTTAGACCGAAGTGCTTACCTGTTGAAGGAATGAATTGCCAAATACCTGATGCGCTTCCTACCGAATAAGCTTGTGGGTTATAGGCGCTTTCTATCATAGGTAGCAATGCAATCTCTGTAGGCATGCCGCGTTTTTCTACTTCCTCAACAATATGGAATAGATATTTTTGGCTGCGTTCTACCATGCGTTTAATATAGTCTGGGCGAGATCTATACCAATCTTCGTGATTGGTTACCAGCGGAGAAGTCGAGTCAGGCATGTCGTAGCCATCTTTAATGCGCTGCCATAAATCATCGTTGCCAAGCGTAATGATATCTTGCTGGTCATTGGCATCGCTATGCTGCTGGGCATCTAATCCGTAGGGTAATTTCCCCCGTACTGGTTTAGCTGTACCCATATTTTCGGTGTTGGTGTCTTTACTAGCAAGGTCTTTTTGGTTGGTTTTTAATGTATCGTCCGGGTAAATAGTAATTTCTACGCCCGTAACATTTGATTCTGCAATCGCTAGACTACTTGTCAGTGATGTAGTCACCAGTGTGCTAATTAACACAATAGCTAAAGTTAGTCTTGATGAGTTATTTAGTAGGCTAGTTATGAAGTGATAGTTGCGTAATGGTAATAAGTACAGCATGAAACGCCCGTGATCAAAATGTTGCAGCATTTTAGCTAAATGAGGCGGTTGAAGTCAAGTGAAATATAATTAAAAACTGCATTAAAAGTATGCGCTATCTTTATGATTAATAATGATTTCTTAATTCTCTAATCGCAGAGAAAGTCTCTAAAGAGTCTGCATTTTTCAGCTTTAACGTTGATTTAATTTCTTGGCTGTTACAACGTAAAAATGGATTGGTAGCAAGCTCTAAAGCGATACTTGAGGGCAAACTAGGTTGCTGAGCATTTCTCAATTTAACGGTCTCGCCAAAACGCTTAATAAGCGCCTGATTATTTGCTTCTAAACTTAAGGCAAAGTTTATATTGTGTAGCGTGTATTCGTGCGTGCAATAGACTTTTGTATTGACTGGTAGCGCTACCAGTTTGTTTAAAGAAGCCAGCATTTGTGTGGCGGTTCCTTCAAACAGCCTTCCACAACCGGCGCCAAACAATGTGTCACCACAAAAAAGTAGACCGCCATCATTATTATTTTTGTCTTGTGACTCATGTGGCCTAATGTAGTAAGCGATGTGGCCAAGCGTGTGTCCTGGTACATCAATAACCGCTGCTTGAATATTAAAATCAGTTAATTCAATTACATCAGTTTCATTAACTGCATTATGTTTAAATGCGTATTTTTCAAGCTTAGGTGCATAAACCACCGCATCCATAAATGCACCAAGCAGGGTTGAAACGCCGTCAATGTGGTCATGATGATGGTGCGTAATTAGAATAGTATGTAACTGCAATTTTAAACGATTCAAAGTTTCTAGTACCGGTATTGCATCACCAGGATCGACCACAATTGCGATTCTACCGTTATGGATTAGCCATATATAATTATCCTTAAACGCTGGAATTGGTATAATTTGTAATGTATCTTGCATAACGCCTATGATTTATTGTAGCGCTATAAAAGTCAATAGAGATTGTGGTTAATGATGATTCAGTTGCATTTTAAAATTATATGAATTCAACACCTAAGTTTGGGTATGAAGATCCCAGCCATGTCGATTTGCGCCAGCAATGGTTTAATTCAACGGCGGGTCAATATTTGCAGCTACAAGAACAGGCTTTATATGATCAAGCCGTGTTTGATTTATTTGGCTTTAATGCAGTACAAATGGGTTGCTTGCAAATGGACCTGTTGCGTAATTCGCGTATTCCATACAAATTTAAAGCCTCTGATTGTATAGAAACATCATTTGAAACAAATCTTAATTGTTGTGATGATTTTTTGCCTTTTTCTGAAGTCAGTTTAGATTTGTTGTTATTGCCACATTGCTTAGAATTTAGTCCACGCCCACATCAAACTTTACGTGAAGCGGCAAGGGTGATGATGCCAGAAGGACATCTTATTATTTCAGGGTTTAATCCTTTAAGTGCTTGGGGTGCTGCCGCTAAATTCAATAGATTAATTTCTAAACATCAGACTTATCCTTGGCGTGGTAAATTCATTGGTTTACCTAGACTAAAAGATTGGTTGGCACTGATGGGTTTTGAAATTTTATCCTTGAATATGTGCTGTCATGTGCCACCATTTGAGCACTCGTCGTGGCAAAGTCATGCCGCTTTTATGGATAAATTGGGTGAGCGTTGTTGTGCAATATTGGGGGGCGTATATTTTATCGTGGCGAAAAAACGCGTAGTAGGAATGACGCCTATTAAACCGAACTGGAAAGCTGCAACCTTGAGCTCGACTTTAATTGCCAGACCGACACAATCTAAACCCGCACAAAAGAAATAAAATTATGCTGATTTTGAATTAAACTCTGACTACAGAAAGTTAGGCCGCCTAGAATCTTAGGCCATTAATATTTTTAGCTAAGAAAATAACGAAGCGTTAAAAATAACAACCATAGATAATAACTATAAATAATAACTATAAATAAACTAAAAATAAATGACAAAAATTAACACGGGTATTCACACTGAAGTTGAGATTTATGCAGATGGTGCTTGTAAAGGTAACCCTGGCCCTGGCGGTTGGGGCGCTTGGATTAGTTACGATGGCCACGAAAAAGAGTTGTTTGGTGGTGAGATGTTAACAACCAATAATCGTATGGAACTCACTGCAGTAATTCGGGCTTTAGAGGCGCTAAAACGTAGTTGCCATGCCAAGGTATTTACAGATTCAGTGTATGTGCAAAAAGGTATGACTGAATGGATTGTTGGGTGGAAGGCTAGAAATTGGCGTACGGCTGATAAAAAACCAGTTAAAAATGATGATTTGTGGCGTGTTTTAGATGTATTAGCCCAGCAACATACTGTGCAATGGGTTTGGGTTAAAGGGCACGCTGGTAATGTAGGTAATGAGCGGGCGGATATGCTGGCTAATCAAGGCGTAGATCAATTGTTCCAAGGAAATAGCAAATAATGCGTCAAATATTTTTAGATACTGAAACCACCGGTTTATATCATGCGCAAGGTCATCGCGTGATCGAGATTGCCGCGGTAGAGATGATTAATCGTCGACCGACTAAGCAGCATTTTCATTACTACCTAAATCCTGATCGTGAAATTGATCAGGGTGCCCAAGAAGTACATGGTATTTCACTGGAATTTTTACAAGATAAGCCGCACTTTTCTGATATTGCTAATGAGTTGATTGCATTTATTGCCGATGCTGAACTGATTATGCATAACGCTCCGTTTGATGTGGGTTTTTTGAATCGCGAACTGGGTCTGATAGATCAAAAACCAGTAGAAAACATTGCCGCCAAAATTACCGACACGCTGAAAATTGCCAAAGAAATGCGCCCCGGACAGCGGAACAGTTTGGATGCGCTTTGCCGGCATTTTGGTATAGATAACTCAAGGCGCACTCTGCACGGCGCGCTATTAGATGCTGAGTTGTTGGCCGAAGTTTATATGGCAATGACGCGCGGTCAAAATAGCTTAATGATAGAACTGGATAAACCTGATCAAAATATGATTAATGTGGCGCAGCAGACGTCTCAACCACTATTCATCAAATTAGCTAGCGAGACAGAGATGTCTGCACATGAAGCTTATTTGGCTGGGCTGGAAAAGTCTGGTAATTGTTTATGGAATAAACTTGAATCAGGTGCCGTTTTGGAATCGTTAGCTGTTGAGTTGCCTAGCATTGAACTGACAGTCGGTGATTTGGACACTTTTGAGTTAGACGCTTTTGAATTGGAATTAAGACAAGAAAAACTAGGAAATGAAAATGACGAATAAAACAATAATTGTGACTGGTGGCGCTGGCTTTATTGGGGCTAATTTTGTACTGGAATGGGTTAAACAAGGTTTAGGGACAGTCGTTAATTTAGATAAACTTACTTATGCTGGAAACCTAGAAAACCTTGAAGCTTTACAGCATAATCCTGCCCATATTTTTGTACATGGCGATATTGGAGATCAAGCTTTATTGGCCAAATTGCTTGCAGAACATCAACCTTGTGCGATAGTAAACTTTGCTGCAGAGAGTCATGTAGATCGCTCTATTCATGGCCCTGAAGACTTTATTCAAACCAATGTCGTTGGTACTTTTCATTTACTTGAAGCTGTCCGTGCATATTGGACCAACTTAAACGAACCATCGCGTATGAACTTTCGTTTTTTACATGTTTCTACGGATGAAGTCTACGGGTCTCTGGCTAAGAATGATGCTGCATTTACTGAAACACACACTTATGCTCCCAATAGTCCATATTCAGCGTCCAAGGCAGCTTCAGACCATTTGGTCCGGGCCTATCATCACACTTATGGCTTGCCTACGCTTACCACTAATTGCTCTAATAATTACGGCCCGCATCATTTTCCAGAAAAACTGATCCCACTGGTCATTCATAATGCGCTAGCAGATAAGCCTTTGCCAATTTACGGTACTGGGCAACAGATTCGTGATTGGCTGTACGTAGAAGATCATTGTGCTGCAATTAGACGCGTATTAGAAGCCGGTAAAGTGGGTGATGTTTACAACGTAGGCGGATGGAACGAAAAACCTAATATCGAGGTAGTTAAAACACTATGCAGAATGCTTGATGTTAAAAAACCTCGTGTTGATGGCAAATCTTATTTAGATCAAATTACTTTTGTAGAAGATCGCTTAGGCCACGATCAGCGCTATGCGATAGACGCGTCTAAGATTGCAAAAGAGTTAGACTGGAAGCCGAAAGAAACTTTTGAATCAGGTATTGAAAAAACCGTTAACTGGTATTTGGAGCATCAAGACTGGGTGAGTAATGTTACTAGCGGCGAATATCGTCACTGGGTAGAAAAAAATTATGCAGAAAGAGGCGAAGAGCTAGCCTAATTGCGACTCTCTGAATTTAAATCAGCTGAGTTAAAATACTCAACTGATTTAACTTAATGCGTCAGCCCAGTTATTAGGCGTTTCGTATAAACGTACTTTCTCTAACTTTAGATGATTGCCGTAGGTGTCGTGATATTTACTTTTCAATATCTTAAACGCCTCGTTGGCCATATTTTCTGCGGTTGGTACACTAGGAAATATCACTGTTTTATGGTCAGTTAGTGTATTTAAAAAGTTAAGTACTTCTGTATCATTTTTATACACTAAAAAAGCATGATCCCAGACGTCGATAACCGCCGTTTTAGCAATAGATTTTACGTCTGAGAAATCCATCACCATGCCATTTTCTGAAGCGTCTTCAAGCTTGATGATGTCACCAGAAAGTGTAATTTCCATTGCATAACGATGACCATGTAAATTTCTACATTGACTTTTATGACTGGGAATACGATGTCCAGCATCAAATTCAAGGCGAGTGGTAATTTGCATGTAAATCACTTAATGTAATAAAAAAACTTAATAGGATTATACGCTGACTGGCAATAATTTGAAGCAAGTCAGAAATATTCACAATTTGGCTATCGAATTAAGTTAAGTTTTGTCGGAAATTGTATAGGCGAAAAGTACGCCGCGCCGTTTAAACAAAGTTAAATTTCATTACGTAGCATTTTATAGATCGCTAATCTTTCCGAACTGATCTTACCCGCAATTACGGCCTCTTTAATGGCGCAGTCAGGTTCTTGCAAATGCTTACAATTATTGAATCTACATTTGCCTAAAAATGGCCTAAACTCAATAAAAGCATGTTCTAGCTCATCCGTGCTGAGATGGTGTAAGCCGAATTCTTGCAGGCCTGGAGAATCAATTAACTGGCTGTTTTCGTCTAAGTGATATAAGTGTGCGGCAGTGGTGGTGTGTTTGCCACTATCAAGTACCAGGCTCACTTCTCTAGTCCGTACATCTTCATTCGGCAGCAATGCGTTGATGATGGTTGATTTCCCCATACCAGATTGACCGACTAAAATGCTAGCCTCACCTTGTAGATATGGTCTAAGTGCAGAAATATCTTCTTTTGCTGATAGCGCTAAGACTGGATAGCCAAGCCCAGTATAAAGGGCTAATTTTTGCTTGGCATCATCGTTATCAGCCAGATCACATTTATTCAATACTACTAAGGCCTTAATATTGGCGGCTTCTGCCGCAATTAAACAACGGTTAAGGAGTGCTTCATAAAAGCTTGGTTGGGTAGCTAATACAATAATAATCTGCGTTACGTTAGATGCAAGCATTTTGCTTTTAAACGCGTTGCTGCGATATAACAAAGTTTTGCGCGGTAGAATAGCTTCTATTACGCCTTCATATTTATCTGTCTGTTGTATCAGAACAACATCGCCACAAGCTAAATCTGTTTTTTTCCCACGGGTAACGCAGCTAATGCGTGATTTTCCATCGGTTAATTCAACTTGAAATCGTTTGCCGTAGGCCGCAACGATAGTACCCTGCAAGCGTGTTTTATCTTGCGTATTATTAGCGTTATTAATAGTGGAAGTATCCAATTATTCAGTAAATTTATAGTAAGTTTTGTTCAGGTAACTGGCTACATTAAGTTCTTCGTCTTCAAAAAATTTTAAGCCTATCATAGTGTTGCAATTACGCACTTGGGCAAGTAAGCCCTTTGATGTTTTAATCTTTCGATATTCTCGCGTATAAATAGATGAACCATCACCGCCGAAGCTCTGGGCATGACAGCTAATACAATTTTTATCCACGAGGGCTTTGCCGCTTACTGCATCAGCATTTTTAAACGCCTCAGCATAACTATTGATAGAGATTAATAATAAACAGCAGGTCAATAGTGTTTTCATACGTCCCTCCAAAGCCCTCAATTTTATTGAGTATACGCCACTAACTTAGAGATTCTAATACTTGCTGGCGGATGAGAATCATAAAAAGCTGAATGCA
This sequence comes from uncultured Pseudomonadota bacterium, assembly GCA_903926935.1. GTDB lineage: Bacteria > Pseudomonadota > Gammaproteobacteria > Burkholderiales > Methylophilaceae > Methylotenera. The sequence continues at coordinate 9,923 of CAIYLB010000247.1, forward strand.
ACGGATCTGGCGTTAGCGTAGAGGCGTTATCGCGATATAACTTTACTAGCGCTTCAATTAAGTCGCTTGCATTCGCATGTTTTGCCGCATAGCTATCCGCCTCAAATTCATTTTTTCTAGAATAACTAGCCATTAGCGGGCGCAATATAAACAAAAATACTGGTGAGGCCAGTAAAAATAAAATCAAAGCCATATAGTCGCTGTGCTGAGAAACTCCGAGACCTGTATAAAACCAAGCTTGTCCAATTAACCAACCTAATAGGGCTAAGCCTAAAAAGCTCACAAAAAACATCAATGCAATGCGTTTGATGACATGATGATGCTTGAAATGGCCTAATTCATGGGCTAACACAGCTTCAATCTCGTCAGCGTTTAATCTTTCAAGCAAGGTATCAAAAAATACCACACGTTTAGAAGCGCCAAATCCGGTAAAGTAAGCATTGCCATGACTGCTGCGTGATGAACCATCCATCACAAAAAGGCCTTGTGATTTAAAACCACACTTAGTCAACAATGCCTCGATACGTTGTTTCAGAGCTTCATCTTTTAGGGGCGCAAATTTATTGAATAGCGGGGCGATAAACGTAGGATAAACCGCCAACATAACTAGATTGAACGCACTCCAAGTAAGCCATAAATAAAGCCACCAATATTCACCTGCTTCTTGCATTAACCACAAAGCTGCAAATAGAATCGGTGCGCCTAAGGCAATACCCACAAGGCTGTGTTTAACCAGGTCGGAAAAGAACATCGCCGGTGTCATTTTGTTAAAACCAAACTTTTCATCTATAGCAAAGGTTTTGTAGTATTCAAAAGGTAAGTCAATAAAGCTGCTGACTAAAAGTGCGCTACATATGACTAGTGCGCCACGAATAATTTCTTGTGTGACTAATAAATTACGCCAAATATCATCTATTAACTGTAAACCACCACCTAGCGTGAGTGCAAGAAGTAACACGGCTTGCGCTAAGACTTCAATAATAATTAGTTTGGTTTTAGCTGATGAGTAATCAGCCGCTTTTTGATGAGCATCTAGCGCGATACTATCCTTAAATGCTGACGGCACTTCATTGCGGTGAGTTTGCACATATGAGATGTGTCTACGGCCAAGCCATACCCTAATCAAAGTAGTAGATACAATCAGTGCAATAAAGGTGAAAGCTAAGATATAACTAGGAGCTAAAGGCATAATTTATTTACTTCGGTTAATATACATACATTGTGAAGCATTTCTTGGATGTTAGTTCATCAAGATTGCTTTTAAGCTAAAATTTTAATGGAAATCATGATGGCAGACTTAATCAGCAGCACTAATCAAAATAATTTAATTTGGCTGGATATGGAAATGAGTGGCTTATTGCCAGATTCAGATCGTATTTTAGAGTTGGCCGCAGTGGTCACGGATGCTGATTTAAATGTGCTGGGCGAGTCACCAGTATTTGTCATTCATCAAAGTGACGCCGTTCTTGATGGCATGGATGCATGGAATAAAGGCGCGCATGGTCGTTCTGGCTTAATTGGTAAAGTTAAAGCGTCTACTTTGAACGAAGCCGAAGCGACCTTGCAAATGGTGGCCTTCCTGCAACAGTTCATACCGGCGGGCAAATCGCCCATGTGCGGCAATTCAATCTGCCAAGATAGGCGTTTTATGGCACGTTATATGCCAGATTTAGAACGCTATTTTCACTACCGTAATCTCGATGTTAGCGTGTTTAAAGAGCTTGCCCGTCGCTGGAAACCGGAAATTTATTCTGGTTTTAAAAAAGCTAGCAAACATGAAGCATTGGCCGATATTTATGAATCTATCGATGAGCTGAAATATTATCGCGAACACTTTATTATTAAGTAAGAATTATGACTGGCATAAATATTGACTGGACAAAAAAAGAGGGCGCCTAACAAGGCGCCCTTTAAGAGGAGAAATCAGCTTTGGAGAAGCTTAATTAATATAAAGCATTTAATGTGCCAAGTTTCTCGTCTCGTCTAATTTACTAGCTAGTTTTGCTTAGCATGCGATAAACAGCTAAATATTCCAATGCACTTTTATCCCAACTTAAGTTGAGTAACATGCCATTCTTTTGTATTTGTCGCCAAGCGCCTGCATCATTATTAAATACATTTAAAGCCTGTTTGATACAGCTAAGTAGGCTGGCTGAACTGGCTTCACTCATCACAAATCCATTGGCGGTTTTGTTTTTAAAGCTCACGATATTGGTATCCACCACCGAGTCTGCAAGCCCGCCAGTAGCGTTAACGATGGGCGGCGTTCCATAAGCTAAGCCATATAGCTGGTTAAGACCGCAAGGCTCAAATCGTGAAGGCATGATAAACATATCGCAGCCAGCCATAATTTGGTGTGATAGCGGTTCGTTATAACCAATATTGACACTGGCGTTGCCAGGGTTCTTGGTGGCTAATAATCTAAACGCATTTTCTAACTCAGTTTCGCCACTTCCAAGTAAGGCTAATTGACAACCTGAATCGATTAAACCTTGCATAATAGGCACCAGCATATCTAGGCCTTTTTGGTGAGTCAGACGACTTACTACGCCTAATAATGGTGCACTTGCATCAATATGAAGCCCTAATCTTTGTTGTAGCGTACTTTTAACTAATTTTTTGCCAGCAAGTTTGGTCGCGCTATAGGTTTTGATTAAATGTGGGTCAAACTCTGGATTCCATTCGTCAGTTTCAATGCCATTTAAAATGCCCTTAATCTCATTGCTACGTTTGCTGAGTAAACCTTCTAAGCCAAAGCCAAACTCAGCACTTTGGATTTCTTTGGCGTAACTAGGACTGACCGTAGTAATGGTGTCGGCATAGAAAATTGCCGCTTTCAAGAATGATAATTGTCCGTGATATTCAAAGCCTTCTATCTCAAAGCTACTGTGAGGTAATTCTAGCGTTGATAACCAGCCTGGCGCATAACAACCTTGAAACGCCATGTTATGCAGGCTTATCATAGACTTCGCCTGTGAACGTTCTACCAGTTTCATATAGGCCGGCGTTAGGCCAGTTTGCCAGTCGTTACAATGGACAATACTAGGTTGCCAATCTGCGATAGGTGAGTGCGGACCACTTAAAATGGCCGCTACTTTTGATAGCACAGCAAAGCGTAATGGATTGTCTAGCCACTCCAGTCCGTTTGCATCCGCATAAGGCCCACCTTCACGCTCGTACAAGCCGGCAGCCTTAATTACCATGACTTTAATTTGACTATCTTCAATGGTGCCTATCATTAGCGATGCATTGTTGATAACCGGTAAGTTTTCTAGCTGAGCGATTGTTTGCAGATTGCATAGTTTATTTAATACTGCTGGGTATCCAGGTACCAGAACACGAATATCTACGCCGATATGCTGCAAAGCAGATGGTAATGAGCCACTGACATCTGCTAACCCCCCAGTTTTAATGAGTGGAAATACTTCAGAGCTAACAAATAAGACGCGCAAAATATACATTCTCAATAATGACGTTGATGCATTATTATATTGTATAAATAAGCGGCATTAATATTGATTTGGAGGTTAGGCATGGGTTTTAACGGTTTTTTAGCGGTTGGTGTGGGCGCCGCAATAGGTGCTTGGGGGCGCTGGGCTTTAGGATTGATGCTAAATGCCGCGATACCTAACTTGCCATTGGGCACTTTGGTGGCAAACTTAATTGGTGCTTATCTGATGGGTTTGTTTATGGGCTTATTTAGCATTAGCACTTTTAACCCTGCATTTACACTTGAGCTTAGATTATTCGTCATGACGGGTCTGCTTGGTGGTTTGACTACATTCTCTAGCTTTTCTGCAGAGTCTGTCACTTTGTTATCACGTGGTCAGTATGGCTGGGCTGTGACCCATATATTCATCCATGTCTTAGGTTCGTTAGCTATGACGGGTTTAGGGTTGCTGACGATACAGTTATTGCGAGCTTAGTTGGTTACGAATAATTTGTTGGCAATACTGATTTAGTACATATTATTAGTCAGTCGGTTTGTTAGTATTTATCTCTAGTATTTATCTCTAGTATTTAATGTCTTAAAATGTAACTAATCAAAAAGGTTATTATTTGTTTGATATAAATCAATATTCAATAATGTAGTAAGGATATTCTACACACTTCTAATAGTTGATTAATTGATGGAGTAACTGAGATGAGTGATTTGACTGTGATGACCAGTAATGAGAGATTGAAATATATTAATCTACAAAATCAGTTTGATAGCATTCAATCCAATTGTTATGCAAATTCAGCTTACCGAAATGCTATGAGGGAAACTGTTTTAAGCAGAGCAAACCGAACTGGACTTATGAGTAACTATGTCTATGCAATGGTTACTTACGAAGCTTTTAAGTCAGATGAAAACTATCAGCATCTAGAAAAGTCAGAACAGAAATATAAAGATTATTTATCTTTAAACAAGTAAAGAGGAAGCTAAAGCTATCAAGCCTAATCTTTACTTAGTGATCTTACCAACTTACCCCGCAATAAGTAGCTTAAGTATATGTTTTGTATTGTTTTCAATGTAATTCCTTGTACGGTATTCGTCCGTACACAGCAAAAGTAAATCTTATTAGAGATTATCTTCGTGAACTTTTGTGATATACATATCGATAGTAATTAGTTGTTTAAGGTTTCCCTGTCTAATAAGGCGCATTCTATCAAATCGTTAAAGCTACGTACTTCCTTATTTTAGTGCTAGCCTGATTACTGTTTTGGGTTATAAGATTTTAATACTTAACATTAGTAACAGATCAAAATTTGCTAGTTATCCTATTAAATAATCATAATAATGAAAACAAAGTACTTATAAGCAATAATTTACAAATAGATATCTATTCCCTCCTTGCTATATTAAAATTGCCTGGTAGATAGGCATACGGTGGTATTGTTTGCATTCCAAAGAATTGCTCAGTAGGTTAAATGCTGCAAAATTTTTGCTTTCACACCACTTTTACTGGCGCTTTAAAAGGACTTACTTGCGGAAATTTAGATTTATTAGGGGGTAAATATGTTTGAAGTTAGCTCATGTAACCAGGCGACAGGGGTTGTCACCGTTGAAGATATTGAATTTGGCTTGAAATATGAATTCAGTTGTGAAGAATTAAGGAGCGCACAGGTATTCGATGATTATGATTTACATATTACTCATAATAATGGAACTTCAAAAATAATCCGTATTTTAGAGTAGTCATTAGCTTAGTGAAGTCTATCTGAATCCGAACGTAGTGGCTCAATGAAGTTGGCCATAAAAGTTTCAATCTACTTGATCACTAAATATGTCCTACAGTTCCTTTTTCTGAAGCTAACGATGAAATTGATTGAGCGTCAGAGAGATAATAGCACCAGTCAAAATAAAAACAGCCCTGATTATTCAGGGCTGTTTTTTTAAGTCGTATTACCTAAGGCTTCTTAAGTAAACTCTTTTGGCTAAGACTTAATGTTTAGGACTTATGAGTTAATTAAGACCATAACTACTTATTTTGTGTTTCTACCATCACCATAGGTTCGGCATTGACTTCGCTTTTAGTATTTTTCTGCCATGCCGCCGCTTTACGAGGTGCTCTAGCTTTTTCGGCTTCAAGTGGTGCAGCTGTTTTAGGCGCGTCCGCTTTAGTTTCAACCAATTGCAAACCTACTGCCGACAAGTCAGCTGATTTAGCCTCAGCTTTTGCTTTACGTGGGCGAGCAGGGCGTTTGCTAACAGCTTTAGCTGGAACATCTGCTTTTTCAGCGACTGGCGTTGCTGCCATTTCAGCCACAGGTTTGGTCGTAACTACTTCAATGGCATCTACGTTTGCAGTCACGGATACGTTTGCTTTAGCTGATCTAGCTTTCCTGCCTTCAGGCTTGGCTTTAGCAATCTCGTTTGTCGATGCTTTAGTGCTGGCTTCATTAGCAGCTTGTATTGTTGCTGCCTCGCTAGCTTTTGTCGCTACAACATTTTCAGTAGAAGCTGAAATGGTAGTGCTGACTAAATCAAAGGACTGTTGATCCGTCGGCTTTGCTGTAGCCACTTCAGATTTAGCTGTATTGACTACAAGCGCTTCTTTAGACTCATTTGCTTGAATTGCAACAATCTCATCATTAGGTACAAAAGCGCGAGTGGCATCTACTGTTGTAGCTTCATCACGATCGCGACGGCCACGACGGTTGTTGCGATTGCGACGACCACCGCGCGACTCAGCTGTAGCAGCTTCATTTCCTGGCGCATCTGCAGTCACTTTTAACGCACTAGTTTCAACTTGTGGAGCATTAGCACGCTGCAGCTCTTTACGTGCCTGATCGTTGCGAGACTGTTCGCTACGTTGCTGCTCAGTACGTTGTTGCTGAGGTTTTTGTTGACGCGGTTCTTGAGGTTTCACATCTGCACGTCCTTCTTGTGTGCGAGTCTCTTGGCCCTTGTTTTCATTATTACGGGTTGCTATGGCGCCTTTGTCTGAGCGTTCGGTCTTATTACGCTCATTACGGTTACGGTTGTTACGGTTGCGATTGTTACGGTTGCCGTCTTTGTTAGATTCTGCTGTTTTTGCTGCTTCAGCATTAGACGCTTCAACGTTCGAAGATGAAATGCCAAAGAAGTTTTTAATGCGTGCAATGAACGACATTTTAGGTCCAGCGACAACTTCAGCTTCTTTTTCAGCCACAATCGGTGCTGGTGCGGCAGGCGTAATACCTTTTACCGCAGCAACCGGTCTTACCGCTTTCGCAACTTCTTCTGCGTTTGGAATATAAGAAGTTTCGGTCGGTAATTCTACTAATTTGTAACTTGCACGGCTGGTTTCTTCGTTCACATCATCATGCTTAACACGCACGATATTGTAGTTAGGGGTTTCAAGGTGAATGTTCGGAATCAACACGACCTCAACGCCCATACGCTGTTCAATAGCATGAATATCAGCACGTTTTTCATTCAATAAGAATGTTGCAACTTCAACCGGCAATTGCACTTGAATAATTGCGCTATTATCTTTCATCGCATCTTCTTGCGTAATGCGTAAAATGTGCAAGGCGGTAGATTCAATGCCTCGGATATGGCCAGTGCCGCTACAACGCGGGCATGGAATATGGTTGGTTTCGCCTAAGCTAGGACGTAAACGTTGGCGTGATAATTCTAGCAAACCAAAGCGTGAAATTTTGCCAGTTTGAACGCGAGCGCGGTCAAAATGCAGAGCGTCACGCAATGCATTTTCAACTTCACGTTGATTGCGTTGGCTTTCCATATCAATAAAGTCAATCACGACTAAACCGCCTAAGTCACGTAAACGTAACTGACGTGCTACTTCTTCAGCGGCTTCCATATTGGTATTGAAAGCAGTGTGCTCAATATCGCTACCACGTGTTGCGCGACCAGAGTTAACGTCAACTGAAACTAAAGCTTCAGTATGGTCGATAACAATGGCGCCGCCTGAAGGCAAGCGTACTTCACGCGAGAAGGCGGATTCAATTTGGTGCTCAATCTGAAAGCGTGTGAATAGCGGAATTTCATCTTGGTACAATTTAACTCGAGACACATTACCCGGCATTACGTGGTTCATAAATTGAACCGCTTGCTCGTGAATATCCGGTGTATCGATTAGGATTTCGCCAATATCAGAGCTAAAGTAATCACGAATCGCGCGTATCACTAAACTGCCTTCTTGGTAAATTAAGTAGGCACCGGCTTGCATGGCAGAAGCACCATCAATGGCCGTCCATAATTGTGTGAGGTAGTTTAAATCCCACTGTAATTCTTCTGCGTTACGGCCAATACCAGCGGTACGGGCGATAATGCTCATGCCTTTTGGCACTTCTAATTGTGCTAATACATCACGTAACTCGTCGCGATCTTCGCCTTCAATACGGCGAGATACACCGCCGCCACGTGGATTGTTCGGCATTAATACCAAATAGCGTCCAGCCAGTGATATGAACGTGGTGAGTGC